>JADZDA010000097.1 GCA_020851255.1 Burkholderiales bacterium | reverse complement strand
GGCCGTAGCAGACGTTCTCCAGCACGCTCATGTGCGGGAACAGCGCGTAGGACTGGAACACCATCGACACGTCGCGTTCATTCGCGGCGCGCAGCGTGACGTCGGCGCCCTCGATGATCACCCGACCGGCGCTGACCGCCTCGAGTCCGGCCACCATCCGCAGCGTCGTCGTCTTGCCGCAGCCCGAAGGCCCGAGCAGCGTGACCAGATCGCCGGGCGCGACCTCGAACGACACGTCGTCGACGGCGGTGACGTCGCCGTAGCGCTTGGTCACCCGCTCGAAGATCACGCCCCCTCTCGCGCCGTCCATCGTCCGCCTTTCCGAACTAACCGCCGGTCGCCATCATCGGCGTCGAACGCCGTCCGAGCTTCGCCTCGCCGACGACCCGCTGGACCGCGAAGAGCACCGCGCGCATCAGGACGATCAGCACCGACGAGTACGCGATCGCGAGCGGGTACTCGCCGGCCTCGACGCGGCCGATGATGTAGACGGTCGCGAGGTTGTACTTGGCGGTGGCGAGGAAGATCACCGCCGAGACCGCGGTCATCGCGTGCGTGAAGCTGAACACGAGCGTCGCGAGGATCGCCGGCTTGAGCAGCGGCAGGATCACGCGCGTCAGCGTCCTCCGCGTCGACGCGCGCAGCGTCGACGACGCCTCGTCGAGCGTGCGGTCGATCTGGGCGAGCGCGGCGACCCCGGCGCGCACGCCGACCGGCATGTTGCGGAACACGAAGCAGAGCACGAGGATCGCCATGCCGCCGGTCAGCTCCAGCGGCGCGACGTTGAACGCGACGATGTAGGAAACGCCGATGACCGTGCCGGGGATCGCGAAGCTCACCATGGTCAGGAACTCGAACGTGCGCCGGCCGGCGAACCGGTGGCGCGTGATCACGTACGCCGACAGCAGCCCGACGATCGCGGTGAGCGGCGCGGCGATCGCGGCGACCTTCACCGTCGTGAACAGACTGTCCCAGGCCGACCCCGAGAAGATCGCCGGCGACGAGAAGTCGATGCCGAATCCCTGTCCGAAGTGGTGGAGCGTCAGCGTCATGTCGCCGCGGCCGATGTCCTTGACGAAGCCGCCGGTGAGGATGATCGCGTAGCAGACGAGCGTGAACACGATCCACGCGGCCGCGACGCCGAAGCACGCCTTCCACAGTGGCCCCGGCAGCTTCGCGTGGATGCCGCCGTCGCCCTTGCCGGTCACCGTCACGTACGACAGCCGCCCGATCCAGCGCTGCTGCAGCCAGAACGCCGCGAGCGTGAGCGCGAGCAGGACGACGGCGAGCGCGGCCGCGCGGCCCGGGTCGTGCTGCGCGCCGGCGATCGCGAAGAAGATCTTGGTCGACAGCACCTCGAAATTGCCGGCGAGCACGATCGGATTGGCGAAGTCGGCGAGGCTCTCGACGAATCCGAGCAGGAAGGCGTTGGCGAGCGCGGGGCGCAGGAGCGGCCAGGTCACGGTGCGGAAGACGCGCCAGCGCGACGCGCGCAGTGTCTGGGCCGCCTCCTCCAGCGCCGGGCTGATCGCGCCCAGCGCACCGTGCAGGATCATGAACGCGATCGGCGAGAACGTGATCAGTTGCGCGATCGCGACGCCGGGCAGTCCGTAGAGCCAGCGGGACCGCGGGATCGAGAACCACGCGTCGAGCCAGCCGGTGACGATGCCGGTGCGGCCGAACAGCACGACCAGCGCGAGCGCGATCACGAACGGCGGCGTCACGATCGGCAGGATCGACATGAGCCTGGTCACGCCGGCGTAGCGGCGTCCGCCGCGCTGGACCACGAGGGCGAGGATGAGCCCCAGCAGCGTCGACCCGAAGCCGACGACCGTCGCGAGCATCGCCGTGTTGATGGCTACACCACAGCGCGTGCCTCCGCCGAAGCAGCCCGCGCCCCAGATGTCGGAGGCGAACAGACGTTCGCCGGCCAGTCCGGGTGCGAATCCGCCTTGGGCGTCGAACAACGCCGCGGCCAGCACCTTGCCGACCGGGAAGAAGATGAAGATCGCGAGCAGCGCCGCGATGACGACGACGATCGAGGAGACGACCGGATCGCCCTTGAACGCACCGCGCCGCGCGATCGCACGGGCGAACGCGACGGTCAGCGCGAACAGCGAGACCAGCGCGCCCCAGCCGAACGACGCGCCTTTCGCGCCCGCCGCGAACCCGGCGGCGAAAGTCCAGATCACCGCGCCGCCGGCGAGGATCGCCGTCGCGCGATCGTCCGCCCTCCAGGCGGTGACGAGCGCGGCCGCGGTCGCGGCGACCAGCGGCCACAAGGTCCACTCGCCGGCGTACGCCCTCAGGAGCGCCGACCCGCCCCCACCCAGCGCCCACGGCAGCGCGAACAGCGCGGCGAGCGCGAGCGCGAGCGTGCCCGCCGTCGCGCGTTCGCGCGACGCGGGCACGAAAACCGGCCGGGCGACCGCCGTCGCCACCTCGAAGGCGCGCGCCTACTTCGGCAGCGTCGACACTTCGGTGTCCCACTTCTTCAGGAGTCGCGTGCGCTCGGCCGACGAACCGTATTTCGCGAAGTCGTAGTTGATCAGCTTGACTTCGGTCAGCTTCGGCGCCGCCGCCGGAACCGTGGCCGCCTTGTTCGACGGCACCTGGTAGGAGACCTTGTTCTGCGCCCCGACGCCCTGCGCCTCGGCGGACAGCGCCCAGTCGTACCACTTCCTGGCGTTGTCCATGTTCTTCGCGCCCTTGATGATGCTCATGCTGCCGATCTCGTAGCCGGTGCCTTCGCACGGCGAGACGATCTTCACCGGCGCGCCGCCCACCGCCTGGACCACCGCGTCGTGCTGGAACGTGATGCCGACCAGCGACTCGCCGGTCGCGGCCGCGCGCGCAGGCGCCGCGCCGGACTTGGTGTACTGGTTGATGTTCCTGTGGAGCGATTTCAGGTAGTCGAACGCCTTGTCCTCGCCCATCAGCTGCACGAGCGTCGCGAGCATCGTGTACGACGTGCCCGACGAATTGGGGTTCGCGACCTGCACCTCGTCCTTGAATTCACGCTTGGTGAGGTCCGCCCAGCACTTCGGCTCGGCGAGGCCCTTCTTCCTGAGCTGATCGGCGTTGTAGCTGTAGCCGAGCGCGCCCGCGTAGACGCCGACCGTGCGTCCCTTCGACTGCTCCCACTGCCGTACCGCCCAATCCTGCAACTCGCCCATGCGCGGCGACCGGTAGGACTCGGTGAGTCCCTCCTCGGCGGCCTGCAGGTGCGGATCGCCGGTGCCGCCCCACCATACATCGCCCCGCGGATTGGCGGATTCGGCCTTGATCTGCGCGTAGAACTCGCCCGAGCTCTTGCGCGTCATCAGCACCTTGATCCCGGTCGCCTTCTCGAACGCGGCGACCATCGGCCGGCACCATTCCTCCTGCACCGTGCAGTAGACGACCACCTCGCCCTGCGCCTGGGCGGCGAGCGGCGCCGCGATGAGCAGCGCGGGGACGAGAACCTGGAACCAGCGGGAAGCGCGCATCGTCGATCTCCTCGGGTTGTTTCGAGCGGGTGGGCCCGCCTCTTGCTCCGTCACTGTAGCAAACCGCGGCTACGCTGTCCCGGACCGAACTTCCGGCCGGGCATGGACACCCGGCCCGCGTGGCCGTTCAGCGCGGCAGCGCGTGGACCTCCCGATCCCACTTCTCGAGCAGCCGCCTGCGCTCCGCCGCGGCGCCGAAACGCGCCGCGTCGTACACGATGAGCTTGATGTCGGAGAAGCGGATCCCGCCCGCCGGCTGCGGCGTCGCGCGATGCGACATCGTCTGGAAGTTCTTCGTCGCCGCGACCAGCGCCTGCCCGCCGGGCGTGAGCGCCCAGTCGTAGAAGCGCCGGGCCTCGGCCGGATTGCGCGCGCCCCTGACGAGGCTCATCGACCCCACCTGGTACGCGGTGCCTTCGCAGGGCGCGACGAGCTTCACCGGGAATCCGGCCGCGATGTCGACCATGCCGTCGTCGAGGAACGTGACGCCGATCGTCGTCTCGCCGCGCCCCACCGCGCGGATCGCGCCGGCCCCGGCACGCGGATAGTTGTTCGTGTTGCGATGCATGCCCTTGAGCAGATCGAAGGCCCGGTCCTCGCCGAAGAGCTGCACGAACGTGGCGATGGTCATGTACGCGGTACCGGACGCGTTCGGGTTGGCGATCTGCACCTCGTCCCGGTAGACCGGATCGGCGAGATCGGCCCAGCAACGCGGCGCCGGCAGCTTCTTCTTGGCGAGCACTTCGGCGTTGTAGCCGAATCCGAGCGCGCCGACGAACAGCCCGACGGTCCGGTAGCCCGACTGCTCGGCCTGCCGCACCGCCCAGTCGTGCAGTTGCGGCAGGTGCGGCGAGCGGTACTCGTCGGTGAGTCCGGATTCCGCCGCCTGCAGGTGCGGGTCGCCGCTGCCGGCGTACCAGACGTCGAAGCGCGGATTCGCCTTCTCGGCGGCCAACTGCGCCATCGCCTCGCCGGCCGCCTTCTGCACGATGTTGACCTTGACGCCGGTGTCCTTCTGGAACTGCGCGGCGACCGCCTCGCACCAGGCGGCCGGCACGCTGCAAAGGACATTGACCTGACCCTGCGCGCCAGCGCCGGTCGCCGCCGCGGCCAAAGCGAGCGCCAAGAGGATCCGTCCGTAGATACCCATCGCTCGCCTCGCCCCCGCGGGGTTGCCCGGGTTACAGGTCGACCGCCCGCCGCTCGACGAGCGACGTGCGCAGCGCGATGCCGATGCGCGTGGCCTCGGTCGCGTCGTGCAGCGTGAGTCCGGGCGTCCGGTCGTGCCGCAAGCAGTCGACGAAGTGCATCGTCTCGCGCAGGAACGCGTTCTCGAAACGCTCCCAGAACGTCGGCGTCGTCCGGATGCGGATGCCGTGCGCGTCGGCGACCTCGACCTCGTTCATGCGGCCGTCGCGGCCGACGACGATCCGGCCCTGGGTGCCGATGATCTCGGTCGCGGTCTCGTGGCCGTGCGCCATCGTCCGCGATGCGTAGATCGTCGCCATCGCGCCGCCGTCGAACTCGACGATCGCGAGTCCGTTGTCGACATCGCCGCAATCGGCGAGTCCCTGGTGCACGGCGATCGTCCCGACCGAGAACACCCGCCGGGGCTTCGGCGATCCCAGCAGCCAGCGCGCGAGGTCGATGTCGTGGACGCTCATGTCGAGGAAGATGCCGCCGGACTTCGGCGCGAAGCGCACGAAGAATCCCGATGGATCGTTCATGTCGCAGGTCTCGGAGCGCACGATGAACGGCCGCCCGATCCCGCCCGCGGCGATCCGCTCCTGCGCGTCGACGTAGCTCGCGTCGAAACGGCGCACGTAGCCGATCATCACCTTGAGCGTCGGGTGACGCTTCGCCTCGGCCTCGACGGCGAGGCACTCGTCCAGATCGAGCGACAGCGGCTTCTCGCAGAACACGTGCTTGCCCGCCTTCAACGCGGCGATGATCTGTCCGGGGTGCACGGTGTTCGGCGTGACCAGGAAGACGGCGTCGAGGCCCGGGTGCGCGAGCAACCCCGCGGTGTCGGCGTACGTCGCCGGCACACCCAGCGCCTTCGTCGCCCACTCGCGTTCCTCCGCGGCGGGACTGCACGCGGCGACGAGCTTCGCGCCGGGTATCCGTTGCGCGAGGTTCTCGGCATGGCGCTTGCCCAGGCGTCCCAGGCCCGCGATGCCGACGTTGACGATTCCGCTCATCGTGGTGACCTCTCAGAATTCGACGATGCGCCGTTCGCGCCATGACACGGTCGCGGCTTCCGCGAGTTCCAGCGCCTTCACGCCGTCCTCGATCGAGGTCTTCACCGGCTTGCCCGACGCGAGCGCCTCGAAGAAATGCGCCATTTCGAGCGCGTAGGCGACGCGGTAGCGCTCGAGGAAGAAATACTCCGGCTTGTCGAACGACACCGACTGCCCGGTCCAGGCCGCGACTTCGGTCGGCCGGTGGTTGCCGGCCTGCAGCATCCCCTTCGCGCCGATCACCTCGAAGCGCTGGTCGTAGCCGTAGGCGGCGCGCCGGATCGTATTGATCTGCGCGAGCCGGCCGCTGCGCGTGCGGATGGTCACCGCGGTGGCGTCGACGTCGCCGACGCTGGCGACGTTCGGGTCGGTCAGGCACGAGCCGGTCGCGTGCAGCGTGGCGGCCTCGTCGCCCAGGATCCAGCGGAAGATGTCGAAGTCGTGGATCAGCATGTCCTTGAAGATGCCGCCGGAGCGTTTCAGGTACTCGAGCGGCGGCGTGCCCGGGTCGCGGCTCGTGACGATCAGCATCTCGGGGTCGCCGATCTCGCCGGCGTCGATGCGGGCCCGTGCCGCCGCGAACGTCGGGTCGTAGCGCCGCTGGAATCCGATCAGGCACGGCACGCCGGCGCGCTTGACGGCCGCCGCGCACTCCCTGGCGCGCGCGAGCGAGAGGTCGACCGGCTTCTCGCAGAAGATCGCCTTGCCCGACGCCGCGGCGCGCTCGATCAGGTCGGCGTGCGTGTCGGTCGACGACGCGATCACCACCGCGCGGATCGCACGATCGGCGAACACCGCTTCGATCGACGACACGCCCGCGCCATGCTGCGCGGCGAGCGCACTCGCGGCGGCGGCGTCCGGGTCGACGACGTATTTCAGCCTGACGCCGTTCTGGCGGACGAGATTGCCGGCGTGGATCTTGCCGATGCGGCCGGCGCCGAAGATCGCGGTGTCCATCGTTTCCATGTCCTGAGGTAATTGGGGGTAACTGGGGAAATTGGGGTCAGACTCGAATTTCCGGTTCCACCGAAATTGGGGTCAGACTCGATTTTCCGGCGCGCAATCCAGCCAAGACTTGATCCGGTGGAACCGGAAAATCGAGTCTGACCCCAATTTCGGTGGAACCGGAAATTCGAGTCTGACCCCAATTACCCCAATAACGAAATTCGAGTCTGACCCCATTTCGTGTTCAGCGCTTCAGCATCCACTCGTGCGCCGGGTCGTTCTTGAAATGCCAGGCGCGTTTCGGCCCGGCCATCACGTTGAGATAGTACGACTCGTAACCGTGCGGGACCACGACCGGATGGTAGCCGCGCGGCACCATCACGACGTCGTGGTCCTCGACCGCCATCGACTCGTCGAGCGAGCGGTCGTCGGTGTAGACGCGCTGGAAAACGAATCCCTGCGGGGGGTCGAGCCGGTGGTAATAGGTCTCCTCGAGCGACGTCTCGTTCGGCGGATCGTCGCGGTCGTGCTTGTGCGGCGGATACGACGACGAGTGTCCCGACGGCGTGCGCACCTCGACGACCAGCAGGTTCGCGGCCGGTTCGGTCTCGGGCAGGATGTCACGCACGTACCGGGTGTTGCTGCCCAGGCCGCGCACCGACCGCTTCATCGTCGCCGGATCGATCCGCCGCGCCGCCCGGCGGCCGTCGCCCGGCGCATCGGCGATCGCGATCTCGGCATCGCCGCGCGCGCGCACATCGATCCGCGCGGCGTCGGGCAGATAGACCGCGTCGGGCGCGCGATCGTCGAACACGCTCGACCGCCCGCCCAGGTCCGGCCACGAGCCGCCGCCGCCCTCGATGTCGACGCGACCGCGGAGCACGACGACGCACGCCTCGCGCCCCGGCCGCGCCACCGACAGGCGCTCGCCGGCCGCGAGTCGATGCGCCGAAAAGCCGACGTACGACCAACGCGCGCTCGCGGGCGTCACGGCGACGATGTCACGGCCGGTACGCGCCGACTTGACGAGCAGGCTCATGCGCGCACGCGGCGGTTGGCGGCGTCGACCAGCGCACGCAGCGTCCCGTAGCCCTTCCGCGCGTACTCGTACGCGGGCGCGACCACCGGATCCTGCTCGGCCTCGACGACCAGCCACCCGCGATAGCGTTGCGCCGCGAGGATGTCGACGATCGAGCGGAAATCGACCGCTCCGTCCCCGGGCACGGTGAACGCGCCGTTGACAACCGCGGTGAGGAAGCTCCAGTCGCGGTTGCGCGCGAGCCGGATCACCGCCGGGCGCACGTCCTTGCAATGGACGTGGCACACGCGGGCGACGTGCTTCCTAAGCATCGCGACCGCGTCGCCGCCGGCGAACGTCATGTGGCCGCTGTCGAACAGCAGCCCGACTTCGTCGCCGGTGACCGCCATCAGGCGGTCGACGTCGTCGGGCGTCTCGACGTACGCGCCCATGTGGTGGTGGTACGCGAGGCGGACGCCGCACGCGAGCAGGAACCGGCCGAACTCGTTCAGCCGCTCGCCGTAGGCCCGCCACTGGTCGTCGCGGAAGAACCGCGGCCGCTGGTGGAGCGGACGGTCGCTCCCCTGGATCGTGTCGGCGACCTCGCCGTAGACCATCACGCTCGCGCCGTTCTTCGCGAGCAGGTCGAGATGCGGGCCGACCGCGGCGATCTCCTCGGCGACCGCGCAGCGCGCGAGCCTCCCGGAGTACCAGCCGGAGACGCACGCGAGTCCGTGCCGCGCGAGCACCTTCGCGAGCGCGCGGGGCTCGCGCGGGAACTTGTTGCCCAGCTCGAAGCCCTCGTAGCCGATCGCTCGCCCCTCGGAGAGCGCGGTCGCGAGCGGCGTCTCGCCGCCCAGCGACGGCAGGTCGTCGTTGCTCCAGGAGATCGGATTGATGCCGATCCGCACGTCGAGCCGGCGGGTCGTCTTGCGTGGGCCGCCGGCCGCCGGGGCTTGGCGTACCGTCGTGCGCCGCGCCGCCGCCGGTTGCGGTCCCGGTTTCGCCTTCGCTCCCGATCGCGTCGCCGGTTTCGGCCGCGCCTTCGCGAGCGCGCGGCCGCCCTGGGTTCCGGCAACCGCTCCGCCCGGCTTCCTCGTCTTCGCGCTCATCGTTTCTGCCGCCGCCGTTCGTCGTCGTAGCGCGCCCTCGCGTCGCGGACCTCCGCCCGGTCGGAGACCTCGGGCACCGCGACCTCCCACCACCAGCCGCCTTCCGCGGTCGTGCGGCGCGGGTCGGTGTCGATCGAGATCAGCGTCGTGCGCCCGGACGCCCGCGCCCGGACGAGCGCCGCTTCCAGTTCGGGAATCGAGCGCGCGTGCTCCGCGTTCGCGCCCATCGCGCGCGCATGCGCCGCGTAGTCGATGTCCGGCGCGCCGCCCGGGCCCTGCAGGCAGTCGTCGAACAGGTTGTTGAACGCCGCGCCGCCGCAGGCCTCCTGCAGCCGATGGATGCAGCCGTATCCGCGGTTGTCGAGCAGCACGATCGTGAGCTTGCGGCCGAGCATCACCGAGGTCGCGATCTCGGAGTTCATCATGAGGTAGCTGCCGTCGCCGACCATCACGACGACCTCGCGGTCGGGCCGCGCCATCTTGACGCCCAGGCCTCCGGCGATCTCGTAGCCCATGCACGAGTAGCCGTATTCGACGTGATAGCCGCCGGGCGCGGCGGTCCGCCAGAGCTTGTGCAGCTCGCCCGGCAACGTGCCGGCCGCGCACACGACGATGTCGTCCCCCGGCGAATCCGCCGTCGACCGCTGGACGGCGCCGATGACCTCGCCATCGCAGGGCAGCGCCCCGGGCGCGAGCTCGCGACGTCCGGTGATGCGCGCGACCTCGTCGCGCCAGCGCCGGGCTTCGGCGACGGCCTTCTGGCGCCAGCCCGCGTCGGCGCGCCAGCCGGCGAGCGCGGCCGACAACGCGTCGAGGCCGCGCCGCGCGTCGGACCGCACCGCCACCGCGCGCGCCTTGAGCGCGTCGAACGCGTTGACGTTGACCGACACCAGCGCCGCATCGCCGAACAGCGAATGGGACCCGGTGGTGAAGTCCTGCAAGCGCGTGCCGACCGCGATGACGCAATCGGCGTCCTTCGCGATCGCGTTGGCGGCGGGCGAACCGGTCACGCCGACCGCGCCGAGTTGCAGTGGGTGGTCCCAGGCGATCGCGCCCTTGCCCGCCTGGGTCTCCGCGACCGGGACATCGTGCGCGGCCGCGAAGCGGGCCAGCGAATCGGACGCGAGCGAGTAGAGCACGCCGCCACCGGCGACGATCATCGGACGGCGAGCGCGCGCGAGCGCCTGCGCGGCCAGCGCGATCTCCTCGTTTAGCGGCGCCGGCGCGGCGAAACGCACCGGTGCCGGCGCGAAGAACTCGACCGGCCAGTCGAAGGCCATCGTCTGGACGTCCTGCGGCATCGCGATCGTCACCGGCCCGCACAGCGCGGCGTCGGTGAGGACGTGCAACGCGCGGGGCAACGCCGCGAGCAACTGGTCGGGTCGCACGATGCGGTCGAAGTAGCGCGACACCGGGCGGAAGCAGTCGTTCGCCGACACGGTGCCGTCGTGGAAATCCTCGACCTGCTGGAGCACCGGATCGGGCGCTCGCGAGACGAACACGTCGCCGGGCAGCAGCAGCACCGGCAGGCGGTTGACGTGCGCGAGCGCGGCCGCGGTGACGAGATTGGTCGCGCCCGGGCCGATCGAGGTCGTGCACGCCATCATCCGTCGCCGCAGGTGCGCCTTGGCGTACGCGATCGCCGCGTGCGCCATCGCCTGCTCGTTGTGCGCGCGGTAGGTGGGCAGGTCGTCGCGGTGCGCGTGGAGCGCCTCGCCGATGCCGGCGACGTTGCCGTGGCCGAAGATCGCCCAGACCCCGCCGAAGAGCCGTTCTCCGGATTCGGTGCGCAGCGCCGCCATCCAGCGCACCAGCGCCTGCGCGGCGGTCAGCCGGACGGTGGCGCGGTTCATGTATCCCCCTCCCCCGGGTTCACCGCGCCCCCTTCCGTGCCCGTGCGTCGCGCCACGCCGCGATCAGCGCTTCGTAGGTCGCGCCCAGTCGCGCCACGAGCTCCGCGTCGTCGATCGCGCCGGCGAGCCACGCGCGCGACGGTGCCTGGAAGATCGTCCGGCCGACCGCGAAGCCCCGGCAGGTCCGGCTCGACCTCGCCTCGCGGAATCCGCGCGCGAGTGTCGGGACATCGGCGGCCAGTCCCAGCAACAGCACGCCGCGGCAGTGCGGGTCGCGTTCGGCGATCAGCGCGTCGACCGCCTTCCACTGCGCCGCGGTCATCGACTCGAGTTTCCACCACTCGGGCCGCACGCCCAGGTTGTACAGCCGCTTCAGCGCCCGGTAGACCGTGTCCGGCCCGCGCGGGCGCCCCTTCGGCGGGATGATCTCGAGCAGCAGTTCGTGGCCCGTGGCCAGCGTCGCCTGGGCGAGCGCGAGGATCTGCGCCTCGTTCTCCAGCCGATGCTCGATCGGGTCGTCCGGATGGTAGTAGACCAGGCACTTGACGACATGCTCGGCCGGCCACGACACGAGCGTCGTGCCGACCGAGCGGCCGCGGTCGAAGACCACCGGATTGGAACCGGGCAACTCGACCGGCCGTCCGATCCACCAGCCTCGTCCGGTCGCGGCGTTGAGCGCGTCCTGCCCGTAGCGGTCGTCGCAGAGGACTCCGGTGCTCGCGCCCAGGCCCAGCGCGGCCGACGTGCGCGCGACCGCTTCGACGCACAGCGCCTTGAGCCGCGGCAGCCTCTCCTCGCCGGCACCCGTCTGCTGCGCGAGGTCGAAGAACGGATTGCGATGGTCGAACGCGAAGATCGCCAGGTCCTCGCGCGCGATGCGCGGCGCGGTCACGCGATGCAGCCGCGTGAGCGTCGCGTCGCGGTCCGGCCGGGTGATCGCGGTCGCGTGCGCGAGGAAGTGATCGAGTTCCGCGCGCGTGGGCATCGCCGGCGCGCAGCCGTGCCGGGACACGACCATCGCCCCGCAGGCGTTGGCGTAGCGCGAGCAGGCGTCGTAATCCTCGCCGCGGACCCAGCCGGACAGGAACCCGGACGAGAACGCGTCGCCGGCGCCCAGGACGTTCAGCACCTCGACCTCGACGCCCTTGCCCTGGAACGCCTCGTCGATCGTGCGCGGCACCGGGCCGTCGACGACCGTGCAGCCCATCGCGCCGCGCTTGATCACCAGCGTCGCGTTCGTGACCGCGCGGATCGCGCGCAGCGACGTGATCAGGTCCGCGCTGCCGCCCGCGATCGCGAACTCCTCGGCCGTGCCGATGACCAGGTCGAACAGCGGCAGGATTCCCTGCAGGTGCGCGGTCACCGTGTCCGAGCGGACGTAGCGGGTCTCGCCGTCGCCGCGGCCGGTCAGGCCCCAGAGCACCGGACGGTAGTCGATGTCGAGCACCGTGCGCACGTCGTTGCGGCGGGCGCGCTCCAGCGCGAGCCGGCTGATCCGGTCGACGTGCGGCCGGGAGAAGTGGGTGCCGGTGATGAGCAGCGCGCGGCTCCGCGCGATGTACGATTCCTCGACGTCTTCGTCGGCGATCGCCATGTCCGCGCAGTTCTCGCGCAGGAAGATGAGCGGGAAGGTGTCGCGGTCCTTGATGCCGAGCACGACCGCTCCGGTGAGCCGCGCCGGGTCGACGCTGACGTGGCTCGTGTCGCAGCCCTCGCGGGCGATCGTCTCGACCAGGAACCGGCCGAGATGGTCGTCGCCGACGCGCGAGACGAGTCCGGCGCGCAGCCCCAGCCGCGCGCAGCCGAACGCGGTGTTCGCCGACGACCCGCCGAGGTACTTGGCGAAACTCGTGACGTCCTCGAGACGCGCGCCGATCTGCTGCGCGTAGAAGTCGACGGCGAAACGGCCCAGACACAGGACGTCGAAGTCGCGGCCGGCGGCGAATCGGGTGGCGTTGCGCATCGAAGGGGGCGCCGCGGACGCGAGAGGCGCGGCGGAAGCGGTACGATGGCGATTGTCCGTCCGCCCAGCCTGGAACGCAAGTTCCACGGACCTGTCGAATCGGAACGAGCGTTCCGTTCGCCCGGACTCCGGGACACCCCGCACTCCGGTGACCCGCTCCCCGCCGATCCCGACGTCCGCCCCGGAACCCGCCTTGGCCCATCGACTGACCCCCACACACCTCGCGCTGGCGCTCGCCATCGTCGCGGTCTGGGGTCTCTCGTTCGTGCCGATGCGCTGGGGGTTGGACGAGGTACCTCCGTTCGCGCTCGCCGCGATGCGCTTCGGCGTCGCCGCCGTTCCGGCGTTCCTGTTCGTCCGCCCGCCGGCCATGCCCTGGCCGGGCGTGGTCCGCTACGGCCTCGCGATCGGCGTGTTCCAGTTCGGGCTGCTCTTCCTCGGCGTCCACCTGGGCATGCCGGCCGGCCTGGCGTCGCTGGTCGTCCAGACGCAGGCGTTCTTCACGATCGCGCTGGCAGTGGCGCTCGAAGGCGAGCGGTTCCATCGCTGGAACGCCGCCGGCGCGGGCATCGCGTTCGCCGGCGTCGCGCTGCTGGCCGGCGGCAAGATCGCCGTCGGCGCCCCGGGGCCGCTCCTGGGCTTCGCCGCGGTCATCGCCTCCGCGATGGCCTGGGCCGCGGGCAACATCGTCGCCAAGCGCGCCGGCGCGGACCACGACGTCGACGCGTTCTCGCTGGTCGTCTGGTCGAGCCTCGTGCCGCCGCTGCCGCTCGCCGCCGTGTCGTGGGCGCTCGAAGGCGGCCCGGCGGCCTTCCACGCGGTCGTCTCCGCGTCCTGGCTCGTGTGGGCGAGCGTCGCGTTCATGGCGTGGGCGGCGACGCTGTTCGCGTGGGCGGCGTGGAATCGCCTGCTCCACACCTACCCGACGGCGCTGATCGCGCCGTTCTCGCTGCTCGTGCCGGTCTTCGGGATCGGCGCATCGGTCGCGCTGCTGGGCGAGCGGCTGGACGCGCTGCAGGTCGCCGGCGTGCTGTTCGTCTTCGCCGGGCTGGCGTTCAACGTCTGGGGGCAGGCACGCGCCCGACGGGGGCCGCCGACGCCGGTCGACGCTACCGGAACACGACGGTCTTGACGCCGTTCAGGAAGACCCGCCGCTCGAGTTGCGCCTTGACCGCGCGCGCGAGCGCCAGGCACTCGACGTCGCGCCCGAGCGTCACCAGATCGTCGGCGCGCAGGTTGTAATCGACGCGCGCGACCTCCTGGTCGATGATCGGGCCCTCGTCGAGATCGCTCGTCACGTAATGCGCGGTGGCGCCGATGAGCTTGACGCCCCGGTCGTACGCCTGATGGTACGGCCTGGCGCCCTTGAAGCTCGGCAGCAGGCCGTGGTGGATGTTGATCGCGCGGCCGGCGAGCTTGCGGGAGAGGTCGTCGGACAGGATCTGCATGTAGCGCGCGAGCACGATCAGCTCGGCGCCGGTCTCCTCGACCAGCGCGTGGATCTTCGCCTCCTGCTGCGCCTTGGTCGCCGGCGTCACCGGCAGATGGTGGAACGGCACGTTGTGGGACGCCGCGAGCTGGTAGGTGTCGCGGTGGTTCGACACGACCGCCACCGGATCCATCGGCAACGCCCCCACCTTGGTGCGGTAGAGGAGGTCGTTCAGGCAATGGTCCTGCTTCGAGACGAGGATCAGCACCTTCGGCTTCTCCCGCGCGTCGTGGAGCTGCCAGTCCATCGCGTAGCGGTTCGCGATCTCCGCGAACGCCGCGGCGACGCGATCGTGCGTCGCGTCCGCGGCGATCGGCTCGAAGACGACGCGCATGAAAAAGCGGCCGGTGTCGACGTCGCCGAACTGCGAAGACTCGACGATGTTGCAGCCGGATTGCGACAGGAACATGCCGACCGCGCCGACGATGCCGGGGCGGTCGGTGCAGGAGAGCGTGAGGATCGAGCGGGGGACGGCCGACATGTTGGCGATCGGTGGATGCGGACGAGAGCGGCGATGATAGCGCACGCGTCGCCGGCGCCTCGCCCGGCCGATCGGTCGGTCGAATCCCCCGTTCGCCGCCGTGCCGCCGTTCGCGCCTATTCCGGCCGGACGCCGAACCGCCGCACCAGCGCCTCGTTCGACGCGCGTTCGCGCCGGACGATCTCCGCGAACTCGGCCGACGCCATCCCCATCACCTCCATGGTCGCGCCCGCGAGCTTCGCGCGCACCGCGGGATCGGCGAGCGCCGCGCGCAGCTCCTGCTCGAGGCGTGCACGGACATCGGCGGGCAGCCCGGCCGGCGCGAAGAAGCCGAACCACGACGGCGCCTGGACATCCGCGCCGACGATCTCGCGCACGGTCGGCACGTCGGGCAGGGCCGCGCTGCGTTCCGGCTGGAAGACCGCGAGCGCCTTCAGTCGGCCATCGCGGAGGTGCTGGTGGACCGGAGCGAGGTTCAGCATCGCGAGCTTGATGTGGCCGCCGAGCACGTCGGTGACGCTGTTCGCGGCACCCTTGTAGGGGACCCCTTCGAACGGCGCGTTCGCTTCGGCCGACAGCATCGCCATCGCGAGATGGAAGCTGTGCCCGACGCCGAGATGCGCGTACGAGGCCCGCTGCGCGCGGGTCCGTTCGAGCAGCGTCCTGAGATCCGGCGCGTCGAGCGAAGGATGCGCGACGAGCAGCACCACCTGCCGCACGCCCATCGTCAGCGGCACGAGCTCCCGCTCCGCGTCGTAGGGCACGTCCTTCAGCACGAACGGCGCGAGCGTGATCTCCGAGTTCGTGCCGCAGTGGATCGTATGGCCGTCCGGCGCCGACTTCGCGACGGCCGCCGTGCCGATCGTCCCCGACGCCCCGACCCGGTTGTCGACGACCACCGGCTGCCGGACCGCCTGCGCCATCCGCTCGGCGACCGTCCGACACATCATGTCGAGTCCGCCGCCGGCCGAGTAGGGAACGACCATGCGGATCGACCTGGTCGGGAACGACTGCGCGAGCGCCCCGGTCGTGGCGACGACACCGAGCGCGAAAGCGAGCCACACGGTCTTCGAGCGGGATTTCATGGAGATTCTCCGGTTGTCGATCGACGAATCCGCGGGCCGATCCGACCGGCACGCGCTACCGCAATTCCCCGCGCGCGCGCATCGCGATCGGCATCGCCGTCAGCACGATCGCGCAGGCGGCGATCGGGACGAACGCGAGCGCGGGCCGTCCGGACACGTCCCAGACCACGCCGCTCAGGACGCCGACGGCGAGCGCACCGCCGTAGCTCAGCGTGAACATGCCGGCGGACGTGCGCGCGACATCCTCGGGCCGGCACAGCAGCGCGGGAAGCATCAGGCCGACGATCAGCGCGCCGCCCTCGGCAACGCCGACGAGCGACGCCCAGACGATCGTCCACGGGCCGACCATCAGCACGAGACCCGCGACGCCGGCGAGCGCGAGCAATCCCGCCGCGGCGAACGGCCACCACCGGCCCTCTAGCCGATGCGCGACCGCGAGCAGGAGCACCGAACCCGGGAGCTGGGCCACGTTCAGCGCCACCAGCGCGTCGGCGATCAGGTCCGCGCGGCCTTCGCCGGCGAGATAGACCGGCAGGAATCCGTTGATCGCGAAGTAGATCGCGTTGATGCTGCCGATCAGCGCGCCCAGGCGCCAGACCAGCCCGTGGTGCCAGTCCGGCATCCAGCGCCGCGGCGGCGGCGCGGTCGCCGGTGAGGCCGGCGCGGCGCGCGGCGCGAAGAACGCGAGCACGACGGCGATGGCCGCGATCGGCACCGACCAGGCGACGAACGACGCGCGCCAGCTCCCTCCGACGAGCGGCAGCAGCCAGGGGATCGTGAACAGCACCGGTACGCACTCGCCGACCAGGAGCCCGTTGCCGTAGACCGCCGTGCCCAGTCCGACCCTGTCCGGCAACCACCGCCGGACCGCGGTCGGCATCGCCGGCTGCATGATCGCCACGCCGGCGGCCATCACGATCGACGTCGTCAGCAGCGAGACGAACCCGGCCGACCAGCCACGCAGCGCCGATCCGAGCACCACGATCGCCAGGCCGCCGATCAGCGCGGCCTTCAGCCCCAGCCGCGCGACCATCACCGAGCCGACGATCGCGGTCGTCGCGAACATCGCCGGCCCGACGCCGGACAGCACGCCGATCTGGGTCGCGCTCAATCCCAGTTCATCGCGGACCGGCGCGATCACCGGCGGCAGCGACAGGATCGTGATCCGCAGCGCGTTGCCGGCGAGCCACAGCAGCGCGAGCGCGAGCCACAGATCCTTCGTGAGGCCGACCCGGTCGCGCATCCGGCGGATTCTGGCATGAAGCCGGCGCCGACGCCTGCCGCGACCGGCGCGCTGTACGCCGACCTGCCGCTCGAATATGCTCGCCCTCCCGGGTCGCGGCGCGACGACATCGAGCAGATTCGATCGATGTCGCGC
The DNA here is from genome assembly GCA_020851255.1 of Burkholderiales bacterium. Lineage (GTDB taxonomy): Bacteria > Pseudomonadota > Gammaproteobacteria > Burkholderiales > Casimicrobiaceae > VBCG01. The sequence goes on along the minus strand of JADZDA010000097.1, from coordinate 3,849 downwards.
GACACCGCCGACGCCGTGTCGGAGGATCGATGTCCGGACGTTTCGTCGTGGCGAACGGATTGCGCGTGCACTGCGCGCTGGAGGGCCCGGCCGACGCGCCGGTGGTGGTGTTCTGCCACGGGCTGCTCGGAACGCTGGACATGTGGGAGGCGCAGGCTTCGGCGCTCGCCAGGCGCTACCGCGTGCTGCGCTACGACAACCGCGGGCACGGACGCACCGAGGTCACGCCACCGCCGTACGACGTCGGCGATCTGGCGCGCGACGCGGTCGGGCTGCTCGACGCGCTGTCGATCGACCGCGCGCATTTCGTCGGCTGTTCGCTCGGAGGGATGATCGGCCAGGCGCTGGGCGCGGATCACGGAGCGCGGCTGGCGAGCCTCGTGCTCGTCGGGTCGCGCAGCGTCATGCCGCCGGTGTCGATGTGGGAAGAGCGCATCCGCATCGCGCGGTCGCAGGGCATCGCGCCGCTCCTGCCGACGATGCTGGACCGCTGGTTCACGCCGGCGTACCGCGCGTCGCACCCGGACGCGGTCGAAGCCGTCGCCCGGGGCGTGCTCGCCACGCCGGTCGACGGTTTCGTCGGCGCCTGCATGGCGATCCGCGACATGGACCACACCTCGCTGCTGGCGAGGATCCGCGTGCCGACGCTCGTTGCCTACGCCGACGAGGACCCGGGCGTGCCCGCCGACGACGCGCGATACACGAGATCCGCGATTCCGGGCGCGCGGCTGCACGCGTTCGCCGGAGCGCGCCATCTCTTCACGATCGAGCGGGCCGACGCGTTCACGCCGGTGCTGCTCGACTGGCTGTCACGCCACTGAATCGGGCCGCTGCGCGCGCGCGTGCGACGCGGGTGGCGCGCCGGGGAAACGCGTGGCTGCGCGACTACGCCGGCTGCGCGAAGATCTCCTCGACGTCGAGCTTGCGCACGGCGAGCCCCTGCTCGTACGAATAGCGGGTCATGACCTCGAGCGTGCGGCGATTGGGCTCGATGCCGTACGGCCAGAAATCCTCCCCCATCAGCGCACGCGTCTCCTGCGCGTGCGACGATAGCCAGGGAAGGCTCACCTTCAGCGCGTCCTGCTCGAAGAGGTCGGCGATCGCGATCCGCTTCGCGTCGGTGAACGCGCGCACGAGAGCGTCCGCGAGCCACGGGTGGCGCTCGTGCACGTCGAGCCGCACTCCGAGCGCGTGCATGATCGGGAAGATCCCGGTCCGCCGGTGGTACTCGCGCTCGGCGCTCGCGTAGTCCTCGTACATCCGCGCGACCGGCACGCGCGCGTCGCGGTAACAGGACGGCGGCCGGGGCGCGATGACCGCGTCGAGCGAGCCATCGGCGATCATCGCCGAGAGCGTTCGTCCCTCAGGGACCGGCTCCAGCGGAAAACCGGCCGGCAGGTTCAGCGGAAACTTGTCCTTGCGCCCGGGCACCTCGAGCCCGCCCTGCCGCCACAGGATGTCGCCGGGCTCGACGCCGTGATCGTCGGCGAACATCCCGCGCGGCCACATCACCGCGGACATCTGGTACTCGACGACGCCGACCCGCTTGCCCCGCAGGTCCTCCGGCCCCCGGATCCCCCGGTCGGTGCGCACGTAGATCGCCGAATGCCGGAACATCCGCGACAGGAAAACCGGCAGCGCGACGTACGGGTGCAGCCCGCGCGAGTACGCGATCAGGTAGGGGGAGAAACCGATCTCCGAGACCTCGAACTCCCGGTGGAGGTACGCCCGGTGGAAACATTGCTCGGGCGGGAGCACGAGGAAGTCGACGTCGCAGCCTTCGACCGGAACGCGCCCGTCGATGATCGGCCGGACCCGGTCGTAATCCCACGCGGCGATCGTGATCCGCAGTTTGTTCATCGCCGCCCGGGAGTGGATGCCAGTCTTCGCAGCTCCCGGCAGTCAGCGGCGCGCCCGCGTCCCGCGGACAACGCGCGCCCCCGCGCGCCTACGGCCACGACCAGCCCGCCTTCGCGCGCCGGTACAGCTCGACGATCTCCGCCTTGCCCGGCTGGCGGATCGTCGTCGTGTAGAGCGGGTTGTCCAGCGTACGGTCGGCCCAGTCGTCGAAACTCGCCGGATCGACGACGTCGGGCAACCGGGTCGGGATCCCCATGCGCCGATAGAAGCGCGCGATCGCCTTGAGGAACGCCTCGGGCGCGTCGGCCTCGTGGCGCACGTCCTCGCCGGTCGCCCGCGCGAGCTCGACGAACTTGTCGGGCGCCGCCGGCAGGTTGTACTCCATGACCACCGGCAGCATCAGGGCGTTGCTCATTCCGTGCGAGACATGGTGGAACGCGCAGATCTGGTCCGACGTCGCGTGAACGAGTCCCAACCGCGCGCTGCCCGACGCCTGGACCGAGACGATGCTCGCGAGCAGCATCTGGCCCCGGCTCTCCATGTTGTTCACCGAGTACGCGGCCGGGCCGATGTGCTTCCACAGCACCTCGAGCGACCGGATCGCGAGCGCGTCGGTGATGAGCGACGCGCGATTGGACAGGAAGGCTTCGAGCGAGTGCGTGATCGCGTCCATGCCGGTCGCGATGACCTGTCCGGCCGGCAGCGACTTCAGCATCGCCGGATCGAGGATCGATACGGTCGCCTGCGCGCCGTGCCCGCCGACGTTCATCTTCACCATCCGCTCGGGGTCGGTGATGATGAACACCGGCGACACCTCGCTGCCCGAGCCGGTCGTGGTCGTCACCAGCACCGTCGGCTTCGGCGGCGCGGCGAACTTGTTCATGCCCTCCATCGCGCGCAGGCTCAGCGTCGGGTTCGACGCGCGCAGCGCGACCGCGCGCGCGAGGCAGATCGGCGATCCGCCGCCGATGCAGACGATGACATCGCAGCCTTCGGCGAGGTACCGCTCGAGCGCCCGCTCGACCGTCGCGGTCGACGGATCGACCTCGCAATCGTCGAAGATCACCGCTTCGATGCCGGCGTCCCCGAGCGATTTCAGCGGTTCGCGGGTGAGGCCCGCCGAATGCACGCGCTGGTCGGTGACGACGAACACGCGCCTGCCGCCCAGTCGCCGGGCCTCGGCACCGGTCCGGGCCGACGCCCCCCAGCCGAAGACCACGTGCGTCGGTGAATAGAAATCCCTCGTCTGCGAGTCCACGACGACTACCCTCCCGCCGGAATGACCGCCGGCCGCGGTCCGGTGACGCCGCCCGTCGTGCCCGCCGCGCGCGCGCCGGACGACCCGTCCGCGCGCGACTGCGCCTCGACGATGAGTTCGAGCAATCGCACCGGCGAGATCGGCGCCTCGCGGACGCGCACGCCGATCGGTGCGAGCGCGTCGTCGATCGCCGACGCGATCGCCGCGGTGACCGGAATGATCGAGACCTCGCCGACGCCCTTCATGCCCATCGGATTCAACGGCGACTTCGTCTCGTGGAACACGACTTCGACGTCGGGCACCTCGGGCGAGGTCGGCAGCAGGTAGTCGCCGAAGGTCGTCGTGATCGGCTGGCCGTTCTCGTCGTAGGCCATCCGCTCGAACAGCGCGTTGCCGATGCCGTGGACGATGCCGCCGACGATCTGCCCCTGCGCGACCAGAGGATTGACCACGGTGCCGCTGTCCTGGACGGCGACGTACCGGAGCACGTGCACGAGGCCGGTGACGATGTCGACCTCGACCTCGCAGACGTGGAACGCGCTCGCGTAGGTCATCGAGTCGACGCGGAACCGGCTCGTCGCCTCGAGGCAGGCTTCGACGCCCTGGGGAAACGCGTAGCCGGCGACGCCGCGCAGCGCGACGGCGATCCTGCCGTAGGTCGCGACCCGGTCGGGGCGGCCGGCGACTTCGAAGCCGCGACGCGTGAGCACGAGGTCGGTGTGCGGCGCGAG
>JADZDA010000096.1 GCA_020851255.1 Burkholderiales bacterium | reverse complement strand
GTCCAGCCACGGCAGCCAGTAGAGTGCGTAGTAGCGGTCGTACGGCATGTGGCTGTCGTCGCCGAACAGCCAGTTCTCGACCGCGTCGGCGCCGGACACGACCAGTTTGCCACCGTACTTCGCGGCGTCGACGAACAGACCACCGATCGCGGCGAGCGCCTTGGCGAGCGTGCCGCAGGCTTCGTCCTTGCCGGGGAACGACGGCGTGATCTTGCACGCGAGTTCGAGATTCGCGACCAGCGTGATCAGCCGCCAGATGTCGGGTGGCGGGTCGCCGAACACCACGAGGACCTCGCGGACGACCGGCTTGGCGAGCTTGGCGACGTCCTGGAACGGTCCATTGCAGATGAAACCCTGCATCGGACCGGCGACCGACAGCCCGGCCTTGCAGGCGATCGAGAACAGGAGGTCGGTGCCGGTCAGCTCCAGCACGTCGAGCCAGTCGCGCCGGTTCGCCGCGCCGATGATCGCGACCGCGGCCTGGATCGCGGGATCTTCCGGCACGAACGCCTTCGCCTGCGCCTTCGCCTGTTCCCCGGCCGCGTCCTTGCCGGCCTGCGCCGCCTGCGCGAGTTTCGCCTGCACGTCGACGCAGGGAACGGGGTTGCCGTCGTGCTTGACCAGGCATTCGATCAGCGGCCTGGCGTCCTTGACCGCCGGGTCGACGACGCCGGCGGTGACGAGGATCGCGAGGATCGAGTCGAAGGTGTCGGCGCGCGCAGGTGCACTCGAAGTCGCGAACAGGAGCGCCGCCGCCGCGAGGGCCGTTGCACGTTCGAGAGATCCGAGCCGCATGATCAGTTACCCGGCGGCGGGAGACTCGACGACATCGCGCCACGGGAACGCGTCGCGCCGGAGGCGTTCAGCCCAGCGGCGGAAGGCGGCGAGCCGCCCAGAGCGCCCCACGCAGGCGAGCCGCTCTTCTGCACCGGGGCTCCGGGGACGATCACCGGCGTCGACGGCGACGCCACGACGTCGTTTCCGGCCGGCGGCAGCGGCCCTTCGACGTGCACCTTGAACCAGGATCCCGGCTTCGCCTGCGCCTGCGGCGGTGCGTTGGAGCCCTGCGCGGGCGTCCAGCCGGTTCCGGCGACCGGGTGGAGGGCGAGCTTGCACTTGTACCCGGTCGCCGACTGCGATTGGGCGTCGGTCACCTCCACTTTGACCTCAACGGTGCCGTTGAACGCGCGCTGGACCACCGGTACTTCCGTGCGGTTGTAGGCTCCGGCCGGCGTGATGTAGCAGCCGACGACGAGCTTGGCGATCTCGGGGTGCAGGCCGTGCAGCGTCACCGGAACGCGCAGCGTGACGACCTGCCCTGCGAGCGCCGCGCTCGCGCACCCGGAAAGCAGAACTGCCGAAATCGAGCGCAACAGGGTCATGTTGATTCCTCCGCCGGGCGTTCGGTCAATTCGCGGGTCCGACACCGGTCATCGCCATCGCGTCGGTCGGCACCAGCGCCGGCAACGGCTTTCGCGTCGCCCCGGGTGGCGCGATCGAGTCACCCAACCCGGTCATCGCCATCGCGTCGGTCGGCACCAGCGCCGGCAACGGCTTTCGCGCCGACCCGGGCGGCGCGGTCGGGTCACCGATTCCGGTCATCGTCAACGCGGGCGTGTCGACCGACTTCGGCAACATCGTCTGCGCCGACGCGATCGCGACGACGACCGCGAACAGCGCGCCAGCCCCGACCCGCCACGCGCGCGCGCCACTCACTTGAGCTTCACCTCGTCGCGCTTGACCGGCGCGCCGCTCGCCGGATCGAGCGTCACCGACGAGATCGCGGCGTCGGTCATCACCGTCACTGTCCAGAACACGCGCTTCGCCGGGCCGGCACCGAAGGTCGTCAGGCCGAGTCCGACACCGGTCGCCGGCAGCGCGAGGCCGGCCGCCCGCGCGGCGTCCAGCGCCTTGTCGCTGTCCATCCAGTGGTCCGGGAGAGGTTCGGTCGACGTGTTGCGATCGACCGGATCCAGCAGCACGGCGAGGTCGCGCGCGGTGACGATCGCGCTCTTCCTCGCCTTCGCGCTGTAGACGGTGTAGAGCCAGGATCGGGCCTTCCCGTCCTTCGCCGCGTCGAGTGTCGACACGTGGGTGAGGGCCGCGTCGGACTGCCACGCTTTCGCGGCGGCGGCGACCTGGGGGAGCGCCGCCCGCGCGGTCGCTGCGCCGGCCGCATCGGTCGCGGCCGCGCCGGTGAGGACGCCGCACGCCAGGACCACGAAGATCCGTGCGATCACCGCAGGCCCCGGGGAACGCGCGGAGTCTCGAGGGCGAGCCGTTCGAGCATCCGGATCAGTTCGTCCAGGCTCTCGAACTCCCGCGTCTCGCCGCGGCGTTCCATCACCGCATGCCAGCGTCCGTCGCGCCGCTCGATCGCGACCCGGAGCGCCTCCTCCTGCCGTGGTTCCACGCCTGCCCCGCTTTCGCACAGGAACATGGCGCGCAAGGTATCCGCGGCGGCGTTACCACGGCGTTACAGGCTGGCGGCCGCCTCCCGGATCGCACGCCGGCACGCGTCGAACACCTCCGCGAAGCGCGGATTGCGCAACTCGAGCGTCTGCCCGCGCGTGGCCGCGACTTCGTAGCACCGCAGCGGGCCGCCGGGCTCGTGCCGCTGCACGGGTCGTCGGAACGCGTGCGCGAGACCATCCGCTGCGACTCGATGACCTGCGCCGATCTCGCCGCGAACGTCCGCGGCCCTGCGAAATGGCCGGTCGCGTCGGTCAGCGATCCCGCGCCTCGGCCTCGCCCCGCCAGCGCTCGGCGCCCGCGGCATCGCCGGTCGCCGTCAGCCGCTCGACCAGCGTGCCGATGAAACCGCGGCGTAGCTGCGCGCTGCCGATCGCGCGCGCCTCGTCGATCGCCGCTTCGAGATCGGCGATGGCCTCCGCCCGCGCACCTTCCCGCCAGGCGAGGTCGGCGCGCAGGTGCAGCGCCATCGCGTGTCCGCGCCGGTAGCCGGCCCGCGCCGTGACGTCGAGGACTTCGTCGCAGTGGCCGCGCGCGGCGGAAAGATCGCCGCGGTCGATCGCGCACTGGCACAGCCAGTAGGCGCAGTTCGCACGTTTGAGCGGCGCGTCGCCGCCGAACCGGTCGCGCGCCGCGCCCAGCTCGCGCTCGGCATCGGCGACGCGGCCCAGCGCCCGCAGCGCGGCCCCCGCCTCCAACTGGAGACTCGCGTCGGTCGCCCGGTCGATGCGCCCGGCGAGATCGGTCCGCGCCGCGGTCGCGATCGCGAGCGCCTCGTCGTACCGGTCGTGCTCGAACGCGTCGACCGCGCGCTTGATCGAGAGCTCCGCCGCGAGCGTGGCGTCGTCCGCGGCGGCGCCGGTCGCGGCCATCGCCGACAGCGCCTCGGCGCGACGGCGGTCGTCGGTCAGGTTGCGGAAGAGGTCGACGCGCGCCGAGTGGATCCGGAACGCCTCGACGCCCGTGGCGCCGTCGGCGATCGCAGCGTCGTAGTGCGCGACCGCCTCGCCGAGCGCGTGCACGCGCGACGCCGCCTCCGCGGCGCGGATCCTGTGAACGACGGCCTCGGCAGGCCGGTCGCCCGACTCGAGATGGCTCGCGACCTGCGCGGGCGGCGCGCCGGCGCGGGCGAGCGCGTCGGCGAGGCGCCGGTGCAGGAGCCTCCGGCGCTGCGGAGCGAGCGCGTCGTCGAGCGCGCGACGGACGAGGTCGTGGGCGAATCGGTACCGCGCGCCGACGGGCACGATCAGCTCGGCGCGCGTCGCCAGGTCGAGCGCGTCGACCCGCTCGTCCTCCGCGAGCGACGACGAGGGCCCGACCCACTCGGGCGCGAATCCGTCGCCGGCGAGACTCGCGGCCTCGAGCAGCCGCCGCGGCCCCGGTCCCAGCCGATCGACGCGCCGCAGGACCGCGTCGCGCACGCTCGCGGGAATCGGCAGTTCGCGATAGTCCTCGGTGTCCTCGTCGTAGGGCGTCGACCAGGTGTCGCCGTCGCGCCAGAGCACGCCGGCGGCGAAGAGGTCGCGCAGCGATTCGAGGATGAACAGCGGATTGCCGGCGGTCGCGGCGTACAGCCGGCGCGAGAACACGGTCGCGCCGCGGCTGCCGGACATCGCGCGCACCAGCGTGAGCACCCCGGGCTCGTCGAGCGGTGCGATCGGAATCCGGAGCAGGCGGCCGTCGCGCTCGATCGCGTCGAGGGCGAGACGCGCCGCCGGCGCGCTCTCGAGGGCGTCGTGGCGCGCCGTCGCGAGCAGGTGCGCGCGGTGCGCACGCCGCACGACATGGGCGACGAGCTCCGCGCTCGACGCGTCGAACCAGTGCAGGTCGTCGAACACGATCGATCCGTCGCCGGCGACGGTGAGCAGCGCCGCGCAGAGCGCCTCGAGCAGGCGCCCGCGCGCCTCCGGCGAGGCCGGTTCGGCGACGGTCTCGTCGCCGGCCAGCGCGGGCACCACGCGCGCGATCTCGACCCGCCAGACCGGGTCGAGCAGCTCGAACCAGCGTGGGTCGTCGCGCCAGGCGCCAAGGAGCGCGTCGGTCACCGGGTAGAACGGCGTGTCGCGCGAGATCTCGTGACCCTTGAGCGACAGCACCCGCCCCTTCGCTGTAGCGAACTCGACGGCGAGCCGGCTCTTGCCGATGCCGGCGTCCCCCAGGATCAGCGCCAGCCGCCGGCCGGCCGATTCGAGCTTCGCCCACGCAGCTTCGCGCCCGATCAGCGGCGCCGTCAATTCGGCGACCGGCTCGCCGGCGTCCGCTGCGGCGGTGCGACCGGCGTTCGCGCGGATCCGGCGGGCGAGCTCGACCGTCTCGGGCATCGGTTCCAGCCCGAGCTCGTCGCGCAGGACCGCCCGGCAGCGTTCGTACTGCGCGAGCGCCCCCGCCCGGTCGCCGGAGACGAAGAAGAGCCGCATCGCCGTCCGGTGGTTCGCCTCCTGCAGCGGTTCCTCGTCGGCGAGCTCGCGCGCGTACGCGAGCGCGCCGGCGACATCGCCGGCGGCTTCCCGGCGCGTGATCGACCGCGACATGGCGACACGCCGCGCTCGGGCCAGCGCTTCGCGCTCCGTGGCGAGCCAGGCGTCGAACTCCGCGGCACCGCGCAGCTCGACGCCGTCGAGCAACGGGCCGCGCCAGAGCGCGAGCGCGCCGGCGTCGTCCGCGCGCGCCACGGCCACCCGGAACTCGGCGACATCGCTGTTCGCGCCCGCCCGCAGCGCGAGCAGGTCGCCGCGCGCGTCGATCCAGGGGCCGGCGGGCGTCGCCTGAAGCCGGTGCAGTTCCTGGCGCAGGTTGCGTCGCGCGTCGACGGCGGTCTGGTCGCCCCACAGCAGCGCCGCGAGCCTCGATCGCGACGTCTCGCCGGCGCAGGCCAGGTACGCGACGAGCGCGAGCGCCTTGCGCGTCGGCAGGTCGAACGGGGGTCCGGCAGACGTCTCCGGCCGCCCCAACAGGCGCAATGCCAACGGGATGCGCATTGGTCGATCTCCGCGACACGTGGCCGACCCGCCGGCGGGTCGCCGGGCCCCCGAATCCCGACACGCGAATGCGGGTATGGTACGCCGTCCGCCCATCGCGTGCGCACGCGTCGCCGTCCCGACCCCCGGCGGGTACAGTGTCGGCTGCCCACCCGGGCCCCGGGGAACGCCCGACATGCCGCCCGATTCGACCCGCAACGCCGCCCCCGCGCCCCCCGCCGCTGCGCCGGCCGCCGTCGCCGCGGACACCTCCGAGGCGCCGGCGAGCCACTCGGGCGCGGTCGCGCTGCTCCTCAACGTCGCGCACGCGATCGACCACCTGATGCTCCTGGTCTTCGCGACCGCCGTCGGCGCGATCGCCGTCGACTTCGGCTTCGGACGCTGGGAGGACCTGATGCCCTACGCGACCGGCGCGTTCCTGCTGTTCGGGCTGGGATCGCTGCCGGCCGGCCGCTGGGGCGACCACTGGGGCCGGCGCGAGATGATGCTGGTGTTCTTCTTCGGCATCGGCGTCTCGGCGATCGCGGTCGCGCTCACGCAGTCGGCGTGGCAGCTCGCGCTGGCGCTCACGCTGGTCGGCGCGTTCGCGTCGATCTACCACCCGGTCGGCATACCGATGCTGGTGCAGGCTACCGACCGGCCCGGTCGCGTCATCGGCGTCAACGGCCTCGCCGGAAACCTCGGCATCGCGGTCGCCGCGCTCTCGACCGGATTCCTGGTCAAGTACTACGGCTGGCGCACCGCGTTCGTGGTGCCCGCGGTGATCTCGATCGCCTGCGGCGTGCTGTTCTGGCGCATCGCGCCGCGCGAACACGCCCCGCCGGCGAAGCGCAAGGCGAAGCAGCTCGACCTGCCGCCCGGCACGCTGGTCCGCGTCTTCGCGATCCTGACGGTGACGTCGACCTGCGGCAGCCTGCTGTTCAATTTCACGACCAACGGCAACGGCGAGCTGCTGCGCGAGCGGTTCGCGGCGATCACGACCGATCCGGCGACGCTCGGCGCGCTGCTCTCGGCGATCTACGCGATCGCGGCGTTCACGCAGCTCTGGGTCGGGCGGATGATCGACCGCGTGGAATTGAGGCGCCTGTTCCTCGCGATCGTGGCGTTGCAGATCCCGGTCTTCGCGCTCGCCGCCTACGCGAACGGCTGGGCGCTCTTCTTCGCGGCGATCCTGTTCCAGGCGCTGATCTTCGGCGCGATCCCGTTCACCGACGCGATCATCGTCCGCTACGTCGACGACCGGATGCGCTCGCGCGTCGCCGGCGTCCGTTTCGCGGTCGCGTTCGGCATCAGCGCCGCGGCGGTCTGGGCGCTGGGTCCGATCGTCAAGGCGAACGGGTTCGACTTCCTGCTCGGGCTCTCCGCCGCGATCGCGGCGATCGCGGCGATCGGGATCGCCGTGCTGCCGCCGAGCGCACCGCCGCGACGCGCCACGTCCGGCTGATCCGCCGCGAACGCGGTTCCCCGCGCCGCGTCGGCCCGGGTGCTAGGATGGGCCGATGGCCCCGCTCCTGTCGCGCTCGCTCGCCGCGATCGCCATCGTCGTCGCGGCCGCAGCGGTCGTCGACCGGCACGCTGGGCCCGGGATCTCGGTCCGCGCCGACCGCGCGCTCGGCGACGCGCTGATCCGCCGCGCGGCGCACGCCTGGCCGGCCGACCCGTCGATCGTCATCGTCGACATCGACGACCGCTCGCTCGCCGCGATGGCCGACCGGGTCGGGCGGTTCCCGTGGCCGCGATCGGTCTACGGGGAACTGATCGCCGACCTCGCGAAGCAGCGCGCGACGGCGGTCGTCCTCGACATCGAGCTCTACGAGCCGGACCGGGAGCGACCCGAGCACGACCGTGTCCTCAACGAGTCGCTCGGGGCCGGCACGCCGGTCTACTTTCCGCTGCGGCTGCTGGAGTCGCTCGGTCGCGAGGACGGCATGAGACTCGCGGACGTCGCCGTCGATCTCGCGCTCGTGCGCGGCGCGGACGCCGACCCGGACGCGCGCACGCCGATGCTCGTGCCGTTCGCCGTCGATCGCGCCGCGTGGCGGCGCACCGGATTCGTCAACTTCCTCGCCGACGACGACGGCGTCGGCCGGCGTCACGCGACGGTCCATCGCGCGGGCGGCTGGGTCGTCCCCTCGCTCGCGGCGCGCCTCGCCCGCGACCTCGGCTGGAAGGCGCCGGCCGGCGAGACCTTCGGCGTCGCCTGGGCCGAGCGCGCGCTGGCGCACCCGCGCATCGCCTTCGTCGACCTCTACGACGAGCTCGACCGCGCGCAGCGCCGGCGCCCGGCGAGCGAACTCGCCGGCAAGGTCGTGCTGATCGGCACGACCGCCACGCACCTGCGCGACTTCCGTCCGACGCCGATCGATCCGGCGCACCCGGGCGTCGAGGTGCTCGCCGCCGCGATCGACAACCTGAAGAACGGCCGCGCGATCGTCGCCGCGCCGCCGTGGACCGGAACGGCGCTCTCGCTGGCCGCGATCGCGCTCGGGGCCGCCGCGCTCTCACGCCGGCGCGTGCTCGCGGCGGCCGGCGCGCTCGTGGCCGTGGGCGCGCTCGCCGTCGGCGGCGCCTACGCGGCGCTCGTTCAGGCGTCGCTCGCCGTGCCGGTCGGCGGCGCGCTGGCGGCGATGGGGCTCTTCTTCGTCGGCGGCGCGGTGGATGCTTTCCTGGCCGAGCAGCGCGCGAAGCGCGAGCGGGAGCGGACGCTCGCCCGCTTCCTCGATCCGCGCGTGGTCAAGCGACTGATCGCCGACGGCGTGAAGCCCGAGGACTTCAAGGGCGAGACACGGCCGATCACCGTGCTCTTCTCCGACATCCGCGGCTTCACGACGCTGTCCGAGCGGAATCCGGCCGAGGAGGTCGTCGCGCTGCTCAACCGTTACTTCGCGCGCCAGGTCGAGAACGTGTTCCGGCACGGCGGCACGCTCGACAAGTTCATCGGCGATGCGATCATGGCGTTCTGGAACGCGCCGACCGACGACCCGGACCACGCCGCGCACGCGGTCGCCTGCGCGCTCGACATGGCCGATACGCTCGCCGCCTTCAACGACGAACGTCCGCCCGGAACGCCGGCTCTCGGCATCGGGATCGGCATCGCGACCGGGCCGGCGGTCGTCGGCTTCGTCGGCAGTCCGCGCAAGCTCGAATACACGGCGATCGGCGACACCGTGAACCTCGCGAGCCGGATCGAGGGCGAGACCAAGGGCCGCGCGACCCTCCTCGTGGCCGCGACCACGCGCGCGGCCGCCGCGAATGTTCGCGATGCGGCGGATGACGGGGCTGGCATACCATTCGCTTTCACGTCGATCGGCGAAGTCTCGGTCAAGGGTCGGACCGCGCCGGTGGAACTGTTCCGGGTGGAGCGTCGAGGATGAGAGCGAGGACATGGGCGGGTGCGGCGCTGGCCGCGCTCCTGATCGCGGGCGTGGCCGCCGCCGAGCCGGCGGTCACCGTCCGCGCGATCGAACTCAGGCAGGCGCCGGCGGCGGATGCGAAGAGCGCCGGGCCGGTGCCGGAGGGCGTCACCGTCGACGTTTTACGTCGCGAAGGCGCGTGGGTGCAATTGAAGGCCGGCAACGCGACCGGCTGGGCGAAGCTCTTCGACGTCAAGGCGCCGGCCGCGGCGGGCAAGGGCGGCGGCGGATCGGGCATCGCGCAGACGCTGGGCCTCGCGAGCGGCACGCGCGGCGCGTCGGTGACCACCGGCGTGCGCGGCCTCGACGCCGACATGCTCAAGGCGGCGCAACCCAGCGCGCAGGAACTGGCGGCGTTCGAGAGCCATGCGGCGTCGAAGTCGCAGGCGCAGGCGTTCGCGAAGTCCGGCAACCTCCAGACGCGCGCCGTCGACCCGATCGGGGGGACGCGATGAATGCGATGACCCCGATGGACGCACCGCGCGCGCGCGCGCGCCGCGTCGATGCGCCGAATTCGGGCGCCCGGCCGTGGCTCCTGGCCGCCGCGATCACCGCCGCGGCGCTCGTCCCCGCCGGCTGCGCGACACCCGATGCACCGAAGCCGGCGACCGGCGCGCCGGCGGCGAAGTCGACGCCGGCGGCCGAACCCGCGCCGGCGCCGTCGACCGCGGCATCGCCCGCGACCAAGGATGTCGTGCGCGGCGTGCTCGGCGGCTTCTCGATCGGCGGCATCAACTTGGGAGCCGCGGCCGGCGCGACGATGAACGCGGCCGAGGCGATGCGCGAGCCGACCGAGGCCGAGGAGATCGGCATGGGCCGCAACATCGCGGCCGGCCTCCTGGGTGCCGTGCCGGTATCGCGCAACGTCGCACAGGAGCGCTACGTCAACAACGTCGGCCGCTGGCTCGCGCTGCATTCGGGCCGGCCGGACCTGCCGTGGAAATTCGGCATCCTCGAGACCGCGTCGGTCAACGCGTTCGCCACGCCCGGCGGCAACGTCTTCGTCACGCGCGGGCTCGTGAACCGGATGAAGAGCGAGAGCGAGCTCGCCGGCGTGCTCGCCCACGAGATCGCGCATGTCGCGCTCAAGCACCACCTGAACGACATCCGCAAGCAGGCGTCGAAGGGCCTCGTGCTCGACCTCGCGTCGCTGCGCGGCGGTGGGCTCACCGGCGAGGCGGCCCGCGCGGTCGCGCGGGTCGGGCTCGAAGGCTTCGTGCGCGGACTCTCGCGCGAGGACGAGATGGAGGCCGACCGGCTGGGCGTGGTCATCGCCGCGCGCGCCGGCTACGAGCCCTACGGCCTGCCGGCGGTCCTGCAGATGCTCTCGTCGCTGCCGCAGGACGATTCGGGCATGGCGCTGTTCCTCGCCACCCACCCGTCGCCGTCCGACCGGCTGGCGGCGCTGGCGAGCGCGATGCCTGCCTCCTACGAGGCCTACGCGAAGCCCAATCCCGCGCTCGCGCGCTACGCGCAGACCTTCCGCGCGCGGTGACGCTTTCCGCGTGATCGGGGCAATTGGGGTCAGGCTCGAATTTCTGGTTAATTGGTTAATTGGGGTCAGACTCGAATTTCACCCGGATACCGCCGTCTGGCGG
>JADZDA010000095.1 GCA_020851255.1 Burkholderiales bacterium | reverse complement strand
CGAACACCGTGTGGATCTTGTCGGGGGTGGTCGCAGCGACATGCTCGCTGTCCATGCCGCCCTCGGAGCTCGCCATCAGCGCGACGCGCTGCGTGGCGCGGTCGACGACCATGCCGACGTAGAGCTCCTTCCTGATGTCGGCACCCTCCTCGACCAGCAGCCGGCGCACCTTCTGGCCGGCCGGCCCGGTCTGGTGGGTCTTCAACTGCATGCCGAGGATCTCGGAGGCGAGCGAGCGGACCTCGTCGATCGAGCGCGCGAGCTTGACGCCGCCGCCCTTGCCGCGGCCGCCGGCGTGGATCTGCGCCTTGACGACCCAGACCGATCCGCCGAGCGACTTCGCGGCGCGCACCGCCTCGTCGACGCTGAACGCCGGCACGCCCCGCGGGACGGCCATGCCGTAGCGCCGGAAGATCTCCTTGCCCTGGTATTCGTGGATTTTCACGTCGTTTTCCTCGGGGTCGTCCTGGGGCGTTGCGCGGATGCGGGTCTGGAAGGAGTTTCGAAATCCCGGGTGACGGGTGGCGGGGCGATCGGGGATCCGGGCGGCGTCGGGACCGCAAGGGTCCCACCGGCGGCCGGAACCGTCCCCGGGCCTGCTAGGCCGCCCCCCGGTACCAGCGGGGGTAGTAGCGGCGCACCGTCGGCGATTGCGTCTCGAGCGCGTGGCAGCGGTCGAGCTGGAAGGGCTTCTCCTCACCGCTGATCTCGGGCACGAAGGTCGCGAACGTCTGGATGGCGGCCGTCGGCAGGAACAGCACGAGTTCGGTGAGGTGGGTGCAACCGCGCACCCCGCCCAGGCGCTCCTGCACGGTCTTGCGGAACCCGTCGACCAGGTTCGCACCGACGAGCTTGCCGTAATCGGGCCCGATCCGGGCGCACCCGTCCGGGTAGGGGAAGGCCTCGACACTCGCGGCCACCGCGTGGATCTCGTAGCGCCGGTCGATGGTGACGCGTATCCACAGGTCGTGGATCGGTTCACCGGGCGCCCAGGTGCCGGTCGACAGCGTGTAGGGCTGATCCTTGACGTCGACCAGGCGCGCTTCGAGGTCGAAGAGCCCGTCTGAGCGGCGGAAGCCCTCGCAGACCACCGAGCGGGTGTGCAGGCGTTCGCGGGAGGCAGCCGGCGATAGGGGCATCGGAACGAGTTGGCGAGCCGGGCCCCGCGCGGCCGGCCCGGTGCGGCATACGGGACGCCGGCCGGGGGCGGGTGGCTACTGGCTACAATAGGCCGAAAAACCAATATTTTACGATGCGGCGCACGATCGCCGCAACCGGAGACCCCGATGCCCTATGTGATCGCCCTGGACCAGGGCACGACCAGTTCGCGCGCGATCGTCTTCGACCGGTCCGGCGCGGTCCGGGCGGCCGCCCAGCAGGAGTTCCGGCAGATCTTCCCCCAACCGGGTTGGGTCGAGCACGACGCGGACGAAATCTGGGCGACGCAGTCCGGCGTCCTGAACCAGGCGATGGCCAGGGCCGGAATCGCCGCGCGCGATCTGGCGGCGATCGGCATCACCACCCAGCGCGAGACCACCGTCCTGTGGGATCGCGCCACCGGCCGGCCGGTCGCCCCGGCGATCGTCTGGCAGGACCGGCGCACCGCGCCGATGTGCGACGAGCTGCGCGCGGCCGGGCTCGCCGCCCAGTTCGCGAACCGGACCGGACTCGTGCTCGACGCCTACTTCTCCGGGACCAAGCTCCGGTGGCTGCTCGACCACGTGCCCGGGGCGCGCGCGCGCGCGCTGCGCGGCGAACTCGCGTTCGGAACGATCGACAGCTGGCTCGTCTGGAAGCTGACCGGCGGACGCGAACACCTCACCGATCCGTCGAACGCGAGCCGTACGCTGCTCTACGACATCCACCGCGGCGACTGGGACGACGAGCTGTGCCGGATCCTGGACGTGCCGCGCGCGGTCCTGCCGCGCGTCGTGCCGTCTTCGGGCGTGTGCGCGACCGCGGCGGTCGACGGCGTGCAGGTACCGATCGGGGGCATCGCCGGCGACCAGCAGGCCGCGCTGTTCGGGCAGGCCTGCCACCGCAGCGGGCTGGCGAAGAACACCTACGGCACCGGATGTTTCCTGCTGCTCAACACCGGCCCCCGCGCGGTCGCGTCCGCCAACAACCTGCTCACGACGGTCGCATGGACACGCGAGGGGCGCACCGACTACGCGCTCGAGGGCTCGGTGTTCATCGGCGGCGCGGTCGTGCAGTGGCTGCGCGACGGGCTCGGGATCATCCGCAGCGCCGCGGAGGTCGAGCCGCTCGCATCGAGCGTGCCCGACAACGGCGGCGTGTATCTGGTACCGGCGTTCGCGGGACTGGGGGCGCCGCACTGGGACGCCTACGCGCGCGGCGCGGTGTTCGGGCTGACGCGCGGCTCCTCCGGCGCGCACCTCGCCCGGGCCGCGATCGAGTCGATCGCACTGCAGAGCCTCGACGTGCTCGCGGCCATGCAGAAGGACGCCGGAATCTCCCTATCCGGCCTGCGGGTCGACGGCGGCGCGGCCGCCAACAACCTGCTGATGCAGTTCCAGGCCGACGTGCTGGGCGTCCCGGTCGTCCGCCCGAAGGTGCTCGAGACCACCGCGCTGGGCGCGGCCTACCTCGCCGGACTCGCGGTCGGCTACTGGAAGGACCTCGCGGAAGTCGAGTCGAACTGGCAGGTCGACCGGACGTTCGAGCCGATGATGCCGCGCGCCGAGGTCGACCGCATCCGCGAAGGCTGGAACAAGGCGGTCGCGCGCAGCCGCGCCTGGGTCGAGCCGGCATAGACCGCTGCGTCGTCGAACGGCCGGCGGGGTCCCGGCGGACTCCGCCCGGCCGGCCCGATGGTCGATCTCCGTGCGCCGGTTGATTTACGTGCATATGCACGTTATCATCGGCCACACCGCCCCCCGGATCCGATCCGCGACCCGCGCGACCCGCGCCGCCACCGCGGCCGGCCGGCATGGCGCGCCATCCTGCCGATGCCCGCGACCCGCCCCGACGTCCCCGAGACCCCCGGACCCTGCGCCTGCGGGCGGCTGCGACGCGCGTCGCGGGCGCTCACCCAGCTCTACGACGACGCGATGGCGGACAGCGGGCTGCGGGTGACGCAATATTCGCTGCTGCGCACGCTCGTGCGCGAGGGCACCGTGCGGATGACCGACCTCGCGCATGCCCACCTCCTCGACCGCACCGCGCTCGCCCGCACGCTCGATCCGCTGGTCGAGCGGGGCTACGCGGGCGTCGCTCCGGGCAGCGACGCGCGCACACGGGTAGTCTCGATCACGCCGGCGGGTCGGGCGGCGCTCGCCGGCGCCGAGCAGCTCTGGCGTCGCGCCCAGGCCGAGGTCGCGCAGCGCCTGGGCCGTGATCGCTTCGACAACCTGATCGCGGTCCTCGCCGACCTGGAAACCCTGCACCCGGGCGCGCGAGCGCGCGCCCCGAAAGGCACCCCGTGAATCCGAATCACCGCGCCGGCTGGCGCACACCGTCGCTGGTCCTCGTCTGCGGCGGGCTCGTCCTCATGATCGGCATGGGCCTGCGCCACGGCTTCGGCCTGTTCCTGCAGCCGATGACCTCGGACCTGCACTGGGGCCGCGAGACCTTCGCGCTGGCCCTCGCCGTGCAGAACCTCGTCTGGGGCGCGTCGCAGCCGTTCGCGGGCATGCTCGCCGACAAGCACGGCGCCGGTCGGGTCGTCGCCGGCGGCGCGCTGCTCTACATCGCCGGCCTCGTGCTCATGGCCTATCCGATAGCCCCCTGGTTCTTCGTGCTCGCCGCCGGCGTGCTGATCGGCATGGGGCTCTCCGGCGTCACGTTCGCGGTCGTGCAGGGCGCGATCGGCCGGCGCTATCCGCCGGAGAAGCGCAGCATGGCGCTCGGCATCTCGGCCGCCATCGGCTCGTTCGGCCAGTTCGCGATGCTGCCGATGACCCAGTGGCTGCTGACGAACCTGGGCTGGCACGGCGCGCTGCTCGCGATGGGCGCGATCGCCGTGATCCTCGCGCCGCTCGCGATCGGCATGGTCGAGAACCGCGATCACGCCGCCGGTCATCTCTTCCAGCAATCGGCGAAGGAGGCGATGGCCGAAGCGCTCCGCCATCGCGGCTACCTGCTGCTGACGCTGGGGTTCTTCGTCTGCGGATTCCAGGTCGTCTTCGTCGGCGTCCACCTGCCGGCGTTCCTCGCCGACCGCGGTTTCCAGCCGCATGTCGCCGTGACCGCGCTGATGCTGGTCGGCCTGTTCAACATCGTCGGCACCTACCTGACCGGCTGGCTCGGCGGCCACATGCCCAAGCGCTGGATCCTGTCGGCCATCTACGTCGGCCGGTCGGTGGTCATCGTGCTGTTCCTGTGGCTGCCGATGACCGAGGCGACCGTCTACGCGTTCGCGGTGTCGCTGGGACTCCTGTGGCTGTCGACGGTGCCGCCGACCAACGCGATCGTCGCCGGCGTGTTCGGCACCCGCTACCTCGCCATGCTCGCGGGCTTCGCGTTCTTCAGCCACCAGATCGGCAGCTTCCTCGGCGCGTGGCTGGGCGGCTACCTGTACGACCGGACCGGCGGCTACGACGTGGTCTGGTGGATCTCGATCGCGCTGGGCGTGGTCGCGGGCCTGCTCAACCTGCCGATCGACGAGCGCGCGATCCGGCGGGGCTCGGTCGCGGCGGCGTAGGCGCTCGCCGCGCCGGACGGTACCGCGTTCCCGGCCCCGCTAAGACAGCCGCGGCGGCGTGGCCGGTATCGCGTCGACCGCGTCGGTGATGATCGCGTCGACGCCCCACGACGCGAGGGCCGTCACGCGCGCGGCGTCGTTGACCGTCCAGGCGGCCACGCGCAGGCCCGAACCGTGCGCCGTTCCGACGACCTCCTCGGTCAGCAGCGTGTGCTTCGCGTCGAGGGCGATGCAGCCGAGCGCCCGGCAGCGCTCGCGCCAGTCGGCAGGCAGCGTCTCGGTGAGCCCCGCGCGCGGCAGCGCCGCCGCCGCCTCGAGCGCGGCCTCCAGCGCGACCGCCGAGAACGACGACAGGAGCGGCGGCACATCGCTGCCCTTCCACAGTGCCGCCGCGTCGATCGCGACCGCGGCGCCGGTCTCGCGCTCGCGCCCCGGCGTCGGCTTGATCTCGATGTTGAGCGCGACGTCGTTGGCGCGGCACCAGCGCGCGACCGCCGCGAGCGTCGGCAGCGGCTCCCCGGCCCAGGCCGGCGAATGCCGGCTCCCGGCGTCGAGCCGCGCGAGTTCGCGCCAGGCGAGCGCGTCGGCCCGACCGCGGCCGTCGGTCGTGCGGTCGAGCGTCGCGTCGTGCAGCAGGAACGCGACACCGTCGGCCGAGAGTTTCACGTCGATCTCGGCCATCCGGTAGCCGTGGGCATGGCCCAGGCGCAGCGCGGCCAGCGTGTTCTCCGGGGCGAGCCTGCCCGCCCCGCGATGCGCGACGCGCGGCGGATACGGCCAGGGCGGCAGCGCTCTGGCGCGGCTCATCGGATGCGCGCCCCGCTGCCCGCGTCGAACAGGTAGACACGCGCGGGATCGGCGGTGACGTGCATCGTCGTCCCGGCCTCGCGTTGCCGGCTGTGGGGCTGGCGCACGACCGCCGCGTCCTCGCCGTGACGCAGGTGGACGAGCGTGTCGGCCCCGAGCTGCTCGACCAGCTCGACCACGGCCGAGAACATCGCGTCCGGCGCGCCGCATTCGACCAGATGCTCGGGCCGGATGCCGACGACGACGTCGCGCCCGGTGTCCACCTGCCCGTTCGCGTGCCGGACGATGCCGCCGTGCGCGAGCGCGACCCGGCCGGTGCCGGCCCCCTTGCCCGACAGGAAGTTCATCGACGGCGACCCGATGAACCCGGCGACGAAACGCGTCGCCGGATCGTCGTAGACCTCCATCGGCGTGCCGACCTGCTCGGCGCGCCCGGCGTTCATCACGATCATTCGATGGGCAAGCGTCATCGCCTCGACCTGGTCGTGCGTCACGTACAACGCGGTCGTACCCAGTTGCCTGTGGAGTTTCTGGATCTCGAAGCGCATCTGCACGCGCAGCTTCGCATCGAGGTTGGACAGCGGCTCGTCGAACAGGAAGACCTTCGGCTCGCGCACGATCGCCCGCCCCATCGCGACGCGCTGGCGCTGTCCGCCCGAGAGCTGCCGCGGCCGGCGGTCGAGCAGCGGGCCGAGCTCCAGGATGCCCGCGGCGCGCTTGACCCTCTCGTCGATGTCGGTCTTCGACATGCCGCGGATCTTCAGGCCGTAGGCCATGTTGTCGTACACGCTCATGTGCGGATAGAGCGCGTAGTTCTGGAACACCATCGCGATGTCGCGGTCCTTGGGCTCCAGCGCGTTGACGACCCGGTCGCCGATCGCGATCTCGCCCTCGGTGATCGCCTCCAGCCCCGCGACCATCCTGAGCAGCGTCGACTTGCCGCATCCCGACGGACCGACGATGACGATGAACTCGCCGTCGGCGACGCTCGCGTCGACGCCGTGGATCACCTGGAGCGCGCCGTAGCTCTTGCGGACGTTGCGGAACTCGACCTTGGCCATCGCTATTTCTCGGTGTCGACCAGACCTTTGACGAACCACTTCTGCATCAGGATGACGACCAGCGCCGGGGGGACCATGGCGAGCATCGCCGTGGCCATCACCAGATGCCATTCGGTCGCCGCGTCGCCGCCGCCGGCGATCATCCGCTTGATGCCGATCGCGACGGTGTAATAGCTCTCCTGCGTCGTCACCAGCAGCGGCCACAGGTACTGGTTCCAGCCGTAGATGAACTGGATGACGAACAGCGCCGCCACGCTGGTCCGCGACATCGGCACGACGACGTCCCAGAAGAAACGCATCGGCCCGGCGCCGTCGACCCGCGCCGCCTCGGCGAGCTCGTCGGGGATCGTGAGGAAGAACTGGCGGAACAGGAACGTCGCGGTCGCCGACGCGATCAGCGGCAGCGTGAGCCCCGTGTAGCTGTCGAGCAGCGCGAGATCCGAGACGACCTTGTACGTGGGCAGGATGCGGACCTCGACCGGCAGCATCAGCGTGACGAAGATCATCCAGAAGAAGAACATCCGGAACGGGAACTTGAAATAGACGATCGCGAAGGCGGAGAGCAGCGAGATCGCGATCTTCCCGATCGCGATCACCATCGCCGTGACGAAGCTGTTGACCATCATCCGCCAGGCCGGTGCCTCGGAATTCCCGGCGCCGTGCAGCAGGACCTCCACGTAGTTCTCGAAGAACCGGCCGCCCGGCAAGAGCGGCATCGGCGCGGCGAGCACCTGTTCGGCGGTGAGCGTCGATGCGACGAACGTCACCCAGACCGGGAACGCGAGGACCGCGACGCCGCCCCAGAGGACCGCGTGCGTGACCAGCGTCAGGCCGGGACGGTTCTCGATCATCGCCGCGCGATCAGTACTGGACCTTGCGCTCGATGTAGCGGAACTGCACGACCGTGAGCGCGATCACGATCGCCATCAGGATCACCGACTGCGCGGCCGACCCGCCGAGGTCGAGGGCCTTGAAGCCGTCCTTGTAGACCTTGTAGACGAGGATCTCGGTCGCCTGGCCGGGGCCGCCGCCGGTCGCCGCGTCGACGATCGCGAACGTGTCGAAGAACGCATGGATGATGTTGACGACGAGCAGGAAGAAGGTCGTCGGCGACAGCAGCGGGAAGACGATGGTCCAGAACCTGCGCCCCGGGCCCGCGCCGTCGATCGCGGCCGCCTCGATCAGCGACTTCGGGATCGACTGGAGCCCCGCGAGGAAGAACAGGAAATTGTAGCTCACCTGCTTCCACGTCGCGGCGATGACGATCAGCGCGAGCGCGTCGCCGCTGTCGAGCAGCGGGTCCCAGGTCATCCCGAGCGCGCGCATCCAGTGCGCGACCACGCCGAGCGTCGGGTTGAACAGGAACAGCCACAGGATCGCCGCGACGACCGGCGCGACCGCGTACGGCCAGATGATCAGCGTCTTGTAGAGCCCGGCGCCGCGGATCGCGCGATCGGCGAAGACCGCGAGGAGCAGCGAGACCGACATGCCGACGCCGGCGACCAGCAGCGAGAACACCGCGGTCACCTGGAACGACGCGAGGTAGTGCTCGTCGGCGACCAGATTCGCGAAATTCTCGAGCCCGACGAATTCGACCGAGATCCCGAACGGATCCTGCGCGAGCAGCGACTGCCAGACCGCCTGGCCGGCGGGCCAGAAGAAGAAGACGATCGTGATCGCGAGCTGCGGCGCGACGAGGACGTACGGCAGCCACCACGAGCGGAAGACGACGCGCTTTTCCATCGGGGCGAGCTAACGCGGCGCTTCCGGTCCGGTACCGTGCCGCGGTCGACGTCGTCCTGCGGCCATGGCGGGCTGCACGGCGGACAGGGGGCGCGCGGGTCGCGTCCCCGTCCGGCCGCTCCCGGTCATTCCTTCGCGGTCTTCTGGAACTTGCGCAGGAGATCGTTGCCGCGCGCGACCGAGGCGTCGAGCGCCGCCTTCGCGTCCTTCTTGCCCGCGAGCATCTGCTCCATCTCCTCCTCGAAGACGTCGCGGACCTGCACGAAGCTGCCGAAGCGCAGGACCTTCGAGCTCGGGGTCGGCGGCTTGTTGTTCATCTGCCGGACCGACACGTCGGTGCCAGGGTTCTTGTCGTAGTACCCCGACTTCTTGGTGATCTCGTAGGCGGCCAGCGTGATCGGCAGGTAGCCGGTCTTCTGGTGCCACTCGGCCTGACGATTCGCTTCCGAGAGATAGGTGAAGAACTTCGCGATGCCGCGGTACTCCTCCTTCTTCTTGC
The DNA here is from genome assembly GCA_020851255.1 of Burkholderiales bacterium. GTDB lineage: Bacteria > Pseudomonadota > Gammaproteobacteria > Burkholderiales > Casimicrobiaceae > VBCG01. Next base: position 15,312 of record JADZDA010000095.1, on the reverse strand, counting down.
CCGCCATCACCCAGAGCGACGCGCCGCCGATGATCGAGTTCTGCGGCGCGGTGGCGACGTCGGCGTAGTACGGGATGAAGGACACGCCGTACTTGAACTTGGCGTTGCGGTTGATGTTCGCCTGCGCGGCCGACGACGAGGTCAGCATCGCGCATTCACCGCTGTAGAACTTCGCCTCGGCCTCGCTGCGGCGTCCGGCGTAGGTGAAATAGCCCTTCCTGGACCACTCCCGCAGGTTGTTCCAGTGACGTACGTGCAGCGGCGTGTTGATCTGGAAGACGGTGTCCAGGCCCGCCATGCCGTTCTCCCGGGTCCCGATCGGCACGCCGTGCCACGTGCTGAAGTTCTCGACGTGGACCCAGGACGGCCAGCCGGTGGTGTAGGCGCAGTTCGACGCGCCGGCCGCCTTGATCCGTGCGGCCGCGGCCATCACCTCGGGCCAGGTCGCCGGAGCCCGGTTCGGGTCCATCCCCGCCTTCTGGAACACGTCCTTGTTGTAATAGAACACCGTCGTCGAGCTGTTGAACGGGAACGAGAGCATTTCCCCCTTGCGCGTCGTGTAGTAGCCGGCGACCGCGGGCAGGTAGGCCTTGGGATCGAACTTCTCGCCGGCGTCCTTCATGACCTGGGCGACCGGGCGGATCGCGCCCTTCGCCGACATCATCGTGGCGGTGCCGACCTCGAACACCTGCAGGATGTGCGGCGCGCTGCCGGCGCGGAACGCCGCGATCGCCGCGGCCATCGACTCCGGGTAGGCGCCCTTGTAGACGGGGACGATCTTGTAACCCTTCTGCGATTCGTTGAAGCCCTTGGCGAAGTCATTGACGCGATCGCCGAGCGCGCCGGTCATCGAGTGCCACCACTGGATCTCGACCTGGGCCTGCGCGAGCGCCGAGGTCGACAGGAGACCCGCGGCGACGAGGGCGCGGACCAGCCGCTTGCTGCAATGCGTCATGATTTCTCCTCCGGGAAGTCGGACCTGGCAGGGTACGCCGGGTGGATTGCGATTCTAGGACAAGTGAGGCCGGGCGCCCAGCGCCCCGCCGTGTGTCGCGTTGTCAGTCCGCCGCGCCGGCGTGGGCGGGCACCGGCGGCGCCAGCGCATCCGGCGCGTGCGTGTCTCGCTCCTTCCCGGCGAGCAGCGTGTAGGCGGTCGGGACGACGAACAGGGTGAGCAGCGTGCCGAACGACATGCCGCCCACGATCACCCAGCCGATCTGCGTGCGCGACTCCGCGCCCGCGCCGTGCGCCAGCGCGAGCGGTATCGCCCCCAGCACCATCGCACCGGTCGTCATCAGGATCGGCCGCAGCCGCAACGTCGCCGAATCGACGACCGCGTCGAACAGGGTCTCGCCCCGCTCGCGGAGCTGGTTCGCGAACTCGACGATCAGGATGCCGTGCTTGGTGATGAGCCCCACGAGCGTCACCAGGCCGACCTGGCTGTAGATGTTGAGCGTGCCCCCCGCGAGCCACAAGGTGAAGAGCGCGCCGGTCATCGACAACGGCACGGACAGCATGATGACGAACGGGTGGATGAAACTCTCGAACTGCCCGGCGAGCACCAGGTAGATGAAGAACAGCGCCAGCACGAAGGTGAAGTAGATCTCGCCGCCCGACTTGCGGAACTCGCGCGACTGACCGTCGACGTCGGTCTGCGCGGTCGGCGGCAGCACCGCCTTCGCCGCGGCGTCCATCGCCTTCAAGCCGTCGTCGACCGTGTAGCCGGGCGTCAGCGTGGCCGTCACCTTGACGGCGCGCAGCCGGTTGAAGTGGTTGAGCGATTGCGGCGCGACGCCCTCCCTGACGTCGACCAGGTTGGCGAGCTGGACCATTTCGTTGCCGCGGCCGCGCACCCAGGTTTCGCTGATGTCCGCCGGCCGCGTGCGGTCGATCGGCGCGAGCTGGACGATCACGTCGTACTGCTCGCCGTCGCGCTTGAAGCGCGTCACCTGCCGGCCGCCGAGCATCGTCTCCAGCGTGCGGCCCACGGTGTCGACGTTGACCGCGACGTCCGAGAGCTTGTCGCGGTTGATGGTGACGCGCACCTCGGGCGTGTTGAGCCGCAGGTCGGTCTGCAGATTCTGCAGCGCCGGCGACTTGCGCGCCGCGTCCAACACCCGCTCGACCAGCCTTTGCAGCTCCACGTAGGGCACCTGCGCCATGATCACGTAGTCGATCGGCTGTGAGCGGAACGACTGGCCGAGCGACGGCGGATTGATCGGGAACGCGATCGCTCCCGGGATGCTCGCGAGCCTGGGCCTCAGCTCGTCGGCGATCTGCTGCTGCTTCTTGGTCCGCTCCTCCCAGGGTTTCAGCCGCAGGATGGCGTTGCCGTCGACGACGGTCGGGAACCCGGAGAACGCCGTGTAGGCCGCCGCCTCGGGGATGGTCGCGTAGAAAGCCTCGATCGGGCGGACGACGTCGCTCGTGTACTGCGGCGTCGAGCCTTGGGGCGCCGAGACGATCCCGAACACGACGCCGCGATCCTCGGTGGGCGAGAGCTCCGCCTTGAGCGCGTTGAAGAACCAGGCGCCCTGGGCGCCGACGGCCAGCCAGGCGAGGACGACGAACCAGCGATGGCGCAGCGTCCAGGACAGCAGCCTCCGGTATCCCCGGGTCATGCCGACGAGTCCGGATTCGACCATGTCGTAGAGACGCGAGTGCTTCGGCTCGTGCTTGAGCAGCAGCGAGCACATCATCGGCGTCAGCGTGAGCGCCACGAAGCCGGACACCAGCACCGCCCCGGCAAGCGTCAGCGCGAACTCGATGAACAGACGTCCGGTCCGTCCGGTCGCGAACGCGAGCGGGGCGAAGACGCTCGCGAGCGTCAGCGTCATCGCGAGCACGGCGAAGGCGATCTCGCGCGCGCCCTGGATCGCGGCCTGCTTCGTCGGCAGCCCCTCCTCGACATGGCGGAAGATGTTCTCGAGCATCACGATCGCGTCGTCCACGACCAGTCCGATCGCGAGCACCATCGCGAGCAGCGTGAGCGTGTTGATCGTGAATCCGAACAGGTACATCAGCGCGTAGGCGCCGATCAGCGACACCGGGATCGTGACGATCGGGATGATCGTGGCGCGCAGCGTCCTGAGGAACAGGAAGATCACCAGGACGACCAGCGCGATCGCCTCGCCGATCGCCGAGAACACCGACTTGATCGACCGGTCGATGAACACCGACGTGTCGTACGCCACCACCAGCCGCATACCCGACGGCATCCCCTCGTTGATGCGGGCGACTTCGGCGCGCACCGCGGCGGACAGCTCGAGCGGGTTCGCGACCGCCTGCTTGATCACGCCGATGTTGAACGACGGCTTGCCGTTGAAGCGCGAGATCGTCCGCTCGTCGATCGCGCCGATCGCGACGCTGCCGAGGTCGCGGATGCGCACCGGATAGCCGCCGACGTTCGCGACGATGATGCCGCCGAACTGCTCGGGCGTCTGCAGGTCGGTCTCGGCGACGACGGTGAACTCGCGCGCCTGCGACTCGATGCGGCCGGCGGGAATCTCGGCGTTCTGGCGACGGACCGCGTCCTCGACATCCTGGACGGTGAGCCGGTAGCCGGCGAGCCGCGTCCGGTCGAGGTTGATCCGCATCGACACCTGGCGCTCGCCGAAGATCCGGACGTCCGAGGCGCCGGGCAACACGGAGAGGCGCGGCTGCACGTAGCGCTTGATGTAGTCCGACGCCTCGAGCGGCGTGAGGCCGCCGGTCTCGACCGCGATGTAGGCGACCGGGAACGCATCGGACTCGACCTTCGCGACGACCGGCTCGTCGACGGTGTCCGGCAGCTTGGCGCGCACGCGCGCCACCTTGTCCCGGACGTCCGCGGCAGCGCTGTCCGGTTCGCGTTTGAGCGTGAACCGGACGTTGATCTGGCTGCGTTCCGAGCGGCTCTGCGAGGTCATCAGCTCGACGCCCTCGATGCCGGCCAGCGAGTCCTCGAGGATCTTGGTGACCTGCGACTCCACGACCTCGGCGGAGGCGCCGCGGTAGGTCGTGTTCACCGACACCACCGGCTCGTCGATCCGCGGGTATTCGCGTACCGACAGCCGCGTGTACGAGATCATCCCGATCAGCAGGATGACGAGCGACAGGACGGTCGCGAAGACCGGGCGGCGGATGCAGATCTCGGGCAGTTGCATGGCGCGGCGCCTCCGGGCGGTCGTCGGAGAGGATCAGCCCTTCGGCGCGGCGGGGGCACCGCCCTTGCCGGGCGCGGCGCCCGCGCCCTTCTGCGGCGGCGCGGCGCCGTCGTTCGGCCCGTCGGCCACGGCGCCGGCGGGCCGACCGGCGATCGTCACCGGCACGCCGTCGCGCAGCTTGAGCTGGCCCGCGACGACGACGACGTCGTCGACGGCGAGCCCCTGGCGGACCTCGACCTTGCCGTCGCCGCGCTGGCCGATCTCGACGCGCACCCGCTGCGCCTTGCCGTCGGCGACGCGGAAGACGAATTGCTCGGTCCCCTGAGGCACCAGCGCCTGCTCGGGCACGACGAGCGCGTCGGCGCGCTCCTCGGTGATCAGCCGCACGCGCGCGAACATCCCCGGCCGCAGCCGCGTGTCGGTGTTGGCGACCTGCGCGCGGATGACGATCGAGCGACCGGCCGCGTCCACGAGCGGATTGATCGCGTAGACACGGCCGTTGTAGACGCGCCCGGCGACCGCGTCGAGCGTGACCTCGAGCGGCTGCCCGACACGCACCTGCCTCAGATAGATCTCGGGCACGCGGAAGTCGACCTTGAGCGGGTCGATCGCCTCGAGATTCACGAGGTCCGCGCCTTCCTTGACGTAGTCGCCGACCGACACCTGGCGCAGGCCGATCACGCCGGAGAACGGCGCGCGGATCTCGGTCTTGGCGAGCTTCGCCTCGGCCAGCGCGAGCGCGGCCTCGGCGACCTTGAGATTGTTCTCCGCCTCGTCGCGCGCCTGGCCGGAGATGAAGTTGCTTTTCGACAGGTCGACGGCGCGGTCGTACTTGGTCTTCGCGAGCGTCATGTTCGCCCGCGCCTGCCGGACCTCGGCGTCGTTGACCGACGGGTCGAGCCGCAACAGCATCGTGCCTTTCTCGACGCGCTGCCCTTCGTTGAAGCCGATCGCGGCGATGCGTCCGGCGACCTCGGGCCTTACGGTGATCGACTCGTCGGAGCGCAGGCTGCCGACGGCCGTGATCGACTGCGGCAGCGCGGCCTGGACGACCTTGGTCGCCTCGATGGTCACCGCGCCGCCGCCGGGCGGACCGCCCGGTCCGCCCTTGGGCGCGGCGGCGGGACTCGAGGACGGGCCGGGCGGTGCCGGCGCTGCGGGCCTTTGCTGTCCGAACCAGTAGCCGCCGGCTGCCGCGGCGAGGGCCGCGACCACGACCAGCGTCGCGGAGGTGGATCGATTCATCGGGGGAACGGTGTCGCCGGGTGTCGCCGAGGGAATGGAGAATTATGGACCTCGTACGGGACCGCCGCAAACCCGATGGGCGGGGGTTCCCGAGTTGCTATCATCGATGCCTGCCGCATCCGGAGCACGCCATGGCCGCAACCCCGATCGATGCCCGCCGCCGCTCGCTGACCGCCGCGCTGGCGGCGACACTCGCCGTTCCGTTCGCGGCCGCATCCGCGCTCCGGGCGCCTGACGCCCACGCGCAGACCCCGTTCCCGGCGCGACCGGCCAGGCTGGTCGTGCCGTTCCCCCCCGGCGGCTCGCTCGACAACGTCGGCAGGCTGCTCGCCCAGAAACTCTCGGAGGCCTGGGGCCAGCAGGTCGTCGTCGAGAACAGGCCGGGCGCCGGCGGCAACGTCGGCGCCGACGCGGTCGCGAAATCGCCGCCCGACGGCTACACGGTCGTCATGGGCGCGCTGTCCACGCACGCAGTCAATCCGAGCCTGTATCCGTCGATGCCCTACGACGCGGTGCGCGACTTCGCGCCGCTGTCGCTGGTCGCTGTCACGCCCAACGTGCTGATCGTCAACGCCGCATCGCCGGTCGCGTCGGTGCGCGACCTGGTCGCGCTCGCGAAGGCCAGTCCGGGCAAGGTCAACTTCGGTTCCGGCAGCAACGGCAGCGCCGGACATCTCGCCGGCGAGCTCTTCAAGGTCGACACCGGCACCGACATCGCGCACATCCCCTACACGGGCGGCGCGCCGGCGCTGCAGGCGCTCATCGCCGGCGACACGCAGTTCATGTTCGACAACCTCGCCAACGCGATGGCGCAGGTCAAGGGCGGCCGCGTCCGCGCGATCGCGGTGACGACCGCGCAGCGCAGCAAGCTCGCGCCCGAGCTGCCGACGATGGCCGAGTCGGGGATGCCCGGCTTCGACATCTCCACCTGGTTCGGGCTGCTCGCTCCCGCCGGCACGCCGCCCGACGTCGTGGCCAGGTGGAACGCCGGTATCGTCGCGGCGCTCAACGCGCCGGACGTGCGCGAGAAGATGATCGCGCAGGGCGCTGACCCGTCGCCGACGACGCCCGCGGAGTTCGCCGCCTTCATCGCGAAGGAGCGCGACAAGTACGCGCGGATCGTGAAGATGTCCGGCGCGAAGGTGGACTGAGTCGCCGGACCTCCCCCGCGGCGGCGCGCGTGTCGCGCCCCGCGCCGGAGGGCGTTTCCCGCCACCTGGCCACGCCGGCGGCGTCCCGGAAGGACCGGGCACCCGACCGGCGAACGACGGAGGAGTGGACATGAAACCTCGTGCAACCTGGCCCGCACTCGTCGCCGCCGCGATGGCGCTGGTCGCCGGCGTCGCGGCGCCCGACGCCTCCGCGCAGGCCGCGTGGCCTTCGAAGCCGATCCGCATCGTCGTGCCGTTCCCGCCGGGGGGCACGACCGACATCCTCGCGCGCGCCGCCGCGCAGAAGATGGCCGAGGCCTGGAAGGAACAGGCGGTCATCGACAACCGGCCGGGCGCGGGCGGCAACATCGGCGCGGAACTGGTCGCCAAGGCGCCCGCCGACGGCTACACGATGCTGATGGGCACGGTCGGCACGCACGCGATCAACGCGAGCCTCTACGCGAAGATGCCCTACGACCACGTGAAGGACTTCGCGCCGGTGATCCTGGTCGCCGCGGTGCCCAACGTCATGGTCGTGCATCCGTCGGTGCCGGCCGCCACGGTGGCCGAATTCATCGCCTGGGCGAAGGCGAACCCGGGCAAGGTCAATTTCGCCTCGTCGGGCAGCGGTACGTCGATCCACCTGGCGGGTGAACTGTTCAAGACCCAGACCGGGCTCGCGATGACTCACGTCCCCTACAAGGGCAGCGCGCCGGCGATCGCCGACCTGATCGGCGGCCAGGTGCAGGTGATGTTCGACAACCTGCCCTCCGCGCTCCCGCAGATCCGCGGCGGGAGGCTGCGCGCGCTCGCGGTGACGAGCCGGGAGCGCGCGAACGCGCTGCCCGACGTGCCGACGGTCGCCGAGTCGGGCCTGCCCGGCTTCGAGGCCTCGTCGTGGTTCGGACTGCTCGCCCCGACCGGTACGCCGCGGGAGGTCGTCGTCCGGGTGAACGCCGAGATCGCGCGCTGGCTCGCATCGTCCGACGCGAAGGACAAGCTCGCCTCGCAGGGCGCGGTCGCCGCCGGGGGATCGCCCGAGGACTTCGCGTCGCACATCACCGCCGAGACGGCCAAGTGGCAGAAGGTCGTCCGCGAGTCCGGTGCGAAGGTGGATTGATGTCGCCGGCGGAGGTCGCGCGGGACCGCGCTACCCGGACTTCCACGCCGCCCACGCGAGCGCACCCCAGCCGCCGAGGAACGCGATCCCGCCGAACGGCGTGACCGCGCCGAACTCCCGGACGCCGGTCAACGCGAGCGCGTACAGGCTGCCGCTGAACAGCACGATGCCCGCCGCGAACGACCACGCCGCCCAGGCCGCTCCGCGGGCGTGCGGCCGCTGCCCGAGCAGGAGTCCGGCGGCGAGGAGCGAGAGCGCGTGCCAGCCGTGGTATTGGGCCGCCGTGTGCCAGACGGCCAGCGCGTCCGGCGCGAGGCGGGACCTGAGGGCGTGCGCGCCGAAGGCGCCCGCGGCGACCGCCACGAAGGCGAACAGCGCCCCGGCGACGATCGCCGCCCGCGCGCTCATCGCGCTCCCGCGGCATCGGCATCGACTAGAATCGACCCTGTACGCACCATCGACCGCAACCCACTCCCTTCGAGAACCATGAGCATCCAGAGACATCACGTCGGCAAGCGCCTGTCGGACATGGTCGTCCACCGCGGCGGCGGCACCGTCTACCTCGCCGGCCAGGTCGCCGACGATCCCAAGGCCGACTTCGCGACGCAGACCCGGCAGGTGCTGGCGTCGATCGACCGGCTGCTCGCCGAAGCCGGCAGCGACAAGGCGAAGATCCTGTCCGCCACGATCTTCCTGCCCGACATGGCCGACTTCGCCGCGATGAACACGATCTGGGAGGCCTGGATCCCGGCCGGGAACACGCCGGCGCGCGCTACCGTCCAGGCGAAGCTCGCGAGCCCCGAATACCGGATCGAGATCCAGGCGATCGCGGGACTCTGAAGCCGCGCCGCGGACTCCGGCGCCCCGCAACCGCCCGAGCGTGCCAGAATGACCGGCTCAGCGCCACCAGGAACGACGATGAACTCGCCCGCCGACACCGCCGCCGCCGCCCAGGCCGTCATCGCGGCTTCGGCGCGACGCGAGGCCGCGCCCGCCGGCGGGACCGCGACGATGCCGGTCAGCCGCGCGTTGTTCGACCAGGTGATGGTCCCCTGCTTCGCACCGGCGGAATTCATCCCGGTCCGCGGCGAGGGCTCGCGCGTCTGGGACCAGCAGGGCCGGATGTACATCGATTTCGCCGGCGGCGTCGCCGTGACCGCGCTCGGCCACTGCCATCCGGCGATGCTGCGCGCGCTCGACGAGCAGGCTCGCAGGCTCTGGCACGTGTCGAACTGGTTCACCAACGAGCCCGCGCTGCGCCTGGCGCAGCGGCTGGTCGACCACACGTTCGCCGAGCGCGTGTTCTTCTGCAATTCGGGCGCCGAGGCGAACGAGGCGGCGCTGAAGCTCGCGCGCCGCTACGCGCACGACCGGCACGGCGCGCACAAGACGCGCGTGGTCTCGACGCAGAACGCGTTCCACGGCCGCACGCTTTTCACGGTGACGGCCGGCGGCCAGCCGAAGTACTCGTCCGGCTTCGGCCCGACGCCGGCGGGCTTCGTCCACCTGCCCTACAACGACATCGCCGCGCTCGAGGCGGAGTTCGCCCTGCACGGGCGCGATATCTGCGCGGTGATCCTCGAGCCGATGCAGGGCGAAGGCGGGATGACGCCGGGCACGCCCGAGTACCTGGGCGCGGCGCGGCGCCTCACCAGGGAACACGGCGCGCTGCTCGTCCTCGACGAGATCCAGAGCGGCATGGGCCGCACCGGGGCGCTCTTCTCGTACATGCAGAAGGGCGTGACGCCCGACATCCTGACGACCGCCAAGGGCCTGGGCGGCGGGTTCCCGGTCGGCGCCATGCTCACGACCGCCGAGGTCGCGAGCGCGTTCTCGGTCGGCGTCCACGGCACGACCTACGGCGGCAATCCGCTCGCCTGCGCAGTCGCCGGCGCGGTGTTCGACGTCATCAACACGACCGAGGTGCTGGACGGCGTCAAGGCCCGCCACGCCCTCTTCCTGGAGGGCCTGCGGGCGATCAACGCGCGCCGGCCGGTGTTCCGCGACCTGCGCGGCGAGGGCGTGTGGCTCGGCTGCGAACTCGACGCGCGCTGGCGCGGGCGTGCGATGGACGTCATGAAGGCGGCCGGGGACGCGGGTCTGCTGGTGCTGGTCGCGGGCCCGGACGTCGTCCGGCTCGCGCCTTCGCTCGTGATCTCGCTCGACGAGATCCTCGAAGGCCTCGCGCGCCTCGAGACCGCGCTCGGCCGCGCGCTGACCTGACGCCTTGTTCGTCGTCCGCCCGATCGCGCGCGACGACCTGCCGGCGGTGCTCGCGCTCTCGGAGCGGACCGGCACCGGGCTGACCACGCTCCCCGCATCGCGCGAGCGCCTGGCCGAGCGCATCGAGCGCTCGCTCGCGTCGTTCGCGGGGACGGCCGAGCGGGCGCACGCCTGCTACGTCTTCGTGCTGGTCGACGCCGGCGACCGCGCGGACGCGGAGTCGGGCCGGGTCGTGGGCATCGGCGCGATCGAGGCCGCCGTCGGCCTGACCGAACCCTGGTACAACTACCGCGTCGGCACGCAGGTCCACGCGTCGCGCGCGCTGGGCGTCTACACGTCGGCGCCGACGCTGTTCCTCTCCAACGACCACACCGGGCACGCCGAGCTCTGCACGCTGTTCGTCGACCAGGCGTACCGGCGCGGTCGCAACGGGCCGCTGATCGCCAAGAGCCGTCTCCTGTTCATCGCGGAGTTCGCCGACCGCTTCGGCGGCAAGGTGATCGCCGAGCTGCGCGGGCGGCTCGACGAGCACGGCCGCTCGCCGTTCTGGGAGGGCCTGGGACGGCACTTCTTCGCGATGGAGTACTCGACGGCGGACTACCTGACCGGCATCGGGCAGAAGTCGTTCATCGCCGAACTGATGCCCCGCCACCCGGTGTACGTCACGCTGCTGCCGGCCGATGCGCGGGAGGCGATCGGCGCGGTGCACGCCGACACCGAACCCGCACGGCGGATGCTCGAGCAGGAGGGGTTCCGCTACGAGGGCTACGTCGACATCTTCGACGCCGGGCCGACGGTCGAGGCTTTCGTCGACAACGTCGACGCGATCCGTCGCTCGCAGGCGCTCCTGGTCACGCTGGAAGAGGAGGACCCGGTCCCCGACAGCCTGGTCGTCGACGTGCCGTGGCTGGTGGCCAACCGCCGCTACGCCGGGTTCCGGGCGATCGTCGCGTCGGCGCCCCGGCATGTGGACCGCTTTCCGCTGCGCCCGTTCGCCGCCCGGGCGCTCGGCGTCGCCGAGGGCGACACCGTGCGTGCCGTGCCGCTCGCGCCCGCCGACCGCTGATCGGCGCCCGCGTTCCGTGACCGCCGACGTCTGCTTCGACGGACTGCCCGGCCCGACGCACGGCTACGCCGGCATGTCGCGCGGGAACCTCGCGTCGACGCGCCATGCCGGCGCGGTGTCGAATCCGCGCGAGGCCGCGCTGCAGGGACTCGCCAAGATGCGCACACTCGCCGCCCGCGGCGTACCGCAGGCGGTGCTGCCGCCGCACGAACGCCCGCACCTGCCGACGCTGCGCTCACTGGGATTCGCCGGCGACGACGCGGCCGTACTGGCGCGCGCGGCGAAGGACGCGCCGGGCCTGCTCGCCGCGTCGTCGTCGGCCTCCGCCATGTGGACGGCGAACGCCGCGACCGTGAGCCCTTCGGCCGACACCGCCGACGGGCGCGTGCACCTGACGCCGGCGAACCTGGTGTCGCTGTTCCATCGCTCGATCGAAGCGCCGATCACCACCGCCCTGCTGCGGGCGATCTTCGCCGATCCGCGCCGCTTCGTCGTCCACGATCCGTTGCCGGCGGCCACGCAGCTCGGCGACGAGGGGGCGGCGAACCACACGCGGTTCGCCTCGGGCGACGGGCCCGGCGTCGAGTTCTTCGTGCACGGCCGCAGCGCCTGCGACGCCGGCGCGCCCGCGCCCGGGCGCTACCCGGCGCGCCAGACGCGGGAGGCGTCGGCCGCGATCGCACGCCGGCACGGGCTCGACCCGGCGCGCACCGTCCACGCCCAGCAGCACCCCGACGCGATCGACGCCGGCGTCTTCCACAACGACGTGATCGCCGTCGGGCAGCGCGCGACGCTGCTCGTCCACGAGCACGCCTATGTCGACACCGGGTCGGCGGTGGCGGAACTCTCGCGGCGCGTCGGCCCGGCGTTTCGCGCGGACATCGTCGGCGACGCGGAGCTCGGCGTCGCGGAGGCGGTGGCGACGTACCTGTTCAACAGCCAGTTGGTCGAGCGGCCGGACGGCTCGCTGCTCCTGGTCGCGCCCGCCGAAGTCCGCGAGCACGCACGCGCATCGGCGGTGCTCGATCGCTGGCTCGCCCCGGGCGGCCCGGTCGCCGAGGCGCTGGTCCTCGACCTGCGCCAGAGCATGAGGAACGGCGGCGGACCGGCGTGCCTGCGTCTGCGCGTTCCGCTGACCGTCGCCGAGCGCGGCGCGCTGTCCGGACGCGTGTTCGTCGACGCGGCGCTCGCCGACGAACTCGAAGGCTGGATCCGCCGCCACTACCGCGACCGCCTGGTTCCGTCCGATCTGGCCGACCCGGCGCTCCTCGACGAATCGCGACGCTCGCTGGACGAGCTCACGCGCCTGCTGCGGCTGCCGCCGGTCTACTCGTTCCAGCGCCAGCGCGGCGATTCGATGATCCGGTGACCCGTCGGAGCAGCCCGGCGGACCGCCGTGCGCGGCCGCCGGCGTCGACGGACGATCGACACGGTGCGCCGTGAGTGGAGACTCTCGCGCGGATCCGCGCGCACCGCGAGCCGCGAGTGCGATCGCACGGATCGGATTGACGCACGGCGAATCGCGCTCCTACACTGCGCGCAGGGATCGGCGAGACGACCGGCCCCGCTCCGCGAAGCTCGGACAGGAAGAAGGGCGGCCGTCACCGGCCGCCCTTCGCTATTTCGCGCCAACCCGCGCAGGCCCGGGGAGCGCGCGACCGCCGATCAGTTGGTGGCGAAGCAGTACAGGAGCCCGTCTCCGCCGGTGCTCTTCAGCCCGTCCGGATGGCAACCGCGCGACGGATGCGCCGAGTTCCAGGACTTCGCCCAGGCGTTGTCGATCGGACCGACGCGGTCGTGGTGGCCGAGCATCGCCGAGCCCTCGGTCCCGCTCTTGGTCCAGTTGCCGCAGGTCATGTCGCCGAACGGTGCGCCGGGGAACGCGGTACCGTCGGCACGCGAGCCGGTGAGGATGTCGTGCCGGTTCGGCCGGTCGGTACGGCCGAAGACGACCTGCCCCGTCTCGTCCAGCGCCGTTTCCTTGGTGACGTTGTTGTTCTCCGAGTGCAGGTCGGCGACGCCGCGCGCGATCATGACCCCCTTCGCGTTCTGCCACGGGCCGCTGCCGATGCGGTCGCGCGCGTTGACGAAGTTCGGGTCGTTGAGTGCCGGCGCCTGCGTGCTCAGGTACGCGCGCCAGGTCCGGTTGCCCGCGCCCGCGCCCCGCGCGAGCGTCGCGCAGTGCAGGTCGGCGCCGGTGAGGCCGCCCAGGTCCGCGCCCTTGCCCGGGCCGACGCTGGTCACGAAAAACGTCATCGAGGCCGGTCCCGGCGACGAGGCTCCCATGCCCGCGCAGCCGGCGACCAGTCCCAGCGCCGCGACGAGCGGCCACGTCCTGCCCAGGGTGTTTCCCATCCGAACCTCCTCCTCGTGTTCGGTCCGGTCGCGTCGACCGGATCCGCGCCTCCGCGGCGATGCTTGCGCCCGCCGTCCCGGCTAGTCAACGCCGCGGACGCCCCGTTTATTCCCGCCGGCGTCGCGACGGCCGCCGCCCGGGGTGCGTCAGGTCCTCTGACCGGCCGCCAGCGCCGCGAACGCGGTCATGTTCACGATCCGGCGCACCGTCGCGCCCGGCGTGAGGACATGGACCGGGGCGGCGGCGCCCAGGAGGATCGGACCCACGGTGATGCCGCGCCCACCGGTGACCTTGAGCACGTTGTAGAGGATGTTCGCCGCGTCGAGGTTGGGCATGACCAGGATGTTCGCCGACCCCTTGAGCGTGGTCTCCGGCAGGTAGGTCCGGCGCGTGTCCTCGAGCAGCGCGGCGTCGCCGTGCAGCTCGCCCTCGGATTCGACGTCCGGCGCCGCGGCGGCGAAGAGCTGCTGGGCCACCCGCATCTTGCGCGCGGAAGGCCGGTCGCTCGATCCGAACATCGAGTGCGACAGGAACGCGACCTTGGGCGGCATGCCGAACCGGCGCACCTCCTCGGCGGCCATCTGCGCGATCTCCGAGAGCTGTTCGGCGGTCGGATCGTCGTTGACGAACGTGTCGGCGATGAACAGGGTGTGCTGCGGCAGCATCAGCGCGTTCAGTGTCGCGAACGTCGTCGCGCCCCGCTGGAGCCCGATGATGTCGCGGATGTGGTCGAGGTGGACCTGGAACCGGCCGACCAGTCCGCACAGGAGCGCGTCGGCGTCGCCGCGGCGGACCATCATCGCGCCGATCGTCGTGGTCGAGCGACGCAGCGCCGCCTTGGCCATGTCCGGCGTGACACCGCGGCGTCCGAGCAGCCGGTGGTAGTCGGTCCAGTAGTCGCGGTAGCGCGTGTCGTTCTCCGGATCGACGATCGCGACATCGATTCCCGGGACGAAGCGCAGCCCGGCGCGCTGGACGCGCGCGGCGATCACCGCCGGACGCCCGATCAGGATCGGCGTGGCGAGGCCCTCGTCGAGCGCGACCTGCGCGGCGCGCAACACGCGCTCGTCCTCGCCCTCGCCGTAGACCACACGCCGGGGCCGGGCGCGAGCCGCCTCGAACACCGGACGCATGAACATCGCGGTGTGCTGGACGAAGCGCGCGAGCGACTGCCGGTAGGTCGCGAGGTCGGCGATCGGCCGGGTCGCCACGCCCGACTCGTGCGCCGCCTGCGCGACCGCCGGCGCGATCCGCAGGATGAGGCGCGAGTCGAACGGCTTGGGAATGATGTAATCGGGGCCGAAGGCGAGTTCCTGCCCGGCGTAGGCGGCGGCGACTTCGTCGCTCACCTCGGCCTTGGCGAGCGCGGCGATCTCGCGCACGCACGCGAGCTTCATCGCCTCGGTGATCGCGGTCGCGCCGGCGTCGAGCGCGCCCCGGAAGATGTAGGGGAAGCACAGGACGTTGTTGACCTGGTTCGGATAGTCCGAGCGCCCGGTCGCGACGATGGCGTCGGGTCGCACGCCCTTCGCGAGCTCGGGGCGGATCTCGGGCTCCGGATTGGCGAGCGCGAGGATGATCGGCCGCGGCGCCATCGTGCCGACCATCGCCGGCGTGAGCACGCCGGCCGCCGAGCAGCCGAGGAACACGTCGGCGCCGCGCACGGCGTCGGCGAGCGTGCGCGCGGCGGTCGCCTGCGCGTAGCGGCGCTTCGACTCGTCGATGTCGGTGCGGCCGGCGTGGACGACCCCCTTCGAATCGACGGCGACGATGTTCCGCCGATCGGCACCCAGCGCGACGATGAGGTCGAGGCAGGCGATCGCGGCGGCGCCGGCGCCCGAGCAGGCGATCCGCACCTCGCCGATCTTCCGGCCAGTGAGCTCGAGAGAATTGAGGATCGCGGCCGCCGAGATGATCGCGGTCCCGTGCTGGTCGTCGTGGAACACCGGGATCTTCAGCCGCTCGCGCAGCTTGCGCTCGACGGTGAAGCACTCCGGCGCCTTGAT
>JADZDA010000094.1 GCA_020851255.1 Burkholderiales bacterium | reverse complement strand
GCATCTTCGTCGCGATCTCGATGACGACCGGCGGCGGCGCGTGGGACAACGCGAAGAAGTACATCGAGGACGGCCACCACGGCGGCAAGGGCAGCGACGCGCACAAGGCGGCGGTGACCGGCGACACGGTCGGCGATCCGTACAAGGACACGGCCGGCCCGGCGGTGAACCCGCTGATCAAGATCATCAACATCGTCGCGCTGATGATCGTTCCGCTGCTCGGCGCCTGGGGCATCGGCAAGACAGCCGCGGCGCCGGCCCCGAAACCTGCGGCGGTGGCCGCGACGGCTCCCGCACCCGCTCCGGCGGCGGCGCCGGTCGCGGCGGCCGCCGGCGTCGTCAAGGTCTATTTCGAGTCCGGCAAGGGCGACCTGCCGGCCGACGCCGTGAAACTGCTCGAACCGGCGATCGCGAAGGCCAAGGGCAGCGCGTCGGCGAAGGTCGTCATCTCCGGATACCACGACGCGACCGGCAACCTCGAGCAGAACCAGGATCTCGCCAAGAAGCGGGCGTTCGCGGTGCGCGACGCGATCAAGTCCGGCGCCGGCGTGGGCGACGACCGCTTCGAGATGAAGAAGCCCGAGGTCACGCAGGGCTCGGGCAACGACGCCGAGGCGCGCCGCGTCGAGGTGCGGGTCGACTGACCGCAGGCATCGGCAGGACACCCTGGAACGGCAGCGGGCGACCGCTGCCGTTTTCTTTGCTCGCGGCGCAGTGCGTTGCTGGCGATCCTCGGGGAACGATGCGATGATGCGCGGCCTCCGCGTACCCCATGCCGAACCTCTACTCTCGCCGCAGCGTGCTCTCCCATGCCACCGCGCTCGCGACGTCCGCGCTCGCGCCGTCGTGGCTGGGAATGGGCGAGGCGGCCGCGCAGGTCGGCGACACCGGGCCCACCGGACCCACCGGGGCGACTGGCGCGACCGGACCGACGGGCGCGACCGGGCCCACCGGACCCAGCGGAGAGACCGGACCCACGGGTCCCACCGGGCCGACCGGCGCCACCGGACCCACCGGGCCGACCGGCGCTACCGGACCGACGGGACCGACGGGGCCGACCGGAATCGTCGGGGCGGCCCTGCCGGTGCCCGCGGTCGCCGCGCCGGCGCTGACCGCGCTCGCGGCGGCCATGACCGCGATCGCGCTGCGCCGCCTGCGCTGAACCTCCGGAGGGGGCGCTGATCCCGTCGAGTGCAAGCGTGCGGCCACCCGGCGCGCGTCTGTGCCTCAACATGATCGTGCGCGACGAGGGCGCGATCATCGAGCGCTGCCTCGATGCGATCGCGCCGCAACTCGACTGGTGGGTCGTCGTCGACACCGGCTCGCGCGACGACACGCGCGAGCGGGTCCGCGCCGCCTTCGCGCGCGCCGGCGTCGGAGGAGAACTGCACGAGCTGCCGTTCGTCGATTTCTCGACGACGCGCAACGCCGCGCTCGATCTCGCGCGCGCGTCCGACGGCGTCTTCGACTACCTGCTCCTCGCCGACGCGGACATGCTGCTCGAAGTCGCCGATCCGGCGTTCCGCGAGCGCCTGTCCGCGCCCGCCTACCGGGTCCGCCAGCACAACGCGATCTCCTACTGGAACACGCGGCTGCTGCGTCGCGACGTCCCGGCGCGTTACGTCGGGGCGACCCACGAGTACCTCGCGGTCGAAGGCGACGTGGCGCGGCTGGACGCGATCGCGTTCGCCGACCGCGCGGACGGCGCGAACCGGGCGGGCAAGTTCGAGCGCGACATCGCGCTGCTCGCCCCGGCGGTCGAACGCGATCCGGCCGACACGCGGTCGCTGTTCTATCTGGCGCAGAGCTATCGCGACGCCGGACGGCTGGTCGAGGCGCGCGACACCTACGCGCGTCGCGCCGAGGCCGGCGGCTGGGACGAGGAGGCGTGGTACGCGCTCTGGCAGCACGCGCGCTGCTGCCTCGCGCTGGGCGACGCCGTCGGCTTCGTCGACGGCTGCCTGTCGGCGTACGAGGCGCGGCCCGCGCGCGCCGAGCCGATCGCCGAGCTCGCGCGCTTCTACCGCGAGCGCGGCCAGAACGAAACCGCGATGCTGTGGGTCGAGGCGGGGCGGCGCATTCCCTATCCGGCCGGCGACCTGCTGTTCGTCGACGAGGCCGTCTACCGGCACGCGTTCATCCACGAGACGTCGATCGCGGGCTGGTACAGCAAGCTGCCGGAGCGGCGCGAGGCGGCGCGCGTGGCCGCGCTGGACCTGCAGATCGCGCGCGACGCGCCCGCCGCCCTGCGCCATGCCGCGCGGCGCAACGCCGTGCACTACGCGGGGACGGCCGACGCGCTGCTCGGCCCGCTGTCCCGTGCGGACATCGCGCTCGCGACCGAGGCGCCGTTCGTCCCGATGAACCCGTCGGTCGCGCTCGACGGCGACGAACTGGTCGCGATGGTCCGGACCGTCGACTACCGGATCGAGGAATTCGGTCCGCACTGGCTACCGGGGCGCGTCATCCGCACGCGCAACCACCTCGCGCGGCTCGGGCGCGACGGACGCGTGACCGACGCGCGGGAGGCGATCCCGGCGCCGGAGCTCCCGCCGGCGCTGCCGCTGGCGATCCGCGGCTTCGAGGACTGCCGGCTGTTCCGCTGGCGCGGCGCCTGGCGCTGCACGGCGACCGCGCGCGACCGCAACGAGGCCACGCGCTGCGAGATCTTCCTCCTCACGCTGGACCAGCGCGCCCGGGTCGTCGGGGCGCTGCGCCTGCACGGCGTCGGCGACGCCCTGCACCAGAAGAACTGGATGCCCGCGATCGACGGCGACGACCTCGCGCTCGTCTACCTGTGCGACCCGACGACCGTGCTCGCGCTCGACGGCGACGACGGCCGCGTGCGCGTCCGCGCGCGCCACGAGCCGTCGGTCGCACTGGACCATCTGCGCGGCGGCTCGCAGGCGATCGCGTTCGACGGCGGATGGCTCGCGGCGACCCACGAGGTCGTGGTGACCGACGGCGGCCGGCGCCACTACCTGCACCGGCTGGTCCGGTTCGACCGCGACTGGCGTGTCGCGGCGATCACCGAGGCGTTCCGTTTCGGCGAGGGCGCGATCGAGTTCGTCGCCGGCCTCGCGCACGATCCGCGCCGCGACGAACTGATCGTGAGCTACGGCGTCGACGACCGTTGCGCCCGAATCGCGACCTTCGCCGCCGACGGCGCGCGGAGCGCGCTGATCGCGCTGCCGTGAGCCTCGCGCGCCTGCGGGCGGACGACCTGCGCGTCGGCCTGCGCTTCTTCGCGGCGCTGCCGCGTTTCCTGCGCACGCCGCTGTCGCTCGACGCGATGCGCGCGATCGTCAGCGAACGGCGCGCGCGCCGCGCCCGGGCCCTGATCGACACGGTGACGCTCGCCTGCGCGCTGCCGGCCTCGCCGTACGCGCGCCTGTTCGCCCATGCCGGGCTCGATCCGGCCGGGGTCGGCCCGATGGTCCGGCGCGACGGCGTCGAGGGGACGCTCGCGACGCTGCTCGCCGCCGGCGTGTGCCTGACCGGCGACGAGTTCAAGGGCCGCGCGCCGGTCGTGCGCGGAAGCCTCGCGTTCACCGTCGACCCGGTGGCGCTCGTCAATCCGCGCGCGACCGTGCACGGCGTGTCCGAGTCGAGCGGCAGCCGCGGCGCGCGCACGCCGGTGCCGATCGACCTCGCCGCGATCCGCGACCACGCGGTCAACACGGCGGTGTCGCTGGACGCTCACGGGGGCACCGGCTGGCGCCACGCCCACTACGGCGTCCCGGGCGGGACGTCGGTGACCAATCCGCTCGAGTTCGCCAAGGCCGGCCACCCGCCGGTGCGCGGCTACACCTCCGTCGATCCCGCGTCGCGGGAACTGCACCCGCGTTATCGGCTCGGCGCGCGCGCGCTGCGGCTCGCGAGCCTGCTGGCGGGCGTCGCACTGCCGGTGCCGGAATACGCGCCGCTCGACGATCCCGCGCCGATCGTGCGCTGGCTGCGCGAGGAGCTCGACGCCGGCCGGACGCCGCACGTGTGGACCTACGCGAGCTCGGCGGTGCGGATCTGCCAGGCGGCGACGGACTCGCGCGTCGACATCGCCGGCGCGCGTTTCACCTGCGGAGGCGAACCGACGACGGCCGCGCGTCGCGCGGCCGTCGAGGCGACCGGCGCGAGCGCCCTCCCGCGGATGGGGACCACCGAGACCGACATCCTCTCGTACGCGTGCGCCCGCCACGAGGCGCCGGACGACATGCACTTCTTCGACGACCGGCACGCGCTGATCGCCCCGGACGCGGAATCGGTGCGCGGCGGGATGCCCGCCGATGCGATGGTGCTGACCTCGCTGCTGCCGACGGCGCCGATCCTGCTCCTCAACGTGTGCATGGGCGACCGCGCGACCGTCGTGCGCGGCGACTGCGGGTGCGGACTCGCCCGCGACGGCTGGACGGTGCGCATCCGCGATGTCCGCTCGTTCGAGAAGCTGACCGCCGGCGGCATGACGCTGCTCGACGCCGACGTCGTGCGCGTACTCGACGACGTGCTGCCCGCGCGCTACGGCGGGCGGACCGGCGACTGGCAGATCGTCGAGCGGCACGACGGGGCCGGGGGGCGGCCCGAGGTGCTCCTCGTCGTCGATCCCGCGGTGGGCGCGCTCGACGACGCGGCGGTCGTCGAAGCGTTCCTCGAGGCGATCGGCGGCGGCGACTCGGGCGAGCGGATGATGCAGATGCAGTGGCGCACGGGCGGCGTCGTGCGCCTGGTGCGCGAACGGCCGATGCGAACCGTGTCGGGCAAGATCCTGCACGTGCACGCCGACCGTCCGACCGCGGCGTGACGGCCCGCGGCGGGGACGCGCGCCGGTCGGCTTGGTAAACTCGCGGTCATGGACTCGAGGCTGGACGGCAAGCGCGCGCTCGTGACCGGCGCGTTCGGCGGGCTGGGCCGGGCGTTCGCGGGGATGCTCGCGCGCGCCGGCGCGTCGGTCGCGCTGGCCGGGCGGCGGATCGCCGAAGGCCGCGCCTGCGCCGCCGAACTCGCCGCCGGCGGCGCGAACGCGATCGCCGTCGCGATGGACGTGACCGACCGCGCGAGCACCGAGCGCGCGGTCGACGAGGCGTCCGCCGCGCTCGGCGGCATCGACATCCTGGTCAACAACGCCGGCGTGGCGCTGACCCGCCCGTTCCTCGACCTGACCGAGCGCGACTGGTCGTCGGTGCTCGAGGTCAATCTCGACGGCGCGTTCCGGGTCGCGCAGGCGGTCGCGCGACGGATGGCGGACGCCGGACGCGGCGGCTCGATCGTCAACATCGCGTCGGTCCTGCACGAGCGCGTCGCGGCGCAGGTGGCGCCGTACACGGTGTCGAAGGCCGCGCTCGTCCAGTTGACACGCGCGATGGCGCTCGAACTCGCGCGCCACCGGATCCGGGTGAACGCGCTCGCGCCCGGCTACGTGCTGACCGACCTGAACCGCGAGTTCTTCGCGACCGAGGGCGGCCAGGCGATCGTCAGGCGCATCCCGATGCGTCGTCTCGCGACCGCGGCCGATCTCGAAGGACCGCTGCTGCTGCTCGCGTCAGACGCTTCGGCGTACATGACCGGCGCGGTGATCGCCGTCGACGGCGGCCACGCGATCGGCTCGCTCTGAGGAACCCCCGATGGAATTCACCCTGCCCGCCCCGATCGACGACGTCCGCCGCCGTGTGCGCGCGTTCGTCGACGAGCGCCTGATCCCGCTCGAAGCGGACCGCGTCAACTACGACGAGCACGAGAACGTCCGCGAGGACGTGCTCGCGCGGATGCGCGGCGAGGCGCGCGCGGCGGGACTGTGGGCGCTGCAGATGCCGAAGTCGCGCGGCGGCGGAGGATTGCCGTTCGTGGGCATGGCCGCCTGCTACGAGGAGATGAACCGGTCGATCTTCGGGCCGGCGGCGTTCAACAGCGCGGCCCCGGACGACGGCAACATGATGGTGCTGGAGCGCGTCGGGACCGACGCGCAGAAGACGCGCTGGCTGCAGCCGATCGTCGAGGGAAGGGTGCGCTCGTCGTTCGTGATGACCGAGCCGCATCCGGGCGGCGGCTCGGATCCGGCGATGATCGCGACCACCGCCGAGAAGCGTGGCGACCGCTGGGTGGTCCGCGGCCGCAAGTGGTTCATCACCGGCGCCGACGCGGCGAGCCATTTCCTGCTGATCGCGCGCACGTCCGACGACGCGCGGCGCGGTCATACCGCGTTCATGTTCCATCGGGACCAGCCCGGCTGGCGGCTGCTGCGCCGCATTCCGATCATGGGCCCCGAGGAACATGGCGGACACGGCGAACTCGTCTTCGACGGCCTCGAGATCGACGATGGCGACCGGCTGCTCGGCGTCGGCGAAGGCCTGAAGGTCGCGCAGATCCGACTGGGCCCGGCGCGCCTGACGCACTGCATGCGCTGGCTGGGGCTCGCGCGCCGCAGCCTCGAGATCGCGCAGGAGTACATCGGCCGGCGGATGAGCGGTGGACGGCGGCTCGCCGACCGCGAATCCGTGCAGCTCCAGATGGGCGAGGCGGCGATGCAGGTGCGCATCGGCCGGCTGCTGGTCATGCACGCGGCGTCGAAGCTCGACGCGGGCGCGATGGCGCGCAACGAGCTGTCGATGGCGAAGGTGCACGTCGCCGACGCGCTCCATCGCGCGGTCGACACCGCGATCCAGTTGAACGGCGGGCGGGGCTACTCGAAGGACACGCCGCTCGAGTGGATCTACCGCTACGCGAGGCAGGCGAGGCTGGTCGACGGCGCCTCCGAGGTACACAAGACGGTCATCGCGCGGCATCTGGCCGAGGATGCCGAAGCCTTCTTCGACTGGAACCGGCTCGACCTGCCGAAGCGGTCGACATCCGCGTGAGCGTGCTCGCGGAAGGCGCGGCCGAGGTCGCGCGCGCCGCCGGATTCGACGCGGCGCGGCTCGACGCGTACCTGCGGGGCGCCGTGCCGGGTCTCGCCGGGCCGCTGTCGCTCGCACGCATCGGCGGCGGGCAGTCGAATCCGACCTTCTTC
>JADZDA010000093.1 GCA_020851255.1 Burkholderiales bacterium | reverse complement strand
GTCTGCGGCATCGGACCGTCCGCCGCACTCACCACCAGAATCGCCCCGTCCATCTGCGCCGCACCCGTGATCATGTTCTTCACGTAGTCCGCGTGCCCGGGACAGTCCACGTGCGCGTAGTGCCGGTTCTTCGTCTCGTACTCCACGTGCGCCGTGTTGATCGTGATCCCACGCGCCTTCTCCTCCGGCGCGTTGTCGATCTGGTCGTACGCCTTCGCCTCCCCTCCGAACTTCTTCGACAGCACCAGCGTGATCGCCGCCGTCAGCGTCGTCTTCCCGTGATCCACGTGTCCGATCGTCCCCACGTTCACGTGCGGCTTCGTCCGCTCGAACTTGCCCTTGGCCATGTCGCTCTCCAGCTCGCTCTGTCGTTGACTGTTCCGCCGGGAATCGACGGGCTCCGCCCGCGATTCCCGGGATACTGTTCCGCGCGAAAGCAGGGTTGCACTTTCGCGCGTCCGGTCTTGGTGCCCATGGCGCGGATTGAACGCGCGACCTCTCCCTTACCAAGGGAGTGCTCTGCCACTGAGCTACATGGGCGTGTCGTTCTCGACTACCCGGCACGCCGCACGCGCGCGCATTCCCTCGTCGCCGTCCCGCCTTCCGACCGTCCCGTCCGTCCCGTCCGTCCCGCGCGTCGGCCGCGGATGGCGGCGGTTGGAGCGGGTGAAGGGAATCGAACCCTCGTCGTAAGCTTGGAAGGCTTCTGCTCTACCATTGAGCTACACCCGCATTCAGGAGTCAGGAGACAGAGGTCAGGGAACAGAGGCGGCGGCGTTTCCCGGGTCGGCGCCTGCGCGCCGCCGGAGACTTCGCGTTCTGGATCCGCAGGAACGCCGCCCGGCGCCCGGTGCGCCGCCCGCGAAACGCGGGCGTGTCTGTCAACTGTCTTCGGTCTCCTGATTCCTGATTGGTGGAGGGGGAAGGATTCGAACCTTCGAAGGCAGAGCCGGCAGATTTACAGTCTGCTCCCTTTGACCGCTCGGGAACCCCTCCGCGAAACTCGAAATTCTAGCAGCCGGTAGCCGAGGCCGTCAAACCCGATTCGCTGCACCGCGGCATCGGCATCGGCGGTCGATTCCCCTTGCCGTTCAAGACCTTGTGCACGCCGCCCTCGCCGCCGACGGCGCCCAGGCCGGGCGCCGTCGCCTTTTCGGCACCGCGCGGACCGGCCGCCGGAGCGATAATGGCCGCCCGCGCACCAGGGTCCACCCCCTCGCCCGGCCGCCCCGCCCGACCGGTCCGTAGCGCGTACCAGACCCTGCGCGACCCGCCGGATACCGACCCGATGCGCTGCTGCCATGCCGATTTCGCCCTCGCCGAGGGCAGCGACCGAGGCTTCACCGTCGGCATGCCGACGTTCACGTTCGGACCGGGCGTGCTCGCCGAGGCCGGCGACCACGCCCGCGACCTCGGGATGAAGCGCGTCGCGCTGTTCACCGACCGGCGTCTCGTGTCTGGGGAATACGTCGCGCGGGTCCACGCGTCGCTGCGGGCGGCCGGCGTCGGCGTGACCGTCTACGACGCGGTGCGCATCGAGCCCGACGACGGTTCGTTCCTGGACGCCGCGCGCTTCGCCGCCGACGGGCGCTTCGACGGCTACGTGTCGGTCGGCGGCGGGTCGGTGATCGACACCTGCAAGGCCGCGAACCTCTACGCGACCCACCCGGCCGATTTCATGGCCTACGTCAACGCGCCGATCGGCGAGGGCCGGCGCGTGCCCGGCCCGATCCGGCCGCACATCGCCTGCCCGACGACCTCCGGCACCGGCTCCGAGGTCACCGGCATCGCCATCCTCGCGCTGCGCGCGATCAACGCGAAGACCGGCATCATCTCGCGCCAGCTGATACCGACGATCGCGCTCGTCGATCCCGACGTGACGCGCTCGCTGCCGGCGGCCGCGGTCGCGTCGACCGGGTTCGACTGCATGAGCCACGCGCTCGAGTCGATCACCGCGCGCGCCTGGCCGCGCCGCCTCAATCCGGCGAAGGGCACGTCGAGGCCGGTGTCGCAGGGCGCGAACCCGTTCTCCGACCTCCTCGCCACCCGGGCGCTCGAACTCGTCGGCCAGTTCCTCGTGCGCGCGGTGGCCGATGCCTCGGACACCGAGGCGCGCAGCGAGATGATGTACGCGGCGATGCTCGCCGGCGTCGCGTTCAACGCCGCCGGCTGCCACCTCCCGCACGGGCTCTCCTACGCGGTCTCGGGGCTCACGAAGAACTGGCAGGTGCCCGGCTACCCCGACGACCGCTCGCTCGTGCCGCACGGCATGGCGGTCGTCCTCAACAACCCGTCGGTATGGCGGCACACCGCGAGCGCGCACCCGCAGCGACATCGCCATTGCGCGCACTGCCTGGGCGCAGACGTCGCCCACGTCGGCCCCGGCGACGAGGGCGAGGCGCTCGCGGCGCGTGTCATCGACCTCATGCGCGCGACCGGCATGCCCAACGGCCTCGCGGCGCTCGGCTTCGACGAGGCGCAGGTCGACGACCTCGCGACCGGCGCGGAGCCGCAGTACCGCGTCATCAAGAACGCGCCGGTCGACATCGGGCGCGACGAGCTGCGGCAGCTGTTTCGCGCGGCGCTCCGCTATTGGTAACGCCCGAGCCCGAGCGCGGCGCGCTCGAACTGGCGCGTCGCCTCGTCCCAGGAGTACCGCAACGCGTGCGCGCGGACCGCGGCCCGGTCGAGCGAGAGCGCGGCGAGCGCCGCGCGGCGCAGATCCGGATCGAGGAATCCCGAAGTTCCGTGGGCGACGACATCGAGCGGGCCGTCGACCGGGTACGCGGCGACCGGTGTGCCGCATGCCATCGCCTCGATCATGACCAGACCGAAGGTGTCGGTCCGGCTGGGGAAGACGAAGACGTCCGCCTCTCGGTACCAGGCGGACAGCGCCGCGCCGCGCAGGGTGCCGGTGAAGACGGCGTCCGGATAGCGGAACTGCAACGCAGCCCGCGCCGGTCCGTCGCCCACGATCACGCGGGTGCCGGGCAGATCGAGGCGCAGGAACGACTCGAGGTTCTTCTCCACCGCGATGCGGCCGACGTTCAGGAAGATCGGGCGCGGCAGCTTGCCGTCGCGGGTCCCGGGCGCGTAGAGATCGGCGTCGACTCCACGCGACCATAGCGCCAGTCGCTCGAAGCCGCGGCGCGTCAGTCGATCGCGGATGGCCGGCGTACCGACCAGGATCGCCGCCGAGGGTCGGTGGAATCGCCGCAGCCAGGCGTAGGTCCAGGCCAGCGGCAGCCGCGTGCGCGCATGGACGTACTCGGGGAACTGCGTGTGCCAGGCCGTCGTGAACGGCCGGCCGGAGCGTACGCAGTACGCGCGCACCGCGAGTCCGAGAGGTCCCTCGGTCGCAACGTGGATCGCGTCAGGATCGAGCGACTCGATGCGCCGCGTGACGCCCGCGCGTGCGCCGACCGCGAGACGTATCTCCGGATAGCCTGGCATCGGAACGGTCCGGAAGCCTTCATGCGACAGCACGTGCACGTCGTGCCCGTTGCGCCGCAGCCCGTCGACCGTATGGTCGAGCGTGACAACGACCCCGTTGACCTGCGGGTGCCACGCGTCGGTCACGATCAGGAGTCTCATTCGACGCGCGCGCTGCCGACGATCGACCGCGGCGGGTCGCTCGCCGTGTCCGCACCGAATCGGTGGGTGCCGCGGACCGCGATCTCGCGCCAGCGCAGCACGACCAGCTCCCCGTCGATCGTTTCGGCGATCGCGGTCAGGCTCTCGACCCAGTCGCCGGCGTTCGCGTAGACCCCGTCGCCAATTCGGCGGATCTCGGCATGATGAATGTGACCGCAGACGACCCCGTCGAACCCGCGCTCCCGAGCGTGCCGGGAGAGCGCATCCTCGAAGGCGCCGATGTAGCTGACCGCGTTCTTGACGCGCAATTTCAGGAATTGCGAGAGCGACCAGTGCGGCATTCCAAGGACGCGGCGCGCGGCGTCCAGCGGGCGATTGCACTTGAGCAGGAACGCGTAGAGGACATCCCCCAGCAGCGCGATCCAGCGAGCGCAACGGACGATCGCATCGAAGAGGTCGCCATGGGTGACCAGCAGCCGCTCGCCGCGCGCCGTGACATGAACCGCCTCGTCGACGATCCGGATCCCGCCGAAGACCAGCCCGGTGTACGGTCGCGCGGCCTCGTCGTGGTTGCCGGGGATGTACCAGACTTGCGTGCCCTTGCGTGCCTTGCGCAGGATCTTCTGGACGACGTCGTTGTGCGATTGTCGCCAGGTCCAGCGCCGGCGCAGTCGCCAGCCGTCGACGATGTCACCGACGAGGTACAGTCGATCGGAATCGGTCAGGCGCAGGAATTCGAGCAGTGCCCGGGTCTGGCAGCCCGGCGTCCCGAGGTGCAGATCGGACAGGAAGATCGCCCGGAACCGGACGCGGCCCTCGTCTGCCGGGTGCGCCTCCGGCGCTTCGTCCGGACCGGGCGCGGCGATGGTCGCCGGCGCGTCTCGCATCGGCCACTCCCTCACGCTGCCATTAGGTAGTGGCGCGCGTACCGCGCGGACATTCGCTCGATCGGGAGGATCATGAAGAAGTCCGCGGAACCGAAGTCGTCGTCGCGGGCCGGTTCGCCGCCGATCCAGGCGCCCATGCGCAGGTAGCCGCGCATCAGCATCGGTGCGGCGCCGGCGGTGGGATCGTTCGGAGCGGCGGCACCCACGCGCGCGAGGCCGCCGGACAGCAGGGGCCGCCTCGGCACGACTCGGCAGTCCGCCGGCGCGAGATGATCCGGCGCGAGTCGCCGCCAGAGCGACGCCGCGGACTCCCCGTCGCCCGCGAGCGGAACCGATGCGCATCCGATCAGATGGGTCGATCCTCCCTCGCGCATCAGCACCGCCACGGCTTGCCAGAGGAGATGCAGGGCGACGCCGCCCCGGTAGCCGGGATCGACGCAAGCCCGACCGATCTCGCACAGTCCGGTCCGATAGCGTTGCAGGCCGGTGAGGTCAAATTCCGTCTCCGAGTAGAAGGACCCCGCGCGTGCCGCACGCTCGGAGGTCAGCACGCGATAGGTTCCCACGACCGTGCCGCGGCACTCGTCCCGCACCACCAGATGCACGCACCACGCATCAAACGCGTCTTCGTCGCGGCCGTAGCCTCGGGAGGCCAGCCGTGCGCCACATTCGCCGGCGAAGACCCGGTAACGCAACGCTTGCGCCTGCGCGACCTCTTCGGCGCAGCGTGCCGGACCGGCCGACAGGGTCGGCATGCACGCTCCTGGTTCGCTGGCCCACTCCCCGGCAGTCGAGGTCATCGTCGTCCCGTCGTGTCGTCGAATCGACGGCATCGTCGATGTTCGCCGCGTAACGCCGTTGACGATTCGATGACCGGACGATGACCGTGTTTCGACCATCCGATGGAGCAGGCCGTGCGATGCGCCGAAGTCGAACGCCGTCATCGGACGGAAACGGCGACGCCGTAGCCTGGGGGCTTCTCCGAGTCCCGCGGGCGACCCGAACATGAGAGACGACGACACCTTCGGCAACACGAGCGGCAGCCCGTCCTTCGGCGACGTGCTGGCGTCCAGGCGGGCCCTGTTGCGCGGATCGGCCGCGGCCGGCGCGGTCGCGCTGGCAGGATTGCCGTTCGCAGGATGCGCGACGTTCCCGCGAACCTCCGCGGCGAACGCGACGCCGGCCACCCCGGGCTTCGCCCCCATTCCGGTTTCGAGTGCCGACACCGTCGTGGTGCCGGAGGGCTACGAAGTCCAGGTCGTTCACGCCTGGGGAGATCCGATCTCCGACGGTCCATCGTTCCGAAGCGACGCCACGAACAGTGCCGACGACCAGCGCAGGCAGGTCGGCATGCATCACGATGGAATCCATTTCTTCCCGATGATCGAGGGGACGACCCTTTCGTCCACGCACGGCCTGCTCGTGGTCAACCACGAGTACACCGACGACGGGCTGCTGCATCCGGACGGGATGAGAACCTGGTCCGCGTCGAAGGTCGCCAAGTCGCAGGCGGCCCATGGCGTCTCGATCACCGAGGTCCGCTACGCGGCGGGTCGCTGGAACGTCGTCCGTCCGTCGACCTGGGCGCGGCGGGTCACGGCGAGCACACCGATCGACATCGGCGGTCCGGCCGCGCGCGACCCCGCGATGCGAACGCAGGCGGACGCGGCGGGTCGGATCGTGCTCGGTACGATCAACAATTGCGCGCATGGTGTCACACCGTGGAACACGTTCCTGACCTGCGAGGAGAACTTCAATGGCTACTTCGTCAACCCGACCGGAGGCGTGGCCGGACTCCAGGATCCGGACCAGAAGCTCCGGATCGTGAGCGGGCAATCGCGCTACGGCATCACCAAGTCCGGGTTCGGCTACCGCTGGCACGAGTTCGACGAGCGTTTCGACGCGTCCCGGCATCCGAACGAACCGAACCGGTTCGGCTGGGTCGTCGAGATCGACCCGTGGAACCCGTCGTCCACGCCGATCAAGAGGACCGCGCTCGGGCGTTTCAAGCACGAGGGCGCGACCTGCGCGCTCGCCACCGACGGGCGGGTCGTCGTGTACATGGGCGACGACGAGCGCTTCGAATACGTCTACAAGTTCGTCTCGCGCCATCGTTATCGCCCTGGGGAACGGGAAGGCAACCGGGACCTTCTCGACGCCGGAACTCTGTTCGTCGCGCGCTTCGACGCGGACGGAACCGGCCGATGGCTGCCGTTGGTCCAGGGACAGGGACCGCTATCGGGTTCGAACGGTTTCCACAACCAGGCGGACGTGCTGATCCGGGCCCGGCAGTCCGCCGACGCGCTGGGCGCGACACCCATGGACCGGCCCGAGTGGATCGCGGTCTCCCCGCTCGATCGTACGGTCTACTGCGCGATGACCAACAACTCGCACCGGGGGGCGAAAGACCGCCCCGGCCCCGACGCCGCGAATCCGCGCGCCGGCAACGCGTTCGGTCATATCGTCAGGTGGCGGGAGGCCGGCGACGATCCCGGATCCGACGCGCCGTTCCGATGGGAGATGTACGCGCAGTGTGGTAACCCGGCCCTCGCGGGGGCCGCGGAGCGCGGCAACGTCAACGGCGACGCTTACGGCAGCCCCGACGGCCTGTGGATCGATCCGAGGGGCCTGCTATGGATCCAGACGGACGTCTCGACATCGGCGATGAACAAGGGTGTCTACGCGGGCTTGGGCAACAACCAGATGCTCGCCGCCGACGTGCGCTCCGGCGAAACGCGCCGGTTCCTGGTCGGCCCGGTGGGTTGCGAGATCACCGGAGTGGCGACGACGCCGGACATGTCGACGATGTTCGTGTGTGTTCAGCATCCCGGCGAGACGCCTTCCGAGCGCAGCGATCCCGCCCGGCCCACGGCCGTGTCGTCCTGGCCGGGCGGCGCGAGCGACGGTCGCCCGCGTTCTGCGACGATCGCGATACGCAGGCGCGACGGTGGCGTCATCGGCACCTGAAGGTCGCCTCGTGCGGCGATCGTCCGGATCAGGTGGTGACGGTGGCGCCCGCCGTGCACCGGGGATCCGCTGTTTCGCGGAAGACGCGCCTCGCGGGCAATCGGACGCTGAAAACGCTCCCCTCGCCCGGCGTGCTCTCGATGGCGAGATCCGCCTGATGACGGATCAGCACGTGCTTCACGATCGCGAGCCCGAGGCCGGTGCCGCCGGTCGCGCGCGAACGGGACCGGTCGACCCGGTAGAATCGCTCGGTGAGTCGAGGCAGGTGTTCGGCGGCTATTCCGATGCCGGTATCGGTGACACCGAACACGCCACGCCCCTCGGCGTCGATCGACCAGCGCAGCGTGACCTTGCCGTCCGCCGGCGTGTAGCGGATCGCGTTGGAGACGAGGTTCGAGAACGCGCTCGCCAGTTCCTCGCGCGAACCGACGACCGAGGCCGGTTCGGCGATTTCAAGCGCGATCTCGTGCATGCCCGCGGAGAGCGACCTGGCGTCCGCGGACACCTCGAGCAGCAAGGGCGCGATGTCGAACCGCTCGTCCGCGACCGAGCTGTGCTCGCTCTCCAGAGACGAGAGCGTGAGCAAGTCGTTCACCAGTCGGCGCATGTTCCGCGTCTGATCGGCCATGAGGCCCAGGTAACGATCGCGTTGGCGGTCGTCGAGATCGAGGTCCTGCATCGTCTCGACGAACCCCGACACGACGGTCAGCGGCGTCTTGAGCTCGTGCGACACGTTGGCGATGAAGTCGCGGCGCATCCGCGCGACCGCCTCCAGCTGGGTGACATCGCGGGAAAGCAGCAGCTTCTCCGACACGCCGTAGGGCACGAGCTGGAGCGAGAGCGCCCGGCGAGCCCCCCCGCGGAACGTCTCGACGATCACGCTCTCGGCGTAGTCGCCGATCTCGAGATAGCGGAGGAACTCCGGTTGTCGCACCAGATTGACGATCGGGTGGCCCCGGTCGCGGTCGAGGTGCAGCCCGAGCTGCTCCGACGCCCTCGGATTCGCCCATTCGATCCGGTTCGCCTCGTCGATCACGACCACGCCGTCCGGGATCGCTTCGGCGGCCTTCCGGAACCGCTGGATCATGGCCCTGAGATCGCGCTGGTAGTTGCTGCGCAGGCGCACCCGCCGGTAGATCGCGGAGAAAGTCGCCGCCCACGTTCCGCGACCCCGCGGGGGCAGGGTGTCGAGCGGACTCGTCGCCCACTCGGTGACCATCCGGATGTGCCAGAGATGGAAGGCGATGATCGCCGCGGCGAAGACCGCGAGTACCAGCAGCGCCCACTCGGCGCCGGCCATCGCCCAAGCGACCAGCGTGGCGACCGTGGCGACGGTGGGCGCGACCAGTCCCCGCCGGAAGACGTGGTTCATCCGGACGCGGTGAGGCGGTACCCGCTCCCCCGGACGGTCTCGATCAATCTGTCCTGTCCGAACGGTTGCAGCGCGAGCCGCAGGCGCCGGATGTGGACATCGACCGTCCGCTCCTCGATGTAGACATGATCCCCCCAGACCTGATCGAGCAGCTGCGCGCGCGAATGCACACGTTCGGGCCGGGCGAGGAAGAAGCGCAGCAGGCGGAACTCGGTCGGGCCCAGATGCACCGACTTTCCGTCGACGGTGATCCGGTGGGTGGACGGGTCGAGCGTCAGCGAACCGGCGGAGAGCGGCTCCTGAGCCGCCTCCGGCGCCCGCCTGCGCAAGACGGCCTTGATCCGCGCCTTGAGTTCGCGGGGGGAGAACGGCTTGGTCACGTAGTCGGCGACCCACGCCTCGAGACCGGCGATGCGGTCGGACTCCTCCGAGCGGGCCGTGACCATGATGATCGGCAGGTCGCGGGTCCTGGCGTCGGCTCGCAGTTGCTTGGCGAACGCGAGCCCGCTCTGCCCGGGCAGCATCCAGTCGAGCAGCAACAGGTCGGGGAGCGCCTCCTTCAGCGACGCCTGCGCGGTCTCCGCGTCCGCGGCCGAGCGGACCTCGTAGCCCGCGTCCAGCAGATTGATCTTGAGGAGCTCGAGGATCGCCGGCTCGTCCTCGACCGCGAGGATGGTCGGCATCATTCGCTCGCGACCTCGGCGCGGATCTGCTCGGCGCTCGCGTGCCGGACGTCCGTGCCCTTCACGACCTGGACGACCGACTCGGCGATGTTCTTCGCATGATCCCCGATGCGCTCGATCGACTTCGCGATGAACACCGTCTCGAGCGCCGCGGAGATCGTCCGCGGATCCTCCATCATGAACGAAATGAGCTGGCGCATGATCGCGTTGAACGCCAGGTCGATCTGGTCGTCGTCGTCGACGACCTCGGCGGCCGAGCCGACATCGAGTCGCGCGAACGCGTCCAGCGTCTTGTGGAGCATCGACTGCGCGCCGGTCGCCATCCGGCCGACGTCGAAATAGCGCATCCGGGTCAGCGGTTCGTTCCCGCGGATGCCGGCGGCCTTGTACGCCACCTTCTTGACTTCGTCGCCGATGCGCTCGAGATCGTTCACGATCTTGCTGACCGTGAGGATCATCCGCAGGTCGACGGCGGTCGGCTGGCGGCGCGCGATGATCTGCGCGCACTGCTGGTCCATCGTGACCTGGAGCTGGTTGATCGTCTGTTCGTCGGCTGCGACCGTGTCGATCAGGCGGGTATCCTCGTCCTCGCCGAGCGCGTCGATGGCGCGGGCGAGCTGCCTCTCCACGAGCCCGCCCATCGTCAGGACGCCGCTGCGGATCGCCTCCATCTCGGCGTCGAACTGCTTGGACGTGTGGTCGCTCATCGCTGGCTCTCCTATCCGGGCGTCAGCCGAACCGTCCGGTGATGTAGTCCTCGGTCTCCTTGCGTCGCGGCTTGAAGAAGATCGTGTCGGTCTTGTCGAACTCCACGAGTTCTCCCAGGTACATGTACGCCGTGAAATCGGACACGCGCGCCGCCTGCTGCATGTTGTGCGTGACGATCAGGATCGTGACCTTCTTCTTGAGCTCCGAGATCAACTCCTCGATGCTCGCCGTCGCGATCGGATCGAGCGCCGAGGTCGGCTCGTCGAAGAGCATGATCTCCGGATCGGTGGCGAGCGCCCGGGCGATGCAAAGACGCTGCTGCTGTCCGCCGGACAGGTTCGATCCTACCTCGTTCAGGCGGTTCTCGACCTCGTCCCACAACGCGGCGCCGCGCAGCGACTCCTCGACCTTCTCGTCGAGCAGGTTCTTGTTCCGGACGCCCCGCACCCGCAGTCCGTAGGCGACGTTCTCGTAGATCGACTTGGGGAACGGATTGGGCTTCTGGAAGACCATGCTGACCCGCATCCGGACCTCGATCGGATCGACGTCCGCAGCGAGCAGGTCCGTGTTGTCGGGGTGCAGCACGATCTGGCCGTCGTAGCGGTTGCCGGGATACAAATCGTGCATCCGGTTGAAACAGCGCAGGAACGTCGACTTGCCGCAACCGGACGGCCCGATCAGCGCGGTGACCCGATGCTCGTGGACCGGCATCGAAACGTCCTTGAGCGCCTTGAACGACCCGTAGTGGAAGGACAGCCTGCGGCTCTCCGCTTTCAGCGGCGGCGCCGGTTCTTCGCCCGTCCCCGGGGGCATCGCGCCCGGCTGCGCGCTGCCGAGCATCGTCGCGTGCGCCTTCGGCTGGGTTCGGGCTTCCATGTCGGTCACCATTTGATGTTCTTGCGGAGTCGGAAACGCAGCCAGATCGCGAGCGCGTTCATCGCCAGCGTCATGAACACGAGGATCGTTCCCGCGGCGGCCGCGTTGGCGTGGAAGGCGGGATCGGGCCGGCTCGTCCAGTTGAACATCTGGATCGGCATGACGGTGAACGGCGCGCTGAGCCACTCGAAGCTCAGGAACGGGAAATCCCCGGTCACCGGCGGCGGCGGCAGGAAGGCGATGAAAGTGAGCGCGCCGATCGTGATGATCGGGGCCGTCTCGCCGATCGCCCGCGACATGCCGATGATGACGCCGGTCAGTATGCCCGGCGTCGAGTACGGGATGATGTGGTCCTTGACCGTCTGCCAGCGCGTCGCGCCGACCGCGTACGCGCCTTCGCGGATCATCCCGGGGATCGATCGGATCGCCTCCCGGGTCGCCACGATGACCACCGGGAGGATCAGCAGCGCGAGCGTGAGGCCGGCGGTCTGGACGCTCTGCCCCAGTCCGAACGCGTACACGAACAGCCCCAGTGCCAGCAGTCCATAGACGATCGACGGCACGCCGGCGAGATTGGTGATGTTGATCTCGATCAGGTCGGTCACCCAGTTCTTCGGCGCGTACTCCTCGAGATAGATGCCGGCCGCCACACCGAGAGGCACGGCGACGCACGCGGTCACGATCATCACGAGCAGCGTGCCGACCCACGCGGAGAGGATCCCCGCCTGGCCGGCACGGCGCGAGGGGAACTGGGTGAAGAACTCCGGCCGCAACCGCGACCACCCGTCGATCAGCATGTCGAGGAACAGCGCCACGAACGTGGCGAACCCGATGCCCAGGGCGACGATCCCCAGCGCGACGAACAGGACATCGAGACGCCTGGCCCTGACGATCAGCCGCCGGACCTCGGTCCGCGAGGGCGCGATGGCCGACATGTCAGTAGACCTCCCGGTAACGTCGGCGCATCCAGAAGCCGATCAGGTTGAACATCAGGGTCAGCAGGAGCAACGACAAGCCCGCGGCGAAGATCGTCTGGTATCCGACCGAGCCGTGCGGAAGGTCCCCCAGCGCCACCTGGACGATGTAGGCGGTGATCGTCGCCGCCGGCTCGAGGGGGTTGAACGTGAGATTGGGTTGCATGCCGGCCGCGACCGCGAGGATCATCGTCTCGCCGACGGCCCGCGAGATCCCCAGGATGTAGGCGGCGGCGATGCCCGACGTGGCCGCCGGAACGACGACCTTCATCGCGGTCTGCAGGCGCGTCGCCCCCATGGCGAAACTGCCCTCGCGCAACGACATCGGGACCGCCCGCATCGCGTCCTCGGAGATCGATGCGACGTAGGGAACGATCATGATGCCCATGACGATCCCGGCGGAGAGCAGGTTGAAGCCCGGCAACGAAGGTATCAGCGCCTGCAACAGCGGAGTCACGAAGAGCAGCGCGAAGTAGCCGTAGACGATCGTCGGCACGCCGGACAGCAATTCCAGGACCGGCTTGGCGACCTCGCGAGCGCGCGGCGAGGCGAATTCGGACAGGTACACGGCGATCGTCGTGCCCAGCGGGATCGCGACCAGGAGCGCCACGACCGAACTCGTGATCGTGCCCGACAGCAGGACTCGGATGCCGTAGTGGGCATCGTCGAACAGCGGCGTCCATTGCCGGTCGGTCAGGAAGTCCAGGATCGGCACCTGGCTGAAAAAGACGACGCTCTCCTTCACCAGGATGTAGACGATGCCGGCGGTCGTGAAGACCGAGACGAACGCCGCGAGGAAGAGCAGCGCCTCGATCGCGCGCTCCTTCAGGTTGCGGGAATACTTCTTCGCGAGGCGGTCGCTGACCACGGTCGGCAGCCGCGCCCCCCGGGGCGCGTCGATGGCGGATGCCGAATCCATTATAGGCTCCCCGGTTCGACGATACGACGCATCGGGAGCCGGCGGTCCCGATGCGTCGTTCGACATCGTGTGGCGGCCGAACCCGTTCGCGCGGGGCCGCCGAAGGTCACAGCTTCGCTTCGCGGGCGAGCAGGTCTTCGATCCTCACGCCGACCTCGGCGACGCCGCCGAAGACCGTGCCTTTCTTGCCCTTCGCGAGGTGCTCGCGATTGATCTGGTAGGCCCTGTCCGGCAGCGGCACGTATTTCACTTCCTTCGACAGCTGGGCCCCGTGCGCCATGTAGTACTCGACGAACTTCTTCACCTCGGCCCGACCGTAGGCCTTCGCGTTGACGTAGATGAAAATCGGGCGCGACAGCGGCTGGTAGCTGCCGTCGATCACCGTCGTCATGTCCGGCTTGACCGCCGGCCTGCCGGCTTTCTCGATCACCGCCACGCTCTTGAGCTTTTCCTTGTTCTCCGCGTAGTACGCGTAGCCGAAGAAGCCGAGCGCGTTGGCATCGCGCTGCACACCCTGGACGAGGACGTTGTCGTCCTCGGACGCGGTGAAATCGCCCCGGGAGGACTTCGACTTGCCGACGATCGCTTCGGTGAAATAGTCGAACGTCCCGGAGTCCGCGCCGGCGCCGAAGAGCTTGAGCGGCGCGTCCGGCCAGGACGGGTCGATCTGGTTCCAGCGCATGACTTTGCCTTGGGCGCCGGGTTCCCACATCCGCTTGAGCTGCTCGACGGTGATCCCGCGGTCGAGCCAGGTGTTCTTGGGATTGACGACCACGGTCAGCGCGTCGAAGGCGACCGGCAGTTCGTAATAGGTGATGCCTTCCTTCGCGCACGCGTCCATCTCGGCCTTGAGGATCGGGCGGGAGGCGCCGCTGATGTCGGTCTCGCCCCGGCAGAACTTCTTGAACCCGCCGCCGGTGCCGGAGATGCCGACCGTGACCTTGATCGCGTTCTTCTCGGCCTTCTGGAACTCCTCGGCCACGGCCTCGGTGACCGGGTAGACGGTCGACGAGCCGTCGATCTTGACGAGGACGCCCTGCGCCGACACCGGCGCGGCGAGAGCGGCCGAGAGTGCGGTCGCGAATATCGATGACGCGAAGCGCATGGGGACTCCGTGAGTTGTTGGATGGACGTGGCCGCAGGTTAGTGGTCGCCTGTGACACGCCGATGACGGTTCCGTGTCCGGAGATGACATCGGACCCGGAGCCGATGTAGTTCATGGAATCAACGGGTTACGCGCCCAATGGTCGGCAGCGAACCCCGTTGCCTTGCTACGGAGGTCGACTGCGACAGGGGGATGGCGGGGGGCCGACGCGCATCCCGCGGCGCGCCGTCGTCCTTGCAGCCTCCGGCCCGGGGCTGGCGCGGCGTCGGCGGTCCCGAGGGCGCTAGGGCCGAAGGACGATTTTCGACGCGGCCGTCCGGCCCGCGTCGAGATCCGCGAACGCCATCGCGCCTTCGGCGAGCGGCCGCTCCTCGACCCACGCGAGGTCGCCGAACGCGCCGCCGGCGAGCGCGTCGACCGCGGCGCGCAGGTCGGCCGTCGTGTAGGTGTAGGTGCCGATCAGCGTGATCTCGGCGAGCGTCAGCCTGCGCATGTCGATCTCGCTCGCCCAGTCCTGGAGACCGATGTGCATGACCACGCCGCCCGGCTTGACCGCGGCGAGCGCGGCCTGCCGGGTCGCTTTCGAGCCGACCGCGTCGATCACGAAATCGACGCTGCCGTCGCGCGGACCGCCGCGCGACGCCGGATCGAAGGTCGCGCAGCCGACGGCGCGGGCGACCGAATCCCGGCGCAGGGGGTTGGTCTCCGCCACCGCGAGACCTCGCACGCCGTAGCTGCGGCACAGCAACGCCGCGAGCATCCCGATCGCTCCGCCGCCCAGCACCAGCGTCGAGCACTCGGGCAGCGGCCGCGCGAGCGCGCGCATCGACAGGTTGAGCGCGTGCAGCGCCGTCGCCGCGGGCTCGGTCAGCGCGGCGTGCACCGTATCGAGCGTCGCGGGGAGATCGATCAGGCAGCCGGCGGGGATCGCCATCCGCTCGGCGTACGCGCCGGGCCGGGACATGCCGATCATCGTGCGATCAGCGCACAGGTTGTTGCGTCCCTGGACGCAGAACTCGCAGCGGCCGCAGGTGACCAGCGGATTGCCGGTGACGCGGCGACCGACGCCGGGGCCGTCGACGACCGTCGCGGCGAACTCGTGGCCGAGGATCATCGGCGGCACGCGCCGCGGATCATAGCCGTGGTAGGCGTGCATGTCCGAACCGCAGATGCCGACCGCGTCGATGCGCAGGACGACGTCGCCGTTCCCTCGGGTCGGCTCGGGCGCCTCGCGCAGTTCCATCGTGTTCGTGCCGGTGTACCAGAGCGCCTTCATCGTCGCGGTCCGCGTTCGTCGGGAGTTGCCGGCAGCCGTAGGCGTCGGCGCGTATCTACTTCGCCGTGTAGCCGCCGTCGACCATCAGCGTCTGGCCGGTCACGTAAGCGGAGGCGTCGCTCGCGAGGAACACGGTCGCGCCCCACAGGTCGTCGAGCCTGCCGTTGCGGCCGATCGCGGTCTGCGCGGCGTGCGCGGCCGCGCGCGCGGCGTCGGCGAACACCGGCGCGGTGAGCGGCGTCGGGAAGAAGCCGGGGCCGATCGCGT
This sequence comes from Burkholderiales bacterium, assembly GCA_020851255.1. Taxonomy (GTDB): domain Bacteria; phylum Pseudomonadota; class Gammaproteobacteria; order Burkholderiales; family Casimicrobiaceae; genus VBCG01. The sequence goes on along the minus strand of JADZDA010000093.1, from coordinate 11,924 downwards.
TGCAGGTGATGCCATGGGCCGACCACGCCTGCGCCATCGCGCGCGTGAGCTGGACGATGCCGCCCTTGGCGGCGCCGTACGGGGCGCTGTCGGGAAACGCGCGCGTCGACTGCAGCGACGCGAGATTGATGATCCGGCCCCAGCCCCGCGCCCGCATCGCCGGAGCGAGCCGCTGCACCAGCAGGAACGGCGCGCGCAGGTGGACCGCGAGGTGGCGATCGAACGCCTCGGCGGTCACGCGCTCGAACGGCTGCCTCAGGTTGATGCCGGCGGCGTTGACCAGGATGTCGATGTCGCCGACCCGATCGCAGGCCGCCTCGATCGCGCCGGCGTCGGCGAGGTCGCAGGCGACGCCGCGCACGTCCGGTCCCAGGTCGCGCATCCGGGCCGCCGCGGCTTCGAGTTCCGCGTCGCGCCGGGCCATCAGGACGACGCGTGCGCCGGCGAGTCCCAGCGCGGTCGCCATGGTCTCGCCGATGCCCGAATTGCCGCCGGTGACGAGCGCGACGCGGCCGGCCAGGTCGAAGAGCTTCGCGAGCGCAGGCTGCATCGGGAGGATCCGGGCGATATCAGGTGGTCACGGAGTCGCCGAGGTCGAACGACTCCCGCGGGTAGTACTTCGCGAGGCGGTCGTCGGCGCTGCGCGCGTGTCCTTCCATGCCCTCGAGCCGCGAGATGCGCGCGGTCACCTGCGCGATCTCGCGGGCCGCGTCGCGGTCCATCCGCTGCCAGGTGAGCGTCTTGAGGAACTTGTGGACCGACAGCCCGCCCGAGTAGCGGGCGGCGCCCTTGGTCGGCAGGATGTGGTTGGGGCCGGACGCCTTGTCGCCGAACGCGACGGTCGTCTCCTCGCCGAGGAACAGCGACCCGTAGCAGGTCAGACGCGCGAGCCACCAGTCGAGGTCGCGCGCGTGGACCTCGAGGTGTTCCGGGGCATGACGGTCGGAGAGCGCCGCGGCCTCCTCGCGGGTGTCGCAGACCGCGACCTCGCCGTAGTCGCGCCACGCGGCGCCGGCGGCGTCGCGCGCGGTCGGCGGCAGCGCCGCGACCAGGTCCGGGACCGCGCGCATCACCGCGTCGGCGAGCGGCCTCGAGGTCGTGATGAGCCAGGCCGGCGACTCGTGGCCGTGTTCGGCCTGACCGACCAGGTCGGAGGCGACGATCCTCGGGTCGGCCGTCTCGTCGGCGATGACCGCGACTTCGGACGGACCGGCGAACACGTCGATGCCGACCTGCCCGTAGAGCATGCGCTTGGCTTCGGCGACGAACTTGTTGCCCGGGCCGACGAGGATGTCGGCCGGCTTGCCGGTGAACAGCCCGTAGGCCATCGCGGCGACCGCCTGGACACCGCCCAGCGTGAGGATCATGTCCGCGCCGGCCGCCTTCATCGCGTAGAGCACGTACGGGTGGATCCCCTCGCCGCGGTACGGCGTCGAGCAGGCGACGACCGTCGGAACGCCCGCCGCCTTCGCGGTCGCCACGCTCATGTACGCCGAGGCGATGTGCGCGTACCGGCCCGTCGGCACGTAGCAGCCGGCGACGTTCACCGGCACGAGCCGCTGCCCGGCGACCACGCCCGGGTGGAGTTCGACCTCGAACTCCCGCGTCGACGCCTTCTGCGCGAGCGCGAACGCCCGCACCTGGGCGACCGCGAAGTCGATGTCCCGCCGGACGCTCGCCGGAACCGCGCGCGCCCGCCGCTCGATCTCCTCCGGCGGCACGACGATCTCGCCGTCCCAGCCATCGAGGCGCTTCGCGTGCGCGCGCACGGCGGACTCGCCGTTCGCCCGGATGTCGTCCAGCATCGAGGCCACGACCGCCTGCGCGGTCGCGGTCTCGGTCGCGGGCGTCTTCGACGCGCGCTTGAGCAAGTCGATCGCCACCGGCCGGCTCCCGTCAGTTGGAACGGTTCGCGAATTCGGCGAGCTTCGGGTCCGACGCCACCATCCGCATGTACTCGTCGGTGATGAACGAGCGGGTCGCCGGCGCCTCGGGAATCGAGCCCGCGCCCTTCATGAAGTCCGCGATCTTCCCGAACCAGTTGTCCATCTCCGAGACGCCCGATCCCCGGTTCATCGCGCGGAGCTGCCCGGTGAGGTCGAAGGTCGGCCGCGTGTCGAACTCCTTGGCCAGCGACGCGTCCGAGATCTGCACGCCGCCCTGGTCGTAGAATTTCTTCATCATCGCGATCGCGTCCTTGCGGTTCGCGTTCGCCCATTTCCAGGCGCGCAGGTAGACCGCCAGGAACTTCGCGACGTTCTGCGGATTCTCCTTCGCGTAGTCCGCGCGGACGATGAGCGCGCCGGGCACGACGACGCCGCCGTCCCTGCCCGAGCAGAGGAGCTTCGCGCCGGCCTTCTCCTCCAGCGTGTAGATGTTGGGCGCCCAGACGCCGACCAGCTCCGCCTGGTTCGACGACAGCGCCGAGATGATCTCGGCCTGGCCCATGTTCTTGAGCGTCACGTCGGCCTTTTTCAGCCCGTACTTCGCGAGGCACGACTGCACGGCGTAGTCGCCGGTCGAGTTGGCGGTCAGCAGGATCGTCTGCCCCCTGATCGACGCCGGGTTGGCGGCGACCGCCGCCGCCCTGTCGCCCCGGACCATCAGCGCGTTGCCCTGCGACTCGTCGTTGGTGAGGCCGATGGTCATCAGGTTGAAGCGAACGGCGCCCAGCACCGCGGGGATCGAACCGGTGCCGCCCACGTCCCAGGACTTCGACGCGGACGCGGCGATCTGCGGCACGCCCGCCGGGAACGTCGAGAACTCGGGCTTGAGTCCCAGTTCCGCCCACCAGCCCTTCTCGGTGGCGACATGGAACGGCAGCGCCCAGTAGAGCGCCGGCTGGTAGCTCACCTTGATCGTCTGCAGCGGCTGCGCCGTCGCGGCGGCCGGCAGGGCCAGCGCGAGCGCGGCGCACAGTACGCGGATCGACTTCGACATCGTCTTCTCCTCGGGTCGTTCGTCAGGGTTGCGACAGCGGGGGCGGCCCGCCGGGCGTTCGGGCGCCCGGCCGGCCTCAGTGGTCGTTGCGCGCCTGCTGCTCGCGCAGCAGCCGCCAGATGTGGGTGCGCAGGTGCACGAACGACTCCTGGTCCATGACGTCCTCGATGCGCTCGTGCCGGTCCCAGCGCTCGGCGCGCCGGACGCTCGCGACGTCGACGATCTCGCGGATCGCCCCGGGCCGGCGCGTCATCACGACCACGCGGTCGGCGAGGTAGACCGCCTCATCGACCGCGTGCGTGATGAAGAGCACGGTGCGCGGATTCACGCGCGCGAGGCGGACGAGCTCTTCCTGCATGACCGTGCGCGTCTGCGCATCGAGCGCGCCGAAAGGCTCGTCCATCAGCAGCACGTCGGGTTCGAGGACGTAGGCGCGCGCGATCGCCACGCGCTGCTGCATGCCGCCGGACAGCTGGTGCGGGAACGCGCTCTCGTAGCCCTGCAGGCCCATCACGCCGATGATCTGCTCGATGCGCGCGCGCCGCCCGGCCCCGGGCTCGCCCTTGCACTTCAGGCCGAAGTCGATGTTGTCCCACACCGACTTCCAGGGAAAGAGCGCGAACTGCTGGAAGACGACGGCGCGCTCCGGTCCGGGCGACTCCACGATCCGCCCGCCGACGGCGACCGTGCCGGTGGTGGGGAACTCGAGGCCCGCCGCCATCCGCAGGCAGGTGGTCTTGCCGCAACCCGACGGACCGACGATCGCGACGAACTCCCGGTCCGCGACCGCGAGGTCGATCCCGGCGAGCGTCGGGAATTCGCGGCCGTCGCGCTGGAACACGCGGGTGACCCCGCTGAAGCGGATGTCGCTCACCGGGCATCCTTCCCGGGAGGCGCCGCGGCGCTCACCGCGCGTTCCTTCCGCGCCGCCGGTGGATGTGCGCCTCGACCGCGCGCAGCAGCGCGTCGATCGCGTAGCCGACGACGCCGATCGCGATCATCCCGCACATGACGGTCGCCGTGCTGATCGCGCTCTGGCCCTTCACCATCAGGTAGCCGATGCCGCTGGAGGCGACGATGAGTTCGGCGCCGACCAGCGACTGCCAGCCCAGGCCCGCGGAGATGCGCAGTCCCGCGACGATCGAGGGCACCGACGCCGGCAGCAGCACCTGCGTGATCATCCGCAGGTCCGAGGCGCCGAGCATCCGTCCGGCCTCGATCAGCCTCGGCTCGACGAACTTCGCGCCCCGGTACGCGTTGATCAGCGCCGGCGGGAACGCCCCCATGAAGATGATCAGCACCGGCCCGCCGATGCCGGTGCCGAACCAGAGCGCGGCGAACGGCACCCAGGCGATCGGCGCGACGAAACGGATCGCCTCGAACAGCGGCGTGACGGCATCGTCGAGCCCGCGGAACCAGCCCATCATCAGTCCGAGCGGCACGCCGATCATCGCCGCGAGCCCGAAGCCCGCGAGATACCGTCCGATCGAGGACACGAGGTGCTCCTGGATCGTGTGGCCGACGAACGGCGTGCGCGCGAGTTCGCCGAACCGCTCGACGACCGCCCACGGCGACGGCAGGAACTGCGCGGAGACCGCGCCGGACAGCGCGACGAGCGTCCAGAGCCCGAAGAAACCGCCCAGTCCCGCGAGCCAGAGGCCGGTCGCCTCGAAGCGCGGCAGCGGCGCCTGTCCGCTACGCGCGCTCACGCGGCCCGCCACGGCATCGCGCGCCGCTCGACCCAGCCGAGCACCGCCGTCATCAGGCCGCCGCACAGGCCGACGAACACCATGCCGACGAGGATCATGCCCGGGTAGATGTCCTGCGCGGCGTTGTTCAGCACCTGGCCCAGCCCGTAGAGCGCGCCGACGAGTTCCGCGGCGACCAGCGTCGTCCACGACGCCTGCAGCGAGAGCCTCAGACCGGTGAAGATGTGCGGCGCGGCGGCGGGCACGAGCACCTCCCGGACGAACCGCGGGCCGCGCGCGCCGAGCATGCTCGACGCCTCGACGATCTGCGGCTCCATCGCGCGTACGCCGGTGTAGGTGTTGATCACCGCCGGGACGAAGGCGGCCATGAAGATCACGAGCACCTTCGCCGCGTCGCCCAGTCCCAGCCAGACGATCGCCAGCGGTATCCATGCGAGCGGCGGGATCGGTCGCAGCAGCAGGAACACCGGATTGAGCAGCGCCTCGGCACGCCGGCTCCAGCCCATCGCGAGTCCGAGCGCGACACCGACCGTGCAGGCGGTCGCGAACCCCGTCAGCACGAGGACGGAACTCTGCGCGACGTGACGCCAAAGCCTGGCGTCGGCGTAACCCTGGACGGTGATCTGCGTCAACGCCGCCCAGACGTCGGCCGGCGCCGGGAAGCGCGCGGTGTCGATCCAGGGTATCGCGGTGGTGAACAGCGCCCAGAGTGCGAGCGCCAGCACGACGGTCGCGACGCCGATCGCTGCGCTGTGGCCGGGCTGCACCGGGAGTTCCCCCTCGAACGGAGCGTCCGCCGGGCGTTCCGCGGCCTCCGGTTGGAAAACGTTTTCTTTCGGCGTACTCTAGGAGCCGATGCCGCGGCTGTCAAGGCGGGTCCCGCGCCCCTCCCTCTGGAACCATGCGACCTGACGTCCGCACGACCTCCCCCGCCTGCCCTGGCCGGCGCGCACCGTGAGCCGCCGGCCGGCACCGTTCAGCAAACGTTCTCCGACGCCAACGGCGTCCGCCCGGACGCCGACGATCGTCGACGTCGCCGCAGGGGCCGGCGTCTCGATCTCCACGGTGTCGCGCGCGCTCGCCGGATCGGCGCACGTGCGCGCGGACCTGGCGGCGCGCGGGCGCCAGGCCGCGGCGCAACTGGGCTACGTGCCGGACCGGCGCGCGCGCGCGCTGGTCCAGCGCCGATCGTGCACGATCGGCGCGATCGTGCCCACCGTCGACAACGCGATCTTCGCGCGCGCGATCCAGGCCCTGCAGCGACGGCTCGACGCCGCCGGCTACCGGCTCCTGCTCGCCACCAGCGAGTACGACGCCGGCCGGGAGGTCGCCGCCGTCCAGGCGCTGATCGAGCACGGCGTCGACGGCATCGTCCTCGTCGGCGCCGAACACCACCCGCGCGTCGCCGAGCTGGTCGCCTCGCGCGCGATGCCGGTCGTCGACACCTGGACCAACGCCGCGGACGGGCCGCACGCGAGTGTCGGGTTCGACAACCGCGATGCGATGCGCCGGATGACCGCCTACGTTGCCGACCTGGGCCACCGGCGGATCGCGATGATCGCCGGCGTCGCCGCGGGCAACGACCGCGCGACCGCGCGGATCGCCGGATTCCGCGACGCGCTCGCCCGGCGCGGCATCGCGCCGGTCGCGGTCGTCGAGCGCGCCTACACCGTCCCCGACGGGCGGGCGGCGGCGCGCGCGCTGCTCGGCCGCCGCGACCGCCCCACCGCGATCGTCTGCGGCAACGACATCCTCGCTTTCGGCGCGCTCGCCGAGGCGCACGCCATGGGCATCCGCGTGCCCGGGTCGCTCTCGGTCACCGGGTTCGACGACCTGGACTTCGCCTCGCACGTGATACCGGCGCTCACGACGATGCACGTGCCCGCCGCCGAGATGGGCCGGCTCGCCGCCGAGCACCTGCTCGCGCGCCTCGAAGGGCGTGACGCGGCCGGCGGCGTCACGCTCGACGCCGAGTTGATCGTGCGCGCGAGCAGCGCGCCGCCGGCACGGCGGCGGAGCGCCCGGTAGCGCGCCGGGCCGATCCGGCCCCGCCGCGCGGCGGAGTTCCGCGAGGACCGGCCCGCGCGAGTCAGGCGGCGAAATCCCGCGCGAGGGCCATCCGCTGGATCTTCCCCGACGGCCCCTTGGGCAGAGCGTCGACGAAGCGCACGTGCCGCGGCGACTTGTATCGGCCGAGCTCGCGCGCGCAATGCGCGTCGATCTCGTCGCGCGTGAGTTCGCACCCCGGCTTCAACACGATGCAGGCGAGGATCTCCTGGCCGTAGTCGCGGTCGGGGACACCGACCGCCGCGGCCTCGAGGATCGCCGGATGCCGGAGGAGCGCCTCGTCGATCTCCCGGGGCGCGATGTTCTCGCCGCCCTTGATGATCAGCTCCTTCAGCCGCCCGGTGACGTAGTAGTAGCCGTCGGCGTCGCGCGAGCCTAGGTCGCCGGTCGCGAGCCAGCCGTCCGGGTCCACCGTGGCCGCCGTGAGCTCCGGGGCGCGGTAGTAGCCGATCATCACGCCGGGGCCGCGCAGCTCGATCTCGCCGGTCTCGCCGTCGCGCAGGACACGGCGATCCGGGCCGACGACACGCGCCTCGATGCCGAGCGGCCGCCCGGGGCTGCCGATGCGGCGCGACCCGGGCTCCATCGGATTGCAGAACGCGACCGACGCGCACTCGGTGAGCCCCATCGCCTCGACGATGCCGACGCCGAATCGCGCCTCGAACGCGCGCTGCTGATCGGGCGGCAGCGGCGCGGACGCCGAGCGCGCGAACCGCAGCGTCCGCATCGCCTCGCGCTGGGCCGGCGTCGGATCGGCGGCGTTGAGCAGGTACGCGACGATCGTCGGGACCAGGTTGAGCCAGGTCGGGCGCCAGCGCTCGACCTCGGCCCACCAGCGGGTCACGCTGAAGCGTCGCGGCATCACGATGCTGCCGCCGGAAACCAGCGTTCCGACCGTCGTGATGCACTGGCCGTTGATGTGGTAGAGCGGCAGCGACGACAGCACGCGGTCGCGCGCGGAGAGCCCGTGATGCGCCGCGACCGTGCGGCCGGCGTGCAGCATGTTCGCGTGCGACAGCAGCACGCCCTTGGGCAGCCCGGTCGTCCCGGACGTGTACATCAGCATCGCCGGCCGGCGCGGATCGCGGGCGGCGAGCCGCGGCGGCGGCGCCGCGGGCAGCGCGTAGCCGTCGGCGTCGATCGTCTCGAGCGCGATCGCGGCACCGGTCCGTGCGATCGACGCGCGCACGCGGTCGGCGTGCTCGGCGCTCGCGTAGACCAGGCGCGGCCCGGCGTGCGCGAGCGTGTGGTCCAGGTGGGCGTCCTGCGCGAGCAGGTTCACCGGCACGACGATCCGACCGGCGGCCATCGTGCCGACGAAGAGCGTCGCCGCGGCCGTGCCGTTGGGCAGCATGAACGCGACACGATCGCCTTCGGCGATGTCCCGGCGGTCGAACTCGGCGGCCAGCGCGTCGGCCCGCGCCGCGAGTTCGCCGTAGGTCGTCACGCGAGCGCTCTCCGGCGCACAGAGGAACGGCGCCTGCGGCGCGAGCCCCGCCCGCGCCTCGACGACCGAGCGGAAGTCGCCGCGATCCCCCATCGCTAGCGCGTGTGCCGGCGCAGGTAGTCGCCGAAGATCTCGTCGACGGTCGGCTCGCGCACCCGGGCGGGCGCGAGCGGATGCACGACGCGCGTCACGTTGAGGAAGTGGCGGACGTTCAGGTTGTCCGAGAAGCTGTTGCCGCCCCAGGTGCCGCAGCCCATCGACAGCGAGAACGGCAGCGCGTTGTCGAAGCTGCCGCCGGTGGCGATGCAGTGCGTCTGATTGACGATGACCCGGCACACCGGCAGCGTCAGGCCCAGCTCGGTCCCGCGCTCCGGGCGGCGCGTGTGCAGGCCCACCGAATGTCCCCGCCCCTGGTGGTCGAGGATACGGCCCGCGATGGCCGCCGCGTCCGCGAAATCGCGCGCGCGGTAGAACGCCAGCACCGGCGAGAGTTTCTCGCCCGAGTACGGGTGGTCTGGGCCGACGCCGGACTCCTCGACGATCAGGAACCGCGCGCCGCGGCAGGCGTCGCGGTCGAGACCGGCGCGCGCGGCGATCACCGGCGCGGCCTGCGCGACAAAGTCCGCCGCGGGCGTGCCGCCGGCGAACATCGCGCGCTCGAGCCGGCGGGCCTCGTCGGCGTCCAGTCGCACGCCGCCCTGCGCCGCGAGCGCGGCCAGCAACGCGTCGGCGACCGCGTCGACCGCGATCACGGCGTTCTCCGACGAGCACGAGGTCGCGTGGTCGAAGGTCTTGGATCGCGCGATCCTCGCCGCCGCCTGGGCCGGGTCTGCGGTCTCGTCGACGATGGCCGGAACGTTGCCCGCGCCGACGCCGAGCGCCGGCGTGCCGCTCCGGTAGGCGGCGCGCACGTTGTTGCGCGAGCCGGTGGCGACGACCAGGTCGGCCTGGCGCATCAGCTCGAACGTGTGCTCGCGCGACACCGGCACCGGCAGCATCTGGACCAGGTCGCGCGGGGCGCGGATGCGGTCGAGTTCCTCGTGGACGTACGCGAGCAGCAGCGCGAGCGTCGAGGCGCCCTTGGGCGAGGGCGCCAGCACGATCGCGTTGCGGGCCTTGAGCGCGTTCACGATGTTGTTGGCCGGCGTCGCGCCGGGATTGGTCGACGGCGTGATCGCGGCGACGACGCCGACCGGACGCGCGATCTCGATCAGTCCGCGTTCGCGGTCCTCGTGGACGACGCCCGCGGTGCGCGCGCCGGCCAGATCGCGCATCAGCCCGATCGTCTTGCGGTGGTTCTTGGCGATCTTGTCGCCGACGTCGCCCATCCCCGTGTCGCGCACGGCGATCTCGGCGAGCGCGCGATTGCGCGCCGGCTCGACGATGGCCCAGGCGGCGGCGAGCGCGAGTTCGTCGGCGCGCGCCTGGTCGCAGCGGTCGACGCTCGCCTGCGCCACCCGCGCCCGCGCGACGAGCGCGGCGACGTCGGCGGCGGCGCTCCCCGCGCTCATTCGGGTGTGATCTTCGCCTCGCGGATCACGTATTCCCATTTTTTCAGCTCGTCGCGGATCAGCGCCTCGAAGTCGGCCGGGGTCGACGACGCGGCCTCGGCGCCCTGCGCGAGCAGCTTGTCGCGCACCTCGGGCATCTGCAGCACCTTCACCATCGCGGCGTTGAGCTTCGCGACGACCGGCGCCGGCGTCTTCGCGGGCACGAGCAATCCGTACCAGGAATCGACGACGAAGTCGGGCACGCCCTGCTCGACGATCGTCGGGACCTCGGTCGCGCCGACGCTGCGCTTGCCGCTGGTCACGCCCAGCGCCCGGACGCGGCCGCCCTTGACGTGCTGCCAGACCGCCGGCATCGAGACGAACAGGAGCTGCACCTGCCCGCCGATCGTGTCGGCGACCGCGGGGCCGCCGCCCTTGTAGGGCACGTGCGTCATCTGCACGCCGGTCTTCAGCTTGAAGAGCTCGCCGGCGATGTGCCCGGGGGAGCCCACGCCGACCGACGCGTAGTTGAACTTGCCGGGACTCGCCCTGAGCAGCGCGATCAGTTCCTGGACGTTGGTCGCGGGCACCGACGGGTGCGCGACCAGGATCTGCGGGATCATCGCGGCCAGGCTCACCGGGATGAAGTCGCGCTCGACGTCGTAGCCGAGCTTCGGGTAGAGCTTGGGATTGATCGTGTGCGACGACAGCGTCATCAGCACCGTGTAGCCGTCGGCCGGCGCCTTCGCCGCGATCTCGGTGCCGACGCTGCCGCCGGCGCCGCCCTTGTTGTCGACGACGATCGGCTGCCCGAGCTCCGGCGAGAGCTTCTCGTTGACGATCCGGGCGACGACGTCGGTGCCGCCCCCGGGCGGGTACGGCACGACCATCCGGACCGGCCTCGCCGGCCAGTCCTGCGCCGCCGCCGCCGCGGCGAACAGCGCGAGCATCCCCGCCACCGCCGCCCCGATCACGTTCCTCGCTCCGCCCATGGCGCCTCCTTCCGTGGTTCCGTTGCCGGCCGGCCGCGCGCGGCCGCGCCGGTCACTTGCGCTTCGCCTCGGTCGGCTTGTACTTGGCGAGGTGGCGCGTCGGCAACGCGAGCGCGTCGCGCCGGAACGGGTCGCCCAGCTCGCGCGTCACCATCATCTCGAGCACGGTGGTCCTGCCTTCCTTCTGCGCGGCGGCGGCCGCGCGCAGCGCGGGGCCGACGTCCGAGAGCTTCTCGACGCGCAGGCCTTCGGCGCCCATCGCCTTCGCCACCGCAGCCCACGACGGCTGCCGGTCGAGGTTCACGCCGAGGAAACGGTTCTCGTAGAAGTCGACGTGGTTCTTCTTCTCGGCGCCCCACTGGCCGTTGTTGAAGACGACCGCGGTCACCGGGATCGCCTCGCGCACGCAGGTCTGGATCTCGCCGAAGCTCATGCCCCAGGCGCCGTCGCCGACGTAGGCGATCGCCGGGCGATCGGGCGACGCGACCTTCGCACCGATGATCGTCGGGAACGCGTAGCCGCAGTTGCCGAAGCTCATCGCCGCGAACATCGACCGGGTGCGGTCGAAGCGCAGGTAGCTGTTGGACACCGAGCAGATGTTGCCGATGTCGGTCGACACCATCGCGCCCTCGGGCATCGCGCGCTCGAGTTCGCGCAGCATCTGGCGCGGGTGCATCGCCGCCGACGACCGGGACACCTCGACCGACCACGGGTCCTTCTCGTGCGTCCAGCCGTCCAGCTCCGCTTCCCAGGCCGCCTTCTCGGCCTTGAGTTTCGCCAGTCGCTCCGCCTGGTTCGCCTGGCAGGCGAGCGCGCGGCCCCCGAGCCTCGCCGCGAGCGCCGCGGCGGCGGCCTTCGCGTCGCCGCAGACGCCCACCGAGATCGGCTTCACCAGACCCAGCATCTTCGCGTCGGCGTCGACCTGCACGATCTTCGCCTGCTTCGGCCAGTAATCGAGTCCGTGCTGCGGCAGCGTGCCGAACGGACCCAGCCGCGTCCCGAGCGCGAGCACCACGTCGGCCTGCGCGATCAGCTTCATCGCGGCCTTGCTGCCCTGGTAGCCCAGCGGCCCGCACCACAGCGGGTGCTTCGCCGGGAACGCGTCGTTGTGCAGGTAGGAGACCGCGACCGGCGCCTGCAGCAGTTCGGCGAGCGCGATCGCCTCGGGCTGGCCGTTGCCCTGGACGACGCCGCCGCCGGCGAGGATCACCGGGAACTTCGCGGACGCGAGCAGCGCCGCGGCCTCGTCGAGGCTCTTCTCGCCGCCGGCGCCGCGCTC
>JADZDA010000092.1 GCA_020851255.1 Burkholderiales bacterium | reverse complement strand
ATCTACGAGAGCGTCTCCAGGGAGGCGTGGCAGCAGTGGCTGCGCCACCAGACGATGCTCGTCAACGAGAACCGCCTGTCGATGGCCGACCCGCGCGCGCGCAAGTGGCTCGCCGAGCAGATGGAGAAGCACTTCTTCGGCGGCGGCGCCGAGACGCCCGCCGGTTACGTGCCGCCCGCGCCATGAGCGCGAACGAGTCCGGCGGCTGGTCGCCGGCGCCCGGCGCGGCGGCGGCGCGGCCGGGCGCGATCTCGCGCTGGCCGGTTCCGGCGCTCGACGGCGTGCCGCAGGACGTGCGCGAGCGCATCCTCGCCGTCCAGCAGAAGGCGGGTTTCGTCCCGAACGTCTTCCTCGCGCTCGCGCACCGGCCGGCCGAGTTCCGGGCGTTCTTCGCCTATCACGACGCCCTGATGGAGAAGGAAGGCGGGCTCACGAAGGCCGAGCGGGATGATCGTCGTCGCGACCTCCGGCGCGAACGACTGCCTCTACTGCGTGGTCGCGCACGGCGCGATCCTGCGGATCACCGCGAAGAACCCGCGCGTCGCCGACCAGCTCGCGGTGAACTGGCGCAAGGCCGAGGTCACGCCCCGGCAGAAGGCCATGCTCGCGTTCGCGATGAAGGTCGCCGTCGACAGCGGCTCGCTCGAGGACGCCGACTACGCGACGATGCGCGAGCACGGTTATTCCGACGAGGACGTCTGGGACGTCGGCGCGATCGCCGCGTTCTTCGGGATGTCCAACCGGCTCGCGAACCTGCTCGCGATGCCGCCCAACGACGAGTTCTACCTGATGGGGCGCGTCCCACGCGCGAAGTAGTCGGCGTCGCAGCCGCGGCCGCGGGCCGAGTACGCGTCGGACGACAGGCGCTACCGGCGACGGCAGGCCGCGACGACGTACTCGACGAGCGTCGCCGTGCAGTCCTCGACGCCCTGCGCCGCGGTATCGACGACGAGGTCGGCCGCGTCGGGCGGCTCGTAGGGACTGTCGATGCCGGTGAACTGCTTCAACTGCCCGGCGCGCGCCTTCCGGTAGAGCCCCTTGGGATCGCGCCGCTCGCACTCCTCGAGCGGCGAGCGCACCCAGACTTCGATGAACGGATGGCTGCCCGCGGCGATCCGCGCGCGGGCGCGCTCGTCGCGGTAGGGGGAGATGAAAGCCGTCACGCAGACCAGGCCCGCGTCGGCGAACAGCGACGCGACCTCCCCGACCCGGCGGAGATTCTCCTGGCGATCCTCCGGCGAGAATCCGAGATCCGCGTTGAGCCCGGTGCGGACGTTGTCGCCGTCGAGCGTGTAGACGCCCCAGCCCAGGTCGAACAATCGCCGCTCCAGCGCGAGCGCCAGCGTCGACTTCCCGGCGCCGGAGAGTCCGGTCAGCCAGACGACCGCGCCGCGATGACCGGCGCGCGACGCGCGTTCGTCCTCGACGACCTGGTGACGCACCGGCACGACGTCGCCGGCGTGGGCACGCGCGCGACGCTGGTCCGGATACCCGCGCGCGTCGACGAGGCCGACGCCCGCGATTTCGCCATCGTCGACGATCGCGAACCGTCCGGTGAGCGGCAGCGTGGCGTGGTCGTCGACGGCCAGCGCCGAATCGCAGCGCAGCGTGACGCGCATCGGATCGATGCCGCCTTCGGACACCGGCGCGCCACCGCCGCGGGCAACGTGCGCGGCCGCGACGCGCGCGCCGACCTCGCGCGTTCCGGCTCGCACGACGATGCGCCTGCCGGCGGCGAGATCGCCCGAACCCAGCCAGCAGACGTCGGCGTCGAACACCGCCGTGAGCTTGGGCGGCGAATCGGGCGACACGACGACGTCGCCCGGCGACACCGCGATCCGATCGGCGATCGTGAACCGCACGTCCTCGCCCGCCCCCGCGGCCGCGAAGCCGCCGTCGATCGAGGCCACCCGGGTCGTGCGATTGCCGGTCAGGACCAGGATCTCGCCGCCGGCCTCGAGCGTGCCGGACTCGATCCGTCCCGCGAGGACCGGCGCGCCGCCGCGCTCGCGGACTTCGCGAACGGGGAGCCTCAACGGCCCGCCGCGGGCGTAGGCGTCGACCGGCAGGCGGTCGAGCGCCTCGGCGAGCGTCGGACCGTGCCATCCTCCGGCGGTGCCGCGTTCGAGGACGTTCGTGCCGTCGCGCGCGCAGACCGGGACGACCGCGGGCGCGCCCAGCCCGGCCGCCTCGGCCGCGGCGTGCACGGCCACGCGCAGTGCGGCGAGACGGTCGTCGCGCCATTGCGCGAGGTCCATCTTGTTCACGGCGACGACGAAATCCCGGATGCCGAGCAGCGGCAACGCCGCGAGCTGCGCGCCCGCCCGCGCGGGCTCCACCGTGGCGTCGACGACGACGAGTCCGCGCGGCCGGACGGCGAGCGGATCGGCCAGCAGGTCGCGCAGGAGGGCCGGAGCGCTCGGCGCATCGAGCAGGCGGAACGCGTGGCGCGACGTGCGCAGCGCCGGGGCACCGGCGGTGGATTCGGCCGGCGTGCCGCGGCGCAGCGCCGCGGCGAGGGTCGTCTTGCCGTGATCGACGTGGCCGACGATGCAGAGGGGGATCATCGGATGCGGGAAACAGGCGCTGGACATGGGGCACCGGACCGGAGGGCCCTCGGGTGCGCGTGCGCGGTGTCGTGCTTCGGCGCGCGCAGATTCTAGCAGCCCGTGCGCCGCCGCATGGAACGACGACGGGCGACCCGCGGGCCGCCCGCCATCACGGACGACCGATGCGGCCTCAGCCCAGGTGCTGCCTGAACCAGGCGGTCGCCCGCCTCCAGCCGTCCTCGGCCGGGTCCTTGCGATAGGACGGCCGGTAGTCGGCGTGGAACGCGTGCGGCGTATCCGGGTAGATGACGTGCGCGGAGCGCGCGTTGCCCGCCGCCTTGAGCGCCGCGAAGTACTTGTCGACGGCGTCGTTGGGTATGCCCGGATCGGCACCGCCGTAGAGCCCGAGCACCGGCACGCGCGTGGTCGCGGCCAGGTCGATCGCGGTGCGGTCGCCGGGAAAGAACGCGCGCGCCGTCGGGCCGTACCAGGCGACCGCCGCCTTCAACGCGGAGTTGTGCGCGGCGTACACGAGCGTGGTCCGCCCGCCCCAGCAGAAGCCGGTGATGCCGACGCGGGTGGCGTCGGCGCGGCCGCTCGACTTCGCGTACGCGACGCACGCGTCGAGGTCGGCCATCACCTGCGCATCGGGCGTCTTCGCCACGATGTCGCGGATCAGCGCCTGCACGTCGGTCACCGCCTTCGCGTCGCCCTGGCGCGCGAAGAGCTCGGGGGCGATCGCGAAATGGCCGAGCGTCGCGAACCTCCGCGCGACGTCGCGGATGTGCTCGTGCACGCCGAAGATCTCCGACACGACGAGGATCACCGGGAACGCGCCGCCGGTCGCCGGCATCGCGACGTACGCCGGCATCTCGCCGCCGGGCGCGGGCACCTTCACCTCGCCGGCCGTGAGCCCCTCGGTCGATGTCGTGATCATCGTCTGCGCCGAAAGCGGCATCGCGGCCAGCGCGAACCCCGCTCCGAGCGACGTGACCACGAACGCGCGCCGGTCGAACTTCGGCGCGCCGTACAGACTGCGGATTTCCGCTTCGATCGCTTTCTCCAACGCCTCTCTCCCGTCTCGCGGGCGCGCCATGCGCCCTCTCGCATCCCGTCCGGGCCGCGGCGCGGCCCGGTCAATCGCCGAAGACGACCTCGCCGTCGACCAGCGTCCAGCGGACCCGTCCGGGCAGTTCGTGCCCCAGGAACGGCGTGTTGCGCCCCTGGCTGCGCAGCGAACCGCGCCGGACCACCCAGTATTCCCGCGGCGCGACGATGGTGAGGTCGGCGGTCGAGCCGGCGACCGGGCGCGGAGCGGGCAGGCCCAGCACGCCCGCCGGTGCCGAGGTCACGCGCGACAGCGCGACCGGCAGCGCGACCCCGTCCTCGGCCGCCCACTTGAGCGTGAGCGACAGCAGGAGCTCGAGCCCGGTGGCGCCGGCGTCCGCCTCGCCGAACGGGACCAGCTTCGCGTCGTCGTCGACCGGCGCGTGGTCCGAGCAGACGGCGTCGATCGTTCCGTCGGCCAGTCCCGCGCGCAGCGCGGCGCGGTCGCGCGTCGAGCGCAGCGGCGGATCGAGCCGCGCCTGGCTGTCGAACCAGCCGATGTCGACGTCGCACAGGTGGAGGTGATGGACACCGACGTCGCAGGTCACCGGCATGCCGTTGCGCCGGGCCTCGCGGATCATCGCGACCCCCTCGGCCGTCGACAGCCGCTGGACGTGGAGTCTGGCGCCGGTCTCCCGCGCGAGCGCGAGCAGCGTCGCGAGCGCGACGGTCTCGGCGCAGGACGGGATCGCCGCCAGGCCGAGGCGCGTCGAGATCTCGCCCTCGTGCGCGACGCCGCCGCGCACCAGGTGCGCGTCCTGCGGCCGGAGCCAGACACGATGGCCGAACGTCGCCGCGTACTGCATGGCCCGCAGCAGCACCTGCGTGTCGGCGATCGGGACGTCGCCCTGCGAGTACGCGACGCAGCCGGCGTCCGCGAGCTCCCCCATTTCCGCGAGCATCGCGCCGCCGAGCTTCATCGTCAGCGCGCCGACCGGGTGCACGTGCGCGAGCCGCGCGGCCCGCGCGCGCTGGCGCAGCATCTCGACCAGGCCCGGCTCGTCGAGCGGCGGATCGGTGTCCGGCGGGCAGGCGAGCCGCGTGATGCCGCCCGCGACGGCCGCGCGCAGCTCGGAGTCGAGCGTCGCCTTGTGCTCGAGCCCCGGCTCGCGCAGGCGCGCGTTCAGGTCGACGAGCCCGGGCAGGACCAGGCACGACGACGCGTCGATCGTGCGGCCGGCGACGAAGCCCGCCGGCGCCTCGCCGACCGCGACGATCCGCCCGCCGTCGATCCAGACCGACGCGGCGCGCTCGACGCGCTCGACCGGGTCGACGACACGACCGCCGTGGATCGCGATCCTCATCGTCCGGCTCCCGGGGTCCCGCGGCGGCCGGTCATCGTCAATTCCCCGCGATCATGCTCATCACCGCCATCCGCACCGCGATGCCGAAGGTCACCTGCGGGAGGATCACGCTGCGCTCGCCGTCGGCGACCGGCGAGTCGATCTCGACGCCGCGGTTCATCGGCCCCGGATGCATGACGAT
>JADZDA010000091.1 GCA_020851255.1 Burkholderiales bacterium | reverse complement strand
TGGGCGACCATAGTGTCTAGATGGCGATCGCCCGGCCGCCGTCGACGTTGATCGTGCAGCCCGTGACGTAGGTCGCGTCCCGCAGCAGGAAGAGCACCGCGCGCGCGATGTCGTCGGGCTCGCCTTCGCGCTTGAGCGGCGTGTGCGAGATGATCCGCTGGCGCGAGACCTCGTCGAACTGCTCGTCATCGGGCCACAGGATCGGGCCGGGCGCGACCGCGTTGACGCGCACCTCGGGCGCGAGCTCGCGCGCGAGCGCCCGCGTCAATCCGGACAGCGCGGCCTTCGCGATCGAGTAGACGACGTAGCCCTTGAGCGGCCGCTCGGCGTGGATGTCGGTGATGTTGACGATCGCACCCTGCGCGCGCCTGAGCGGGGGCGCCGCCGCCTGCGACAGGAACAGCGGCGCGCGCGCGTTGGTGCCGAGGAGATCGTCCCACTGCGTACCGGCGATCCCGCCGATCGGCGTCGGGTAGAACGACGAGGCGTTGTTGACCAGTCCGTCGAGCCGGCCGAAGCGCTGGACGGTCTGGTCGACGACGGCCGGCAGCTTCGCGAGGTCGAGGAGGTCCGCCTGGATCAGCGCGACCGAGTCGGCGCGGATGCCGTTCAACTCGGCCTGCAGCAGCCGCGCCTCGCCGGCCGACGCGCGGTAGTGCAGCATCAGGTTCGCGCCGCGGGCGTGCAGCCGCCGGCAGATCGCGGCGCCGACCCGCTTGGCGCCGCCGGTGATCAGTACGACCTTGCCCAGCACGCGTGCCCCCGCCGGTGGACGACCTTCGGTACACTCGACGCGAATCTAGCACAAAGCGGCGGGAGTTCCGCGCTGGCGGACCCCGGCCGACGATGGCCGTTTCCCTGCGAACCGCGCACGCCGAACCCGGGCGTTCGGCATTGCCCGAGCCTGACGCGGACGCGCGTGCGCACTCGGAGCGCGTGCGCGCCTTCGTCGTCGGGGCGATCGACAGGGCCGGCGGCTGGATCCCGCTCGCCGAGTACATCCGGATCGCGTTGTACGCGCCGGGGCTCGGCTACTACGCGGCGGGCGCGCGCAAGCTCGGACCGGCCGGCGACTTCACGACCGCGCCGGAGATGACGCCGCTCTATGGCGCCGCGCTCGCCGCGCAGGTCGCGCCGATCCTCGCCGCGGGCTCCGGACGCGAGATCGTCGAACCGGGCGCGGGCAGCGGCCGCCTCGCGGTCGATCTCGTCCGGGCGCTGGACGGCCTGGGCGCCCCATGGTCGCGTTACGCGATCATCGAGACCTCGCCCGACCTGCGCGAGCGCCAGCGCATCCTGGTCGAGCGCGAGCTTTCCCCGCCGTCGGCCGCGCGGTTCGTCTGGCTCGACCGGCCGCCGGAGCTCATCGACGGCGCGATCGTGATGAACGAGGTGCTCGACGCGATCCCGCCGTATGTGGTCGCGCGTCGTGCGCGCGCATGGTTCGAGCGCGGTGTCGTCGTCCGCGAGGACGGCGGGTTCGCGATCGACGACCGGCCGCTCCCGCCCGGGCGCCTGGCGAACCTCGCGGGGGCGCGTTTCCCCTCCGATGGCGATTACGTGAGCGAGATCAATCCGGCGGCCGAGGCGCTGGTCGAAGATCTCGGACGGCGACTCTCGTCCGGCGCGATGCTGATCGTCGACTACGGATTCCCTCGCGGCGAGTTCTACCACCCGCAGCGCAGCGAAGGCACGCTGATGGCGCACTATCGCCATCGCGCGACCTCCGATCCGTTCGTCTGGCCGGGGCTCGCGGACCTGACCGCGCACGTCGATTTCACGGCGGTCGCCGAGGCGGGAGAGCGCGCCGGTCTGGGTGTCGCCGGCTACGCCACGCAGGCGGCGTTCCTGCTCGGCTGCGGCATCCTCGACCGGCTCGCGGCGGTCGGCGATCCGTCGTCGGCCGCGTACCTGCGCGAGGCGTCGGCGGTCCAGAAGCTGCTCTCGCCCTCGGAGATGGGCGAGCTGTTCAAAGTGATCGCGCTCGAGCGCGGCGAGGCGATCGCCTGGCCGGCGTACGCCCGCGGCGACGCGAGCCACCGGCTCTAGCGGGCGGGTCCGGGGAAACGGGAGCGGAGGCGCGGCGATGGTTGCGAGTATCGCGTACGACTGCCTGGCGATGGGACGGCTGGTCGAGCGTCACGCGCGCTACCGGCCGCGGCACGCCGCGGTGATCGCCCCGGCGGGCGAGCGCGAGATCCGGCTCGACTGGCGCGGGTTCGACGGCTACGTCAACCGCTGGGCGAACGCGCTCGCCTCGCTCGGTGTCGTCCGCGGCGACCGGGTGGCCACGGTGCTGCCCAACACGATCGAGCTGCTCGCGACTTACTGGGCGTGCGCGAAGCTGGGCGCCGCCGCGGTTCCGCTCTCGCCGCTGCTCAATCCGGACGGCCTCGCGTCGCTGCTCGCCGACGCGGCGCCGAAGGTCGTGCTCGCGAGCGGCGACCAGCGCGCGATGCTGGACGCGACACGGGCGCGCGGTGCGGCCGGCGACGCGGCATGGGTGCTGATCGACTCGCCGGCGGCGGCCTCCGCGGCCGACTACCGCTCGTACGCGCGGCTCTGGGGCGAGGCGCCCGACACCGCGCCCGGCGTCGAGGTGTCGGCCGACGACCTGCTGACGATCATGTACACCAGCGGCACGACCGGGCTGCCGAAGGGCATCTGCCACACGCACTTCATCCGCGCGATGTACGCGGCGTTGTGCGCGTCGTCCTGGCGGATGACGCCCTCGTCGGTCGTGATGCACTCGGGCGCGATCGTGTTCAACGGCGCGATGACCACGCTGTTCCCGGCGTTCATGCTCGGCGCCACGTACATCGTCCAGCGGTCGTTCGACGCCGGGGCCTTCATCGACACGGTCGAGCGCGAGCGGGTCACCCACGCCATGCTCGTGCCGGCGCAGATCATCGCGATCCTGAACGCGGACGGCTTCGCGCCGTCGCGGCTCGCCTCGCTCGAGTGCCTGCTGTCTCTGGGTGCGCCGCTGCACGTCGAGCACAAGGAGCGGCTGAACCGGCTCCTGCCGGACCGCTTCTACGAGCTGTACGGCCTGACCGAAGGCTTCGTCACCATCCTCGATCGTGACGACGCGCTGCGGAAGTCCGGCAGCGTCGGCGTGCCGCCGCCGTTCTACGACCTGCGCATCGTCGGCCCGGACGGGCGCGACCTGCCGCCGGGCGAGACCGGCGAGATCGTCGGCCGCGGGCCGATCACGATGCCCGGCTACTACCGGAACCCGGCGAAGACCGCCGAGGCGCTGCGCGAAGGCTGGCTCCACACCGGCGATCTGGGCTACGTCGACGACGAGGGGTACCTGTACCTCGTCGACCGGATCAAGGACATGATCGACTCGGGCGGCGTCAAGGTCTACCCGAAGGACGTCGAGGAGGTCATCGTCCGACACCCGGACGTGCGCGAAGCCGCGGTGTTCGGCATCCCGCACGACAAGTGGGGCGAGACGCCGGCGGCGGCGGTCGTGCTCCATCCCGGCGCGAGCGTCGACGCGTACACGCTGCGCGACTGGATCAACGCGCGAGTCGCCGCGAAGTACCAGCGCGTCGACCGCGTGCTGATCATGGACGCGTTCCCGCGCAACGCGGCAGGCAAGACACTCAAGCGCGAACTGCGCGCGCCGTTCTGGGAAGGCCGGGCGGCGAAGATCTGAATCGGAGGAACCGGCGATCATGGCAGTCGTAGACACCGGGTCGGGCGTCGCGGAGATCGGGCGCAAGCCGCTCGTCGTGCTCGCCTGCGGCGTGCTCGAGGACCTGCTCGGCAGGCGGCTGCCGGCCGAGGTGCCGGTCACCTGGATGGACGTGACGCTGCACAACTCGCCGAAGAAACTCGCCCTGACGCTGCAGGCGCGTATCGACGAGCTGCCCGAGCCCTCGGTCGTCCTGCTGGGTTACGGCCTGTGCGGCAACGGGTTGGCCGGCATCAGGTCCGGGCCGCACACGCTGATCGTGCCGCGCACGCACGACTGCGTCGCGATCTTCCTGGGTTCGCACCAGCGCTACCTGCAGCGTTTCTACGCGAGTCCGAACACCTACTACCTCACCAAGGGCTGGATCGACGCGAAGGACGAGCCGCTGACCGATCACCGCAACCTGATCCGCGAGTACGACCAGGAGACGGCCGACTACGTGATCGAGATGAAGTACCGCCATTACCGAAAGCTCTGCTTCGTCGGCTACTCGAAGGAGGACGTCGAGGCCTGCCGGCCGCGGGTGCAGGAGGTCGTGAAGTTCCTGGGCGAGCGCTTCGGCGTCGAGTACGAGGAGGTCGTCGGCACGCCGGAGCTGATCGAGGGCCTGCTCGAGCTGGGCGAACGGATCTCGGAGGCCAGCGACGCGTTCGTCGTCGTGCCGCCGGGCGGGGAGATCACCGTCGAGGACTTCCTGCGTGGCGGCGAGCCCGCGCCGCAGCCGGTCGGGCGCAGCGAGAAGGACGCCTGAGAGCGCGTGCACTGGGGGTCGGGCTTGCGGTACGGCCAGGCGCGCCGCGCTGCCGAATGACCATCATTGGGTAGTGGTCAACGAGGCTCGCGGCGCCAGCCCGCGTGCGTACTCCAGGCGTTCCTCTGCAACAATGGCGCCTGCGACAGGAGGCGCCGATGCGCAGGGACCCGCCCGACGGCGAGAGCACCGCGGACGCTGCGATCCGATCGGGCAGGACGCGTTCGACCGGTCGCGGCCGATCGGTCCGTGCAAAGGACGAGACCGAGCGTTTCGCGGAGCTCGTCTGCGCGCTGTCGTCCCGACTCGCCGGCGCGTCGGCCGAGCGCATCCTCGCCGAAGTCGAGGCGGCGCTGGAGGCGATCCGGGTCCACTTCGGCGTCGATCAGTGCACGGTGCTGAAGCTCGTTCCCGAGCGGCGCGCGGTCGTGCTGATCCGGCGCGCAGCCGTTCCCGGCGTGCCGCCGATTCCCGAGACGATCGATTACGGCAAGGCGTTCCCCACGACCTACCGGACGGTCGTCGAGGAGCTCCGGCCGTACGTGCTCGATCGCCTCGACGACATCCCGCCGGACGAGACCGCGCAACGCGAGTCGAGCATCGCGCTCGAACTCGGCGCGTACGTCGCGATTCCCATCGTCTCGGGAGGCGTGGCGCGCTACTCGCTCGCGATGGGCTGCAACGGGCGACCGCACCGATGGCGCCGCGACCGGATCCGTCTGATGCAGGCGCTGGGCGAGATCATCGCGAGCGCGCTCGATCGGCGCGAGGGCGAGGAACGCCTGCGGCGCAGCGTGGCCGACCTCGCCCAGGCGCAGCGGGTCGCCCGGACCGGCAGCTGGGTCCGCGACTTCGTCGCCGATCTCTTCTCCGCATCCGACGAGGCGTACCGGATCATCGGTGCGCGGCCGGTGTCGTCGGACGAGTGGCGCGCCTGCATCCATCCCGACGACCGCGAGCGGGTCGGGATCGAGGTCCGGACCCATTTCGCGAATCACCGTCAGACCTACCGCTCCGAGTACCGGGTGGTCCAGCCCGGCGGCGACGTGCGCGTCATCGTGGACGAGGGCGAGGTGCTCTATCACGAGACCGGGCAGCCGCTGCGCGCCATAGGCACGATCCGCGACGTCACCGAGACGCGCCGGACCGCGCGCGAGATCGGGGACCTGCGTTCGCGGATCTGGCACGCCGATCGCGCGGCGCGCGCGGGCGCCTTGGGCGGATCGCTCGCCCACGAGCTCGGCCAGCCGCTCGCGGCGATCCTCGCCAACGCGCAGGCGGGTTTGCGTTTCCTCGACAGCGGAGCGCTGGACGCGGACGGGACGCGGAGCATCCTCGAGGCGATCGTCCGCGATGACAAGCGCGCGACCGCGATCATCGACGGGCTGCGCTCGCTCCTCCGGAAGGAGGCCGCGCCGAAAGAGCCGGTCGATCTCGCGGAGGCGCTGACCGAAGTCGTTTCCCTCGTCCGCCGCGAAGCGGAGGGCCTGGGTGTGCGCATCGAGACCCGGCTGGCGCCGGGCCTGCTCGCGCTCGCCGCGAAGGCGCAACTCCAGCAGGTCGGACTCAATTTCCTGTCCAACGCGCTGGAGGCGGTGCGCGCGAAGCCCGCCGGGGAGCGACGCGTCGTCGTGGACGGCGCGCGCGTCGCCGGCAGCATCGAGATCTCGGTGTCGGATTCCGGCGAAGGCGTCGCGCAGCCGGCGCGTGATTCGATCTTCGAGCCGTTCCGGTCGACGCGCAGCGGGGGATTGGGACTCGGACTGGCGATATCCCGGTCGATCGTCGAATCGCACGAGGGTCGCATCGGCGTCGCGACGAGCGCGCTCGGAGGAGCGAGATTCCACTTCTCGCTGCCGGCGCTCGACGAGGACCGGGCGCCGGCCGCGAACGACGCGCGTTCGCCATCACCGACGCTGTCGTCCCCGAGGCCGGCGCTCCCGGCGCCGGCGGCCGGGATCCCGTGCGTCTGCGTCGTCGACGACGACCGCTCGGTGCGCGAAGGGTTGGTGCGCCTGCTTTCGTCCGCCGGCTACGCGGTCGTTCCGTTCGCGTCCGGTGACGAACTGCTCGCGAGCCACGAGGTCGCACGCGCCGATTGCGCGATCCTCGATGTCCGGATGTCGGGCCTGTCGGGGCCGGAACTCCACGGGCGGCTCGCAGGGCGGTACCCGTGGCTGCCGGTGATCTTCCTGACCGCGCACCGCGACGTTCCGACCGGCGTCCACGCGATGCGCACCGGCGCGGCCGATTTCCTGCTGAAGCCGGTCGCCGACACCGATCTCCTCGCCGCGGTCGGACGCGCGGTCCGCCTGGGCGCGGAGACGCGGCGCCGGGACGAGTCCCGGCGCATCGCCGTCGAGCGTCTGGAACGGCTTTCGCCGCGCGAGCGGGAGATACTGGAGCAGGTCGCGCTCGGGCACCTGAACAAGCGGATCGCCGCGGACCTGCGGATATCCGAGGCGACCGTCAAGCAACACCGCGGTCGCGTCATGGACAAGCTGGGCGTGCGCTCGGTCCCGGCGCTGATCCAGATCCGCGAGGCCGCGATGGCCACGCCATCCTACCAAGGTCGGATTCCCGACGAAGGGGCGGGCCCCTAACCTTCGCGCCTGGAAGGGGGGAGCTTGGCCGTCGACGTGCACCCGCTGGTGGTGTATGTCGTGGACGACAACGAGTCGGTCCGCGACGGCCTCGCACGACTGATGCGATCGGCGGGATACGAGGTCAGGTCGTGCACGAACGAGGACGAGTTCCTCGCGCGTGCCGATGCGTCGCCCGGATGCGTGCTGCTCGCGCTCTCCGCGCGCGGCGCGGCCGGGGGCTCGCTCTCCGCGCACCTGTCGGCGCGGGGGCTGGACATCGCGCTGATCGCGATGTCCGTCGCCGGCGACGAACACGCCGATCGAGAGGCGCGCGCCGCCGGTGCGGCCTTCCTCCTGAGCAAACCGGTCGACGACCGGGCGCTGATCGACGCCATACGCTGGACCACCGGCGGCCGGTGCGTTCCGCGCGAGACGCGACGAGCGCTTCGGGCGACCCGTACGTCGAGCCGGGCCTGAGCGGCTCGTCTACGCATCGAGGAGATGAACATGAGCGTTCGCTCGCCCTTGGGAATCGCCTGCCTGTTCCTGTGCGGCGCGGCATCCGTGATCGCAGGACCCTACGATCAGCCCTGGTCGATCGTCGAGACCGGGACACCGTCCGAGGTTCGCCGGGAGGCCACGGTCGGCATCACCCGGATCGACGGTGTGAGCACGCGCGACCCGCGTCGATCGGAGGCCCTGTCCCCGGGCCGCCACGCGGTGACGGTGAGCTACCAGACGGCCCGTCCGGCGGTTTCCGGATCGAGCCGCGATCTCGACCTCGTGCTCGAGCCGTGCACCCGTCATCGCATCGTCGCCCGGTATCGGACCACGACGGCACCGGATTGGGAGCCGTCGATCACGACCGAGCGCATCGGCGAATGCGACGCGAAATTCCGGAAGATGCAGGAGGGCGCGCGATGAAAAACGGCCGTTGGTATTCGTACGCTCTGTTCGCCCTGCTCGCGGCGTTGTCGCTCGTCCCGATCGCCGCCTCGGCGCAGACCGCGGCACCGGCCGCCGGGGCAAGTCCGGGCGCGAAGGCGTTCTCGCAGGCGGAACTCGATCAAATGGTCGCACCGATCGAGCTGTACCCGGACGCGCTGCTCGCGCAGGTCCTGATGGCGTCCACCTATCCACTCGAGGTCGTCAGCGCCACGCGATGGGTCCAGGCCAATCCGAAGCTGACCGGCAATGCGCTCGAGGACGCGGTGCAGAAGCACTCCTGGGATCCGGCGGTGAAATCGCTCTGCGGTTTCCCCTCCGTCCTGCAGATGATGAACGACAAGCTCGAGTGGACGCAGCAGCTCGGCGACGCGTTTCTCGCCCAGCGATCGGCGGTCATGGCGAGCGTGCAGGGACTGCGGCGGAAGGCGGCCGACGCGGGCCACCTCAAGACGAGCGCCGAGCAGAAGATCGTCGTCGAGCCCGACGTGATCGTCATCCAGCCCGCGACGACGACCGTGTACGTGCCGGTCTACAACCCGACGGTGGTCTACGGACCCTGGCCGTACCCGACCTATCCGCCGTACTACTGGCCGACGCCGGGCTACACGTTCGGGACCGCGCTGATGACCGGCATCGCGTTCGGCACCG
>JADZDA010000090.1 GCA_020851255.1 Burkholderiales bacterium | reverse complement strand
CGGACGCCGGCAAGACGACGCTCACCGAGAAGCTGCTGCTCTTCGGTGGCGCGATCCAGCTCGCGGGCACGGTCAAGGCGCGCAAGAGCGCCCGGCACGCGACGTCCGACTGGATGGAGGTCGAGAAGCAGCGCGGGATCTCGGTGACGAGCTCGGTCATGCAGTTCGAGTACGCCGGCCACGTGATCAACCTGCTGGACACGCCGGGCCACGAGGACTTCTCCGAGGACACCTACCGCGTGCTGACCGCGGTCGACGCCGCGGTGATGGTCATCGACGCGGCGAAAGGCGTCGAGGCGCAGACGATCAAGCTGCTCGAAGTCTGTCGCCTGCGCGATACGCCGATCATCACGTTCGTCAACAAGATGGACCGCGAGGTCCGCCCGCCGCTCTCGCTGCTCGAGGAGATCGAGTCGGTGCTGAAGATCGAGTGCGCGCCGGTGACCTGGCCGCTGGGGATGGGACGCTCGTTCCGGGGCGTCTGGCACCTGCTCGGACAGCGGCTGCTGCGCTTCGCGCCCGGCGAGGAGCGCGTCACCGACGACGCCGAGACGATCGAGGGGCTCGCGAATCCCCGGCTCGACGAGATCGCGCCCGACGACATCGCGGCGCTGCGTCACGACGTCGACCTGATCGCCTCGGCGAGCGCGCCGTTCTCGGTCGACGCGTTCCTCGCCGGCCGCCAGTCGCCGGTGTTCTTCGGTTCGGGGATCAACAACTTCGGCGTGCAGGAGATCCTTCAGGCGCTGGTCGACTGGGCGCCGCCGCCGCAGCCGCGCGACGCGACGATCCGCGCCGTCGATCCCGCCGAGGAACCGTTCTCCGGCTTCGTGTTCAAGATCCAGGCGAACATGGACCCGCGTCACCGCGAGCGCATCGCGTTCTTCCGCGTGTGCTCGGGCCGCTACTCGCCGGGGATGAAGGTGCGGCACCTGCGACTCGACCGCGAGATGAAGATCGGCCAGGCGCTCACTTTCATGGCGAACGAACGCGTCGCCTCGGTGGATGCGGTCGCCGGCGACATCATCGGCATCCACAACCACGGCCAGCTCCAGATCGGCGACACGCTGTCCGAGAGCGGCGAGCCGCTCGCCTACACCGGCATCCCCTATTTCGCGCCCGAGCTCTTCCGCGCCGCGCGCTCGCGCGATCCGCTCAAGACCAAGCAGCTCGCCAAGGGGCTGCAGGAGCTGGGCGAGGAGGGCGCGATCCAGGTGTTCACGCCGGAGTCCGGCTACTCGATCCTGCTGGGCGCCGTCGGGCCGCTGCAGTTCGAGATCGTCGCGCACCGGCTCGCGACCGAATACAAGGTCGACGCGGTCTACGACACGCCCGGCATCTCGACCGCGCGCTGGCTAACGTTCCCCGACGCGTCGATCCGGCGCGATTTCGAGCGGCAGAACGCCGCGTCGCTGGCCGTCGACGTCGACGGCAATCCGGTCTACCTCGCGACCAACAAGTACAACCTGCAGGTCACGATGGAGCACTGGCCGCGCGTGGGCTTCCACGCGACGCGCGAGCATGGGCGCGTGATCGCCGCGTAGCGGAATTGGAAATGGGGCAAATGGGGTAAATGGGGTCAGACTCGAATTCGGGTAAATGGGGTCAGACTCGAATTCGGTACTTCTGAATTCGAGTCTGACCCCATTTACCCGAATTCGAGTCTGACCCCATTTACCCCATTTACCCCCATTTCCAATTCCGCTACGCGACCGCGCTAGTGCGACATCAGCACCGGCACGGTCATCGAATCGAGCAGGAGCTTCGACACCCCGCCCCAGACGAGTCGCGACAGGCGCGGGCGGCTGTAGCCGCCCATCACGATCAGGTCGGCGCCGAAGTCGGCGGCGCGAGAGAGCAGGAACTCGCCCGCCTGGATGTCCGGCGCGACGGTGCGCTTCACCGTCGCATGCACTTGGTGACGCTTGAGGAACCCCTCGACCGCGATATCGGTGACATGGTCGCGCACCGATTCGTCGTCACGGGGCATGACCGCGAGCACCTCGACCGCCTTCGCGTCCTTGATGAGCGGGAGCGCGTCGTCGACGGCGCGCGCCGATTCGCGCGAGTCCTTCCAGGCGATCAGGATCCTTTCGCCCAGGGTCTTGCCCGCGCCGATGAACGGGACGACCAGCACCGGTCGGCCCGAATCCATGATCACCGCGTTGACGAGCTCCGAGGCGAACGCGCCGGCGCGCTCGTCGCGCGGCGGCTGGCTCACGACCGCGAGGTCGGAATAACGCGCCTGCACGACCGCCGCGTCGACCGGATCACCGGCCGGCGCACTCCAGCGGATCGACTTGACGCCGGCCGCGGCGGCCGCCTTGCGGAAACGCGCCTCGGCCGCCGCCTGCGCCTCGGCCGTCGCGCGCAGGCGCGCCTCGACCATGTCCGACGGCAGGAACGCGGAGGCCATCGGCGTCATTTCCCGGGTCGGCACGATGTAACCGCCATCGAGCTCGGCCGGGTAATGCCTCGCGAGCCGCAGCGCGGCGTCGAGGGTGAGTTCGGACTGGGACGAATCGTCCTGGTGGACGAAGATCGAGCGGAACGTCATGGTGTCGGGGCTCCGGGACGCGCGGGCGCGCCCAAGCGCCCGCTGCAATGGAGCTATCGTACCGCCGCCTCGGCCTCGCGGCCTTGCGCCGGATCATGCCGACCGGCTTGCGGACTCCGCAGCCTCGGCGCGGCGCGCCCCCACCGGGCGCCACCCGCGCGCGACCCGCCCTAACCGACCATAGCCGGGCGGCGCGGCCGCTACCGGGGTCGTCGTCGCCGCGCGAGCCCGAGCGCGCCCAGCAGCGCCGACAACAATCCCAGCGCCCAGGGCCCAAGCCCGGGCACTGGCAGCGGGTTCGGCTTGGGCACCGAACCCTCGTACGCGCCGATGTCCGCCGCCGGCCCCGTCACACGAGGGAAACCGGGACCACGTTCGTCGAATTCGAAGCCTTCGCTGTTGATCCCGGTATTGAGCGCCGGACTGCCGACGTAGAGCGCATGGGTCTTGAGCGGGCCGGTCGTCACGTGCCCCGCGGCCCCGGTCACGGTGCCGCCGTTGTTCGCGAGCGGCGCGAGTTGCGGATCGACCCCGACGATCGTGTCGGGAGGGATCGACATGCCCGGCGTCCGGATCAGATTGTTCGATCCCGAGACGTCGCAGGCGTTCGTCGGTCCGGAGCACGTCACGTCGAAGATCCCCGGGTTGTTCGCGATGATCGTGCTCTCCCAGACCATCGGCGTGAAGTCCTTGTTACGCGCGCGCCGGGTTGCGCCAGCCTGCATCCGGGCTGAACTCGACCAGCGCCACGCCGGCTCGAACAGGCGTCGCGTCGTGGCAGCCTTCGCGGCTCGCGAACTGCTCGTTTCGGCGCTCACCGCGAACGCCACACCGGCCAGCTGGGAGGTGTTGTCGACGATCGTGCTGTTCGAGAAATCGGCCATGCCGGTGAGCATCGCGCCACCGATCGACCCTCTGGTCGGCTCATCGTCCGGCGGCGGATCCGCCGGCGGCGGTGGAAAGAACGGCAGACGGTTACCCGAGATCGTGCTGTTCGCGATCTCGTCGTTATTGAAGCCGTCGACGTACTTGGAGTCACCCGACGGGAACGAGTAGGCGGCGAAGGCCAGCGACGCGACGCCGCCGCCCAGGTATTTCGAGTTGACGGCCGGGTTGTTCGGGCCTTGCACACGGTTGCCGCTGACCGTCGAAGCGAACAAACCCAATCCGTATTCCTGGTAGCCGTCGACCTTGTTGCCCTTGCGTTTCTTCGCGCCGACCCTGGCGGTCGATGCCCGCCACGCGGCGCGTGCCTTCGCCCGGACTTCGGCTCTCGCCTCGAACGCCGCGACCGCCTGGCGTCCGCGTTCGGTCGCCATCAGCGTCGCCCGGGCCTTCGCGAACGTCGGCTTGAGTTTCGCCTTCGACGCGGACGAATCGTAATCGTAGTAGTACTTCGCCCCCAACACCGTGATGCCTCCGCCGACGCCGATGTGACCGTCGGGAACCACGGAGTCGACGTCTAGGAACGTCGCGTTGACGGTGTTGCCGCTGACGGTGGACGAGAAGAAATTCGCGGTCCCGGTGAGCAGGCCGCCGCCGCCCGCCGAGAGGAGCAGGCACCGGTACTTCTCGGTCAAGTCTCCGGAATCCTCGATCAGGCAGGTGCTGCCGACGACCGTGTTGTTCGCGATCGTGCTCTCGACGACTTGCGCGCCGTACTTGGAGAACGCCCCGCCCCCGCCGTCGGCGGCCGTGTTGCCGGCGATCGTCGACCGAAACATGTAAAGGCCGTAGGCGGCGACGCCGCCTCCCCACCCGAGGCCGTACTTCTGCGTTCCGCGTGTCGCCGTGCATCCGGTGACGATCGAGTTCAACAGGCTCAGGCTGTGCGACAGTACGCACCCGCCGGGACCCGACGAGAGTCCGTTCTCGATGGTCAGATTCTCGATGACCGTGTTGGTGACGGCCAACGATTCGTTGAAGACCCGGCTCGCTCCGTTTCCGGAGATACGCAATGCCGTGGGGCCGGCGGCCGGGCCGACGAAACGGATGTTCTCGCCGGTCCAGGCGATCTCGGTGCCGCCCAGCGTGATGACACCCACTTGTGCGCTGAGATCGACCGTGTCGTTGGTCCCGAATACGGCGCCGCTGTTGACGCAGGTTCCCAGGAGCGCGCCGTTGTCGATCGAGCCCACCGCCTGTCGCAGCGTACAGGTCGTGCCGCTGCCGGCGTCGCCGCCGTCGGTCACCACGATCGTCGCCGCCGGCGACGCGAGCGGTGTCGCGAGCCCGGTGGCGGCCAACGCGAGGATCAGCGGCCGGACGCGGAATCGCGATCCGGGTCGAACGTTTTGCGGTAGCGCCATGCTCCCCCCTGGTGCATAGGCAGCGCGGAGTTCTGCAGGTCCGCGCGTTCCGCCTGGGACGGGCGTCGTGCCCCGGGGGGCTCGACCAAGGTCCAGGCTCGAAGTGCCGAAGAGTGTAGGGATAGCCCCGGATGGTGGCAAGACGAATCCTCGCAGGCCGGCCCCCCGGTCCGCCCCGGTGCATATATTGGTACACCACGAGCCGTGCGCATGACCGCCCTCGGCGCCCGGCCCCGAGCTCGCTCGAGGGCGAAAAGCGGGCTCAGTCCGCCGGCCGCAGCAGCCCGGGAGGCGCGACCGGCACCGTGCCGTCGAAATTGACGCACCAGACGTCGCGCCCCTGGGCGTCGCGCCCGATCCGGGTCGCCCCCAGCTCGCCGATCGTCGCCGCCGCCGCCTTGCGCATCAGCCGCGGGTTTTCGATGATCGCCACCAGCCCCCGGGGCCGGGACGGATGCGGGTGACGGCGCAGCACCTCGATCGCGTGGACGAACATCGCGCGCGGCAGCGCCCAGTTCCCCCGGTGTGCCGGCCGCAGGAACATCCGATAGAACCAATAATCGAGCGCGGTCCCCGGGGCCTTCTGGACGTAGGCGGTGTTGACGCCGGCGATCGTGCCGTCGGCGGCACGCACCGCCAGGACGACCTCGGCCGCGCGCCTCTGCGCCTCGGCTGGCGCGAGCACGCCCTCGCCGGTCCACATGCCGACGATTTCGCCCCTCACCTCGGGCGTCATCCGGCCCAGCACCTCGACCAGCCGGAACCCGGCGACCTCGACGTCGATCGGTCCGCCTTCCCTCATCGCTACTCCCCCGGTTGGGTGACCCTCATCCCGCGGCGCCGCGCTCGGCGGGTCCGGCTGCCGGTTCCGCCACCGCACCCGTCGCCTCCGGCGCGAGTTCGACCTCGCGCAGCAACTCGTCGGGGATCGCCCAGGTCGATGCGAGCAGCGGATGATCGTCCTCGAGGATCGTCGGCGAGACCAGTCCGACCAGCGCCTGGACCGCGAAGATCTCCTCGACCGTGGCCGAGAAGCGCAGGAACGCGACGATCTGTCCGCTGCGGGTGTCGACCGCCCACACGCCGCTCGCGCGGTCCGGGTTCTGGTCGGTCAGCGGGATGTCGGTGAACGGGTTCGACGCGCGCAACTGCGAGAGGCCCACGAACGCGATCGGCCCGACGAAATCCAGTCCGCGCGTGAATCCCGGGAGCTGGACCACGGTCTCGACGCGCCCGGAGTTCGGATCGACGGTGGAGAGCGCGCCCTTGCCCGATTCCAGCACCCAGAGACGGCCGCGGTGCAGTCGCGGCGAATGCGGCATCGACAGGCCGCTCGCCACGATCTCGCCGGACGCGTAGTCGAGCAGGATGCCGCCGCTGCGCTTGTTCGCGCGCCAGCCCTCCTTCTCGTTCGAGCGCCCGAGCGCGGTCAGGAACCGCGGCAACCCGTCGCCCATCGCCAGGCCGTTGAGATGACAACGATCCTCCGGCGCGTAGCCGGAGATGAACCGCGGCTTCCAGCGCGGCACGAAGCTGTGCTCGTTGTCGAGCGTGCACAGGCACGAGAACAGCGTGTTCACGTACCAGCATTCGTCCCGGGTGAACGCCATCTCGTGGATGTCGACGTGGCCGGTGACGTGGACGTTGCGCAGCAGGTAGACCGCGTCGTTGACGTTCGGCGGGTCGAGCCGCGCGGCGACCGCGGGAATGTTGCGGTACTCGTGCACCGAGCGCGCGGCGCCGACGAAGATCCGGTTCTCGTCGACCGCGAGTCCCATCGGCCGCGGCAGCGCGTAGAAGTGGGTGTTGAGCGCGCCGTCCTGCGGTCGAAGCAGGATCAGGCGCCCGGCCTGGAACGTCGTGACCAGCAGCGACGAGGAAAGCTCGCGCAGCAGCGACGGAAAGCTCGCGGTGTGGACGCTCGAAAACGCGTCGGCGGCGGGCGAAGTGCTGGCGTTCATGCGTTCGTGTCGTCGCGCCCGGGTCCGGCGCCGGACGCAGCGCGATTCTACCGGCCGACCACCCCGGACCGGCGAATCGGCCGGGCGCGGAGGGGCGCCTACAATGGACCTGTGCATTCCTCGTTCGACACGCCCGGGCGGCGGCGATCCGGATCGGCGTCCCTGCGGATGGCCGGCGTGCCGTGCCTCGGGCGTACGCACCCGGCCACGCTCGCGACGACGGCGCTCGCGACCGCCGTGCTCGTCGCCGGCTGCGCGATCGGGCCGCTGGGCGGTACGCCGTCCGACCTGCCTCTCGCCGACACCAACTGCATCCGGCTGATCGCCGCGCTCGACGCCCAGGTCGCCGCCGCGGGCGTGCGCGACGCCGGCACGGCGCGCGTCGAGGGCTTCCGCACGCTGCGCGTCGACCGGCTGCTCGCGAGCTACGCCGCCGAACCGATGGACGCGGCGCGTTTCGGCGACTGGATCGCTGCGTTGCGTGCGCTCGACCGCAACGCACGCGGAATCGAATTCGCGAACCTGCCGCCGGCGGCGCGCGAACGCATCGTCACCGCCGTGCGCGCGTTGCCCGCCGACGCCGGCGCCGCGGGCGCCGGCGACGACGCGCGGATCGACGCCTGCGCCGAGCGGGTGCTCGCGCTCGACCTCGCCGTACCCGGTGCGCGCGCCTGGATCAAGTCGGCGGCCACGGTGCCCGACGATTACAACGACTGGGCGCGAGCGGCCGGCCTGTACCCGCTGACCGGTTTCGGTTACGCCGCGGGCATCCGCGTCTACGAGCGGCGCACGCGCGAGGCGTACGCGCAGCCGCTGGCGGAGCTGCCGCGCGCCGGGGCATGGCATGTGCTGCGCCCGGCCATGCCGTCGTCGCCGGACCCGACCGCGATCGGTCGGATCGCGGCCGCGCTCGTCGGCTCCGACGCCTTTCCGCCGGCGGCGCGCGCCGACGCCGCCGACGTGGAACGGCTCTTCGCAGCCTACGCGCCGACGTTCGCGATCGACGCCGCCTCGCCGGCCGACCGGCCGGGCCGCGTCATCCTCGGTGCCGACGGCCGCGCCTCGGTCGATGGCGCGGCGGTCAGCGTCACGACGCGGCTCGCCTGGACCCGCTACGACGGCGCGCTGCTGCCGCAGCTCGTCTACACGGTCTGGTTCCCCGAGCGCCCCCCCGAATTTCCCGGCGACCCGCTGGCCGGACGGCTCGACGGCCTGGTCTGGCGCGTGACGCTCGACCGCGACGGCGCGCCGCTGGTCTTCGACACGATCCACCCCTGCGGCTGCTTCCACCAGTTCATCCCGACGGCGCGGCTCGCGGCGAAGCCCGCGGAGCCGACGGTCGAGGAGGGCGCACTGGTCGTCCAGACCTTGCCGCCGCTCGATCCGGGCGCCCGTGTCCTGCTCGTCGTCGCGTCGGGGACGCACTTCCTGCGCCGGGTGATCCCCGGTCGGATGCTGCCCGCGGAGTTGCAGGGGCCGGACGTTACGGCCGCAGTGAGCACTTACACGATAATGCCGGACGACGCGCTGCGCCGCGTGCCCGACGGCAGCGGCGGCACCCGCAGCCTGTTCGGACCCGATGGCCTGGTCGCCGGCACCGAGCGCCCCGAGCGGTCGATCTTCTGGCCGACCGGCATCGTCTCGGCCGGCGCGATGCGCCAATGGGGACGCCACGCGACCGCGTTCGTCGGGCGCCGGCACTTCGACGAGCCGTTCCTGATCGAGCGCTACTTCACGCGGGCGGCGCGCCCGTAGCGCGCCTCCGGGGCGCGTGTCCTTCGGGTCAGCGGGCGCCCGTCGACTCCGACACCCCGGCGGCGAGCCGCGCGTCGACCTCGTCGCGCGTCGGCGCCCCCGCGCGTCCGCCGGGCCGCGTGCACTTGATCGCCGCGGCGGCGGAGGCGAAACGCGCGGCCTCCGCGACGCCATGTCCCTCGGCGATCGCGAGCGCGTAGGCGCCGTGGAAGACGTCGCCGGCGGCGAGCGTGTCGACCGCGACCACGCGTGGCGCCGGCACGTGGAAAGTCCCGGCGCCGGTCCTCCACCACGAGCCCGCCTCGCCGACGGTCACCGCGCAGGCGTGCGGCGACGCGCCCGGCGCGGCCCGCGAGCGCATCGCCTCCCACGCGCGGTCGAGCGCGCGCGCCCGCGACTGCGCATCCGCGTTCGCGGGCAGGCCCGCCCAGCGGTCGAGCCCGTGCTCGGAGAAGACGACGTGGTCGGCGAGCGTGATCAGCGCGTCGATGACCTGCGCGTCGGCGACGTCGGCATCGAGCACGCGTGGCACGCCGGCAGCCCGGGCCGCGGCGAACAGCGCCCGCGCGCCGGTCGGCCAGCGGACGTCGGCCAGCACCGCCCCGGCTCCGGCGACCCGGGCTAGCGGCAGCCACGAGGCGTCGTCGGGCACGTCGCCCAGGTAGGACACGATCAGCCGCTCGCCGCGCGCATCGACGATCACCGACGATTGCGACGAGCGGCAACCCGCGTAGCGGCGAAAGCCCTGCGTGTCCACGCCGGCGTCGGCGAACTCGCGCGCCATCGACGCGCCCGCCGGATCGTCCCCGGCACGCCCGAAGAACGCGACGCGTCCGCCCAGCCGCGCGATCGCGCACGCGGCGTTGGCCGCCATGCCGCCGCCGACCTCCCGGTAGGCGCTCGCGCGCAGCTTGGTCGGCGTCGCCGGGATCGCCTCGACCGTGTGCACGCGGTCGAAAGCCGCGTGGCCCAGGCAGACCACGTCGACGGTGCGTTCGCGCTCGTTCATCGGATTCGCGGAGCGCATCGTACGGCATCCGCGCCGGCCGCGCCTCTGCTACGATCGCCCGCACCGGACTGCGGGGCTCGGCGCATGCGCGAACGACTTTCCGTCGAGATCACTCACAACGAATCGGCGCGCCGCTTCGAGGCTTTCGTCGACGGCGAGCTCGCGCGCTGCGACTACCGGCGCGTCGGCGACATCCTCCAGATCCACCACACCGAGGTGCCGGTCGCGCTCGAGGGCCGCGGGATCGCCGCGCAACTGGTCGGCGCCACGCTCGAACACGCGAAGGCCTCCGGCCTCCAGGTCGCGCCGTATTGCTCGTACGTGCGCTCGTACATGCGCCGCCATCCCGAGACTCAGGCGCTGCTCGCGCCGGGGATGAGCGTCTGATTGCACCTTGGCCCTCTCCCCACCCGCCGGAGATTCCCTCCTCTCCCCGTCCCCTGGGGTTCCCCCTCTCCCCGCTCGCGGGGAGAGGGCCGGAGTGAGCGGCCGCGACTGCTGTCGACCCGCTACCTCGGCGTACACATGATCACCGCATCCGGCCCGTAGCCCTCGGCGATCCACCCGCCGAATACGACCATCGTGTCGCGCACGTTGCGGTCGGTCACGTACCGATGATTGGGCGCGGTCGGCTTGAGCACCCGGTACACCGGCATCAGGTTCTCCGCGCACGCCCCGGTCGCCTTGTCCGGCAGGAAGATCCAGAACGCCTGTCGCGTCTCCAACTGCCAGTCGGGAAAGTTCGCCACCACCGCGTCGCACTCGCCCGGATCGGCCGTGTAGAAGTGCGACGCGTACACGCTGCCGAAGAACCGGCACACCGGCACCGCCCCCGGCGGCGCCGCCGCCTGGCTCGGCCAGGCGATGAACGAGCCCACTTCGCGCGTCCAGCCGGCGAAGGTACCCGCGTCGAGCGCGTCGATCTCCGTCTGGTCGATCGTGTTGAAGTAGTTCCGGTAGCCGTCGTGGAAGTACTCGACGACGACCTGCGGTTGGCCGGCGGGTGGAGCGACGACTCGAACGATCGAGAAGAACTGCGTGCGCGCGACGTCCGGTACGTTCTGTTGACTTCCGACGCTCGCCCGTGCACCAATGAGGAAGGCGGAGGGTGCTGGGTTCGAGTCGCCAGGGG
>JADZDA010000089.1 GCA_020851255.1 Burkholderiales bacterium | reverse complement strand
GGGGAGACCGGGCGCATAGACGCGGATTTCCAGGGCTACGGTCGCACGTCGGCCGACGCGCAGGGACGCTACGCGTTCCGCACGATCCGCCCGGTGCCCTACGGCGGACGTCCCGCCCATCTGCATTTCAAGCTCGCGCATCCGCGCGCGAGCGCGCTGACCACGCAGCTCTACCTGCGCGGCGAATCGGCGGAGCGGAACTTCGCCGGGATGTTCGCGCGCGAGCGCGACCGCCTGGAGATCGCCCCCGCCCCGGCGGCCGCCGAGGCGGGGGCGCTCGACGCGAACTACGACTTCGTGCTCGCGCCGGCACGCACGTGATCGCGGCCATGCGACCGGGGACGATCGATCGACGACTACGAGGTTCCTCGCCGGAATCGAACGGATGAATCGGGGACGCCGAATCGTGGCCGTGCTGCTGATGGCCTGGACCCTGCCTGTCGGCACGCTGGCGACGGCGTGCGCGACGTCCTGCCTGCTGGCCGGTGTCGCGATGGTCTCGCCGGCGCAGGCCTCGCCGGACGCCGCCCCGGACCACTCGCCCGGCGAGGATTGCCCGGTGCCCGGGATGTGCCTGTATGCCTCGACGGTCGCGCTGTCCGAGCCCCCACCCGCGGCCGATGCCCCGGGCGCGGAGCCCGCGATCGCCCTGCGACCCGGGCCGACGTCCATCACCGCCGATCCCGAGGAACCCGGCAAGCCCCCTTCGGTCATCGGGTCGCTCTGACGGGTCCGCCGGGCCCGCGTGCCCGGCAGTCTTCGGCGATTCGACGAGGAGGATGCGATGAAACCATGGCGCAGCAGGGTCCGGCGATGCGCCGGGGCGCTCGCCTGCGCGTTCGCGTGTGCGCAAGCGGACGCGGGCCCGATGGGCTACCAGGGCAGCACGATGGCGATGGGCGACTTCGGGCCAGACTGGTCCGAGTCGTGGGTGAACCATGCACTAACGACTCGCGACGCGTTCGGCGTCGGGGCGACCTGGATGCGGTCGGCCGACGGGTCGGCGATCCGCAGGCTCACCGAGGCGACCTACACGCGGCTCGTCCACCGGTGGAACCTGCCGCACGCGCAGGCGAACGCCTGGTTCGTCGTCGGGGCGGGAACGATGACGGGCACGGGCTTCGGCGGCACGCGCTTCGCGTGGACGCCGGGCGCCCAGTTCGACTACGAGACGACGCGCGTCTACCTCGCCGCGAGCGGCCGCCTCTACCGGGCCGGAGGCGTCCGCCACGACGTCGCCGCGGTCCGGGCCGGCTTCTCGTTCCACGAGGCCGAGTACGACGAGGTCCAGCCGTGGTTCGTCGTCGAGGCGCGGCGGATGCGCGGCCTGTCCGATGGCGTCGAGGTGACTCCGATGCTCCGGATCATCGCCGCCCGCGCCTTCGTCGAGATCGGCGCGAACCTGGACGGACAGGCGCGCCTCAACTTCATGTACATCTTTTGACCGGAGGTTCCATGGTCCACCGACACCCGCTGCTCGTCGCGCTGGCGCTCGCCGGCGTGAGCGCGACGTCCCCGGCCACCGCCGTGACGACGCTCGCCGCCGAGGTCAACGGCATGGTCTGCGCGTTCTGCGCGCAGGGCATCGAGAAAAAGCTGCGCGCGCTGCCGGCGACGCGCGACGTGTACGTCAACCTGCCGGGACGGTTGGTCGCCGTCGAACTCGTCGAAGGCGCGAATCTCGAAACCGGCCAGCTCGCGGCGGCCGTCCGCGAGGCCGGCTACGAAGTGGTCTCGGTACGCGCGCTCGACGTTCCGGCGGCATCGCTGCGGAGAAAAAAGCGGTGAACGGCCCGCGCGAACCCGCCGCGGACGCGCCCGGCCGGCTGCCGATCGACGGGGCGACGCGCGGGACGACCTGGGTCGCGCTCGCGACATCCGGCGGCACGCTCGTCTGCTGCGCGTTGCCCGCGCTGCTCGTGTCGATCGGCGCGGGCGCGGCGCTCGCCGGCCTGGTGAGCGCCGTCCCGCAGGTCGTCTGGCTGTCCGAGCACAAGGGCCCGGTCTTCGGCGCGGCGTTCGTCGCGCTCGCGGTCTCCGGCGCGATGCAATGGCGCGCACGCCGGGCGCCCTGTCCCGCCGACCCGGGGCTCGCGGACGCCTGCCGGCGCGCGCGCCGCGCGTCGCGACGCGTCTATGTCGTCTCGGTGGTCCTCACCGTGATCGGCGTCTGGTTCGCGTTCATCGCGCCGGCGCTCGACTGAGGTGGCGCCGGGGCCGGACCCGCCGACGGGATCAGTGGATCGTCGCGCTCGACAGGAATCGGAGTTCGTGGCCGTTGGACAGGCGGAATCCGCCGTCCGACAAGGGCTGCGCGCCGTCGAGATCCGACCGGATGAGCGCGATCTCCATTTCGCCGTGCGTCGCCTCGAGCACGACGTCGTCGGCGTGCGTGTCCTCGTCGGGCACCCGCAGGTACTCGGTCTGGAACACGACTCCGTCGAACAGCACGAAGTCCGCGTGGCCCAGCGTGTCGGTCAGCGTCATGGCGTCGGCCCGTTCTGTGCCGCGGTTTCGAAACACCCGCGTCCTCGTTCCGGAGATGCGGGCTGTGCGCTACGGTTCAAGCGCCGCCCTCGCCTCCCTACCGGCATCAACGGCAGAATCGGCGCGAAGTTGACCCCTGGACGCCGCCGGGCGCCGGACGGTCGTCCGTCGGTGACGAAGCGCGACCCGGGACGACGGACCGGGTGGCTCGCGGCTCAGCCGGCGATCGAGCGGACGAAATTGGGCAGCGCCAGCGCCGCGCGGTGCATGTCGCCGTTGTAGTACCTGAGGCCGCCCAGACCTCGCTGCGCGATCCGGCGTTCGACCTCGACCGCGGTCATCCTGCGCGGATCGAGCCCCGCCGAGCAACAGGCCATCATCCACATTCCGCCATAGAGCGGAATGGACACGAGGTAGGGCACGACGACCGGAAACGCGGCGCGCAGGCCGACGAGCGTCTGGCGGATGCGGTCCGGATGGGCGACCGGACTGGCGATGTGCAGCGTCATCGCGCCCGAAGGCGTGAGCCGCGCAGCGCAGGCGCGGTAGAAATCGGCGGTGTAGAGCTCGAGCGACGGGCCGCCCGGATCGGTCAGGTCGAGGACGATCAGGTCGTAGCTTTCGTCGGTGTCGCGTACGAACGCGAAGCCGTCGCCGACGCGCAGCGCCAGCCGCGGATCGTCGAGGCTGCCGCGGTGCACGGACCCGAAATACTTGCGGGCGAGGTCGACGACCGCGAGGTCGATCTCCGCGAGCGTCACCGACCGGATCGTCGGGTGCTTCAGGAGTTCCTCGGCGGAGCCGCCGTCGCCTCCGCCGACGATGAGCGCCCGCTCGGGCGCCGGGTGGGTGACGGCGGCCAGGTGGACGAGGTTCTCGTGGTAGAAGAATTCGTCCTTCTCGCTGGTCATGAAATGGCCGTCGAGCCGGAAGAGCTTGCCGAACGGCGCGCTCTCGTGGACCTCGACCGACTGGTACGGCGAGCGGAAGCGTTCGTATTCGCGGGTCGACCGGACGAAGAAGCCCCAGTCGTCGGTCAGGTACTCGGTCATCGCGCCGGGCGCGAGGTCACCGCGCGGCTCAGCCATCGGCGCCGCCCCGGTGGATCGCCTGGAACCGCGTGCGCTTCGGACGCAGCGTACGCTCGAGCGAGCGGAAGACCGATTCGGCCTTCGCCGTGTTGTCGGTCGTGAAATTGCAGACGTAGACGTCGATCGTGACCGATTCCCGCTCGGGCCAGGTGTGGATGGCGAGGTGGGACTCGGCGAGGATCACCGCGCCGGTGACGCCTTGCGGTTCGAACTGGTGGAACCGTTCGCCCACGGTGGTGAGACCCGCGGCGGCGACCGCGTCGAGACAGCGCCGGCGCAGCGCGTCGGCGCGCAGCATCTCCGGCTGGTCGGCCGGGCAGCCGTACCACTCGCCCAGCAGGTGGATTCCGTCCATGGATCGCGCTTCCGGACCGCGGGCTCGGTGCCACCTTCGACACCGAATCGGCGTCCTGGACCCGAATCCCGTCAAAACACCCAACGCCCGGACCCGGCACCTGCGGGGAGTCGGGCATCCCTGGCCACGTCGGACCGATCCCCCGTCACGGGAACGGCCCGTCAGGCACGAACAAACGAACGATCATTGCACAAGATGGCGAGTTTCGCCATAATTTCAAGAGGTTTTCGCGCCGCAACACCCGAGCGCACCGTCCTGCCCGCTCGACCGGCTCCCCCGCCGTCCTCCCAAGGCCCGCACCCATGT
This sequence comes from Burkholderiales bacterium, assembly GCA_020851255.1. GTDB lineage: Bacteria > Pseudomonadota > Gammaproteobacteria > Burkholderiales > Casimicrobiaceae > VBCG01. The sequence continues at coordinate 12,316 of JADZDA010000089.1, read as the reverse complement.
CCGCCCCAACCCGCGCACCCGACCCGACGCTCGCCAACGCGATCCGCGCGCTCGCGATGGACGCGGTGGAGTCGGCGAAGAGCGGTCATCCGGGGATGCCGATGGGCATGGCCGAGATCGCGCTCGCGCTGTGGCGGGGCCATCTGAAGCACGACCCGACCGACCCGCGCTGGACCGACCGCGACCGCTTCGTCGTGTCCAACGGCCACGGCTCGATGCTCCACTACGCGCTGCTCCACCTGTCGGGCTACGACCTGCCGATGGAAGAACTGCGGCGCTTCCGCCAGTTGCACTCCAGGACGCCCGGCCATCCGGAAGTCGGCGCGACCCCGGGGGTGGAGACGACGACCGGCCCGCTGGGCCAGGGACTCGCGAACGCGGTCGGCATGGCGCTCGCCGAGAAGCTCCTCGCCGCGCAATTCAACCGCCCCGGACACGCGATCGTCGACCACCGGACGTGGGTGCTCGTCGGCGACGGCTGCCTGATGGAAGGCGTTTCGCACGAGGCGTGCTCGCTCGCCGGCACCTGGGGGCTGGGCAAGCTCACGGCGATCTACGACGACAACGGCATCTCGATCGACGGGCGCGTCGACGGCTGGTTCACCGACGACACGCCGGCGCGATTCGAGGCGTACGGCTGGCACGTCGTCCGCGATGTCGACGGCCACGACGTCGCCGCCGTCGACCGGGCGCTGCGCGAGGCGGCGGCGGTCACCGACCGGCCCAGCCTCGTGTGCTGCCGCACGGTCATCGGCCGGGGCTCGCCGGGCAAGGCGGGGAGCGCCGACGCCCACGGCTCGGCGCTGGGCGAGAAGGAAATCGCGGCGACGCGCGCCGCGCTGGGGTGGACCCACCCGCCCTTCGTGATTCCCGACGCGGTCTACGCCGGCTTCGACGCACGCCCGGCGGGCGCGCGGGCGCACGCCGCGTGGAACGAGCGATTCGCCGCCTACCGGGCCGCGCATCCGGAGCTCGCGCTCGAATACGAGCGGCGGACCTCCGGCCGGCTGCCCGCCGATTTCGCCGCGCGCGCGCGGGAGTTCATCGCCGCGCAGGCGGCGAAGGCGGAGACGGTCGCGACGCGCAAGGCGTCGCAGCAGGCCATCGAGGCGCTGGCGCAGCGCCTGCCGGAGATGATCGGCGGGTCGGCGGACCTGACCGGCTCGGTGTTCACGAACTGGTCGGGCAGCGTGCCGGTGACGCGGGACCGGCCGGGCAACTACGTGAATTTCGGCGTGCGCGAGTTCGCGATGACGGCGATCGGGAACGGTCTCGCGCTGCATGGCGGCTTCCTGCCCTACCACGGGACCGTCCTCACGTTCTCGGACTACGCGCGCAACGCGGTGCGGATGGCCGCGCTGATGAAGCTGCGCACCGTCCTCGTCTACACGCACGACTCGATCGGCCTGGGCGAGGACGGGCCGACGCACCAGTCGGTCGAGCACACGGCGAGCCTGCGACTCGTCCCGGGGCTCGACGTCTGGCGTCCGTGCGACGCGACCGAGACCGCGGTGGCGTGGTCGGCGGCGGTCGGGCGCACCGACGGACCGACGGCGCTGATCCTCACGCGGCAGAACGTCGCCCCGGCGCCGCACGGCGCCGCGACCGTCGCAGCGATCGGCCGCGGCGGCTACGTGCTCGCGGATTTCGGGCCGGGCGCGCGCCGCGCCGTGGTCATCGCGACCGGGTCCGAAGTCCCGCTCGCCCTCGCCGCGCGCGACGCGCTCGCGTCCGAGGGCCTCGCCGTGCGCGTCGTGTCGATGCCCTGCACGCAGGTCTACGACCGGCAGGAAGCCGGGTACCGCGCGTCGGTGCTGCCGGCGGGCGTGCCCCGCGTCGCGGTCGAGGCCGGGGTGACCGACGGCTGGCGCAAGTACGTGGGCGCCGTCGACACCGGAGGCGAGGTGGTCGGCATCGACCGCTACGGCGAGTCGGCGCCGGCGGGCGTGCTGTTCAAGCACTTCGGCCTGACCGCGGACGCGGTCGCCGCGGCCGTCCGCCGCGCGTGCGGCGCGTGAGTCCGGGCACGACCGGACGCGACCGATGACACCCCATTCGGGTAGCGGGGTCTTACCCGCCTTGGTGATGGACGCCCGGCGGCGCGTCCGCGCCTAATGCGCGATGGTCCCGACGATCGCCCTGGGTCCCCGACACGGGTCGGGCACGGCGAAGCCCGCGCGGCCGCGATGAACGCCGGGACCACGATCCGCCGCGCGCGGGAAGACGACGCCGAGTCGATCGCCCGGGTGCGGATCGAGGGCTGGCGCACGGCCTACCGCGGGCTCGTCCCGCAGTCGTCGCTGGACGCACTGAACGTGGAGACGAGCGTACCGATGTGGCAGCGGGTGCTGGCGGCGCCGACCGACCGCGTGACCGTGTACGTCGCCGAGCGCGACGGCGGCATCGTCGGGTTCGCGGCCGGCAACGCGCTCCCCGAGCCGAGGCACGGTTTCGACGCCGAACTCACCGCGATCCACGTCGTCCCCGGCGCGCAGAGACAGGGTCTCGCCCGCCGGCTGACCGGTGCGGTCGCAGCCGACCGCGCCGCGCACGGCGCGACCGGACTCATCGTCTGGCTGCTCGCCGGCAACCGGCCGGCCAGGCAGTTCTGCGAATCGCTGGGTGCCGAAGTCGTCGCCGAGCAGGCCTTCGACTGGGACGGCAAGGCGCTGGTCGAAGTCGGCTGCGGCTGGCGGGACCTCAGGACGCTGGTCGCCGCGGCCGGCCTGTCCGCCCTGCACTGAGGCGGCCCGCGGGCCGCGCGTATGAACACGAACACGCCGGGCGGCGGCCCGGTCCGACGACACGCCCCGGGGCCTGCCCGGGTTGAAACGAGGAGAGGGTGATGACCATCAAGGTGGCGATCAACGGGTACGGAAGGATCGGGCGCAACATCCTGCGCGCGCACTACGAGAGCGGGAAGAAGCATGGCCTCGAGATCGTCGCGGTCAACGACCTGGGGAGCCCCGAGACCAACGCGCACCTGACCCGCTACGACACCGCGCACGGGAAGTTCCCCGGCAAGGTCGAGGTCGACGGCGACGCGATGGTCGTCAACGGGGACCGGATCCGCGTGTACGCGCAGCGCGACCCGGCCCAGCTCCCCTGGTCGAGCCTGGGCGTCGACGTGGTCCTCGAGTGCACCGGCTACTTCACCAGCAAGGAGAAGGCGGCCGCGCATCTGAAGGGCGGCGCGAAGAAGGTCGTCATCTCCGCGCCCGGAGGGAAGGACGTCGACGCGACCGTCGTCTACGGCGTCAACCACGAGACGCTGAAGGCCTCGCACACGGTGATCAGCAACGCCTCGTGCACGACCAACTGCCTCGCGCCGCTGGTCAAGCCGCTGCACGAGAAGATCGGCCTCGTCACCGGCCTGATGACGACGATCCACGCGTACACGAACGACCAGGTCCTGACCGACGTCTACCACGAGGACCTGCGCCGGGCCCGGTCGGCGACGATGAGCATGATCCCGACCAAGACCGGCGCCGCCGCCGCGGTCGGCCTCGTGCTGCCCGAGCTCAACGGCAGGCTCGACGGCTACGCGATCCGCGTGCCGACGATCAACGTCTCGATCGTCGACCTGTCGTTCGTCGCCGCGCGCGACACGACCGTCGACGAGGTCAACGCCGTCATGAAGGCCGCGTCCGAGTCGGCGGCGCTCAGGGGCATCCTGAACTACAACAAGGCGCCGCTGGTGTCGGTCGACTTCAACCACGATCCGGCGTCGTCGACGTTCGACTCGACGCTCACCAAGGTGTCCGGGCGGCTGGTGAAGGTCTCGTCGTGGTACGACAACGAGTGGGGCTTCTCCAACCGGATGCTCGACACGACCGTCGCGCTGATGCGGGCGAAGTAGCCGGACCCGGTCGCGGCGATGGCCGTCCCCCGTGCCGCCGGCGAACCGAAACCGGCGGCCGACGCCTACCTGCTCTCGTATCCGAAGACCGGGCGCACCTGGCTGCGCGCGCTCGTCGGCCGCGCGCTCGTCCGCCACTACCGGCTGCCGGAGGCGCGGCTGCTGGAGACCGACGTGCTGACGCGGATGGCCGGCCTGCCGGTCGCCGCGTTCTACCACGACGGATCGGCGATGCTCGACGGCCACACGTGGCGCGACCTGCCGGCGGACAAGTCCGCGTACGCGGGGAAGCGCGTGCTGCTGCTCGGCCGCGACGTCCGCGACACGCTCGTGTCCGCCTATTTCCAGGCGACCCGCCGGATCGGCGTCTACACCGGACCGATCGCGGATTTCGTGCGCGACGAGCGCTACGGCGCCGACAAGGTGCTCGCGTTCTACCGTCACTGGGACCTGGCCCGCCACGTGCCGCGCGCCTTCGCGTTCCTGCGCTACGAGGCGATGCACGCCGACCCGGCGGCCGCGCTCGCCCGCACGCTGGAATTCCTGGGCGCGCGCGACGTGGCCGAGGCGACGATCGCCGAGGCGGTCGGGTACGCCCGCTTCGACAACCTGCGGCGCGTCGAGGCCGAAGGGTTCTTCGGGGATCCGGCGCTGCGCGCCGGGGTAGCCGCCGATCCCGAGTCCTACAAGGTCCGCCGCGGCAAGGTCGGCGGATTCCGCGACTACCTCTCCGACGGCGATATCGCGTGGATAGACGCGCGCGTCGCCGAAGCCGGTTGCGAGTTCACGCGACCGGACTGACCCCAACCGATCACCCGCTCGCCAGGACGACCGCCATGCCCGCCTTTCGACGACTCTCGGACACCGACGTGCGCGGCCAGCGCGTGTTCATCCGCGCCGATCTCAACGTGCCGCAGGACGACGCCGGCCGGGTCACCGACGACACGCGCATCCGCGCATCGATCCCCGCGATCCGCGACGCGCTCGATCGCGGCGCGGCCGTGATGGTCACTTCGCACCTCGGTCGGCCGACCGAGGGCGCGTTCAAGCCCGCGGATTCGCTCGAACCGGTCGCGCAGCGGATGGCCGGGCTCCTCGGCCGGACCGTTCCGCTCGTCCGCGACTGGGTCGACGGCGGTGCGTGGCTCGCGGCGCTTCGGCCCGGCCAGGTCGTGCTGCTCGAGAACTGCCGCGTGAACAAGGGCGAGAAGAAGGACGACGAGAGCCTCGCGCGGCGGATGGCGGCGCTGTGCGACGTCTACGTCAACGACGCCTTCGGAACCGCGCACCGCGCCGAGGCGACCACGCACGGCCTCGCGCGGTTCGCGAAGGTCGCGTGCGCCGGACCGCTGATGGCCGCCGAGCTGGACGCGCTCGGACGCGCGCTCGCGCACCCGAAGCGCCCGCTCGTGGCGATCGTCGCCGGATCGAAGGTCTCGACCAAGCTCTCGATCCTCGAGTCGCTGGTGCGCAAGGTCGACACGCTGATCGTCGGCGGCGGGATCGCCAACACCTTCGTGCTCGCCGCGGGCGGCCGGATCGGCCGGTCGCTCGCCGAACCCGACCTGATCGGCGCGGCGCGGTCGATCCTGGATTCGAACCCGGGCAAGGTGCCGGTGCCCGTCGACGCCGTCGTGGCGAAGGCTTTCGCCGCCGATGCGCCCGCGCGCCTCACCGCGATCGAGGACATCGAGGAGGACGACATGATCCTCGACATCGGGCCCACGAGCGTCGCGGTGCTGAAGACCGTGATCGCGAAGGCGGGCACGATCGTGTGGAACGGGCCGGTCGGCGTCTTCGAGTTCGACGCGTTCGCCGCGGGCACGCGGGCGATCGCCGAGGCGATCGGGGCGTCGCCGGCGTTCTCGATCGCCGGCGGCGGCGACACGATCGCCGCGATCCACAAGTTCGGCGTCGAGTCGAAGATCGGCTACATCTCGACGGCCGGCGGCGCGTTCCTGGAGTTCCTCGAGGGCAGGACGCTGCCGGCGGTCGCGGCGCTCGAAGCGCGCGGCTAGCCCCCGAGGGGGCCGGCTCCCGGTTCCCGCGTCGTCGGCCGCCGCCCCGGCCGCCGACGGAGTGATCGCCCGCGCCGGTCAGCGCGCGAGGAACGCCCGGATCGCCTCGCCCTGCCTCGCGACGTTCAGCACGCCGTCGAGGTGGCCGCCGTCGCCGTCGATGACCGCGACCTCCGCGACGCCGCCCTGCGCGCGGTAGCGCTGGGCGGCGCGCCGGGACAGCTCCGGCGGGAAGACCTCGTCCGACGACGCCGGGACGAACAGGATCCTCGCCTTCATCCGCCCGACTTCGTCGTCGGTCAGCCGGTAGAGCTGGTTGGCCTTCGCCATGTAGATCATCGCGTTCGCGTCGGTCGTCTTCGCGCGCGCCTGGCCGGCCTTCGCGATCGCGTCTTCGATCGCCAGGCCGTTGAACATCGCGTCCGCCGGGTTCTTCGCCGGATCGGCCCATCTGTACCCGAACGTCTTCTCCGCCCAGGCGAACGTGCGGGTGGTGACGGTGACGTTCGTCAGCGCGACCGCGAGTCCGTCCACCGGCTCGTCGCGGCCGTAGTAGTCGCCCCGGTTCCAGCGCCGGTCGAGCATGATCGGCAAGATCCACACGTTGATCAGCTCGACGACGTACGGATGGATGTCGAACCCGGGGCCGATCACATGCACGACGCGCTCGACGAACTCGGGGTAGAGCGCCGCCCACTCCATCGCCTGGATCGAACCGCCCGACGCGCCGGCGACCGCGACGAGCTTCTTGACGCCCAGCGAATCGACGAGCGCCTTGTGCACGCGCACCGAGTCGCGCATCTACACGACCGGGAACGACATCGCGTAGGTCTTGCCGGTCGCCGGGTCGATGCTCGCCGGGCCGGTGGTCACGACCCTCGGGTCCTTGGTGTTGAGGTTGACGAGCGTGTCGGCGCTGATCACGAAGTACTTGTCGGTGTCGATCGGCCGGCCCGCGCCGATGATCGCGTCCCAGTAGCCGGGTGCGGCGTCGGCCGGCGTGTACTTCCCGGCCGCGTGGGAGGTGCCCGAGAAGAAGTGCGGGATGAAGATCGCGTTGTCGCCGGCGGCGTTGAGCCTGCCGTAGGTCTCGTAGCCGACACGCACGTCCGCGATCGGCTTGCCGGCGACCGTCGTGTAGAGGGGCATCGTGAACGTGCGCTTGTCGACCGGCCCGTCGTAGGCGCGGACCGGATCGACGGCGAGCAGCGCGGCGGCGAACACCATGGCGATCGCGACGCGGCGCGACGCGACGGCGCCATGGTCGCGGCGACCGTGGACGATCGCCGGAATCGAAGCAGGATGTCGGGACATGGAATCTCCTCGTCGGAACGCCGCGAGCGCGGCACGCGGCGTCCGGATTCTATCGCCATGCGCTTGGGACCGTGCGTGAAATCCCGTACCATCGCACCTTCGCGCGAGCCCGGCCGGGCGACGTCTGCGCGCGCCCCCTCCGCGAGCGTCCCGATGCCCCGTTCCACCAAGATCGTCGCCACCCTGGGCCCCGCCTGCTCGGAACCGGCCGTGCTGCATCGCATGCTGGGCGCGGGCGTCGACGTCGTGCGCCTCAATTTCTCGCACGGCGATCCCGCCGACCACGTCGCGAGGGCGGGCAATGTGCGCGCGACGGCCCGCTCGCTCCGCCGCGAGGTCGCGATCATGGCCGACCTGCAGGGCCCCAAGATCCGGATCGGGCGATTCGCCAGGGGCCGCGTCGAGCTGGCGCCCGGAGCCGTGTTCATCCTCGACGCCGAGTGCGAGATCGGCGACGCCACACGCGTGGGCCTCGACTACAAGGAACTCCCGCGCGATGTGGAGCCCGGGGCGATCCTGTTGCTCGACGACGGGCTCCTGCGGCTGCGCGTCGAGTCGGTCGACGGATCCCGCATCTCGACCCGCGTGGAAGTCGGCGGCGTGCTGTCGAACAGCAAGGGCATCAACCGGCAGGGCGGCGGCCTGTCGGCGCCGGCGCTGACGGCCAAGGACATGGAGGACATCAGGACCGCCGCGATGCTCGAGGCCGATTACCTGGCGGTGTCGTTCCCGAAGAACAAGGAAGACATGTACATGGCGCGGCAGCTGCTGCGCGCCGCCGGCGGGCACGCGCTCCTGATCGCGAAGATCGAGAGGACCGAGGCGATCGGGGCGCTCGACGAGATCATCGAGGCGTCCGACGGCATCATGGTCGCCCGCGGCGACCTGGCCGTCGAGGTCGGCAACGCCGCGGTCCCCGGCCTGCAGAAGCGGATGCTCCGTCTCGCGCGCGAGCGCAACCGCCTGACGATCACCGCCACGCAGATGATGGAATCGATGATCCACAATCTGGTGCCCACGCGCGCCGAGGTCTCCGACGTGGCCAACGCCGTGCTCGACGGCACCGACGCGGTCATGCTGTCGGCCGAGACCGCCGCGGGCAAGTACCCGGTCGAGACGGTCGAGGCGATGGCGCAGATCTGCATCGAAGCGGAGAAGACGCTGCCGGTCGAGCTTGAGCGCGACTTCATGAACCGCACGTTCACGCGCATCGACCAGTCGATCGCCAACGCGACGCTGTTCACCGCCTTCCACCTGCGCGCCAAGGCGATCGCCTCGCTCACGCAGTCGGGGTCCACGGCGCTGTGGATGTCGCGTCACAACGCCGGCTGCCCGATCTACGCGCTGACCCCCGAGGTGTCCGCGCAGCGCAAGATGGCGCTCTACCGGAACGTCCGGCCGCTCTACCTCGAGCAGACCGACGACCGGGACGCGGTGCTGCTCGCCGCAGAGGAACTGCTGCTGTCGCGCGGCCAGGTGCAGAAGGGCGACCTGATCGTGCTCACGATCGGCGAACCGATGGGCAAGTCCGGCGGCACGAACGCGATGAAGATCGTCAGGGTGGGCGAGCATCGCGCCACCGCATGAGTCCCGCGGCGCGCGCCGCCCCTGCGGGCGGGCACCGCGCCCCGGTCACGAAGGCGCAGCGGCGCCCCCGTTCCCCAGCCTGCGGTCCAGCGTGCGCACCAGCGCGTCGACGAGCGAGGGCTTGACGCAGATGTCACCGATCCCGAGTTCGCGGGCGCGCTCGGCGTCGACTTCCCGCACGTAGCCGGACATCACCACGATCGGGAGATCGGCACGGATCGCGCGTGCCCGCTCGGCGACGTCGAAGCCCGAGAGCGAGGGCATCGCGAGGTCGGTGACGAGTGCGTCGTAGCCGCCGGGGTCGCGGGCCAGCGCGTCGAGCGCCGCGAGCGGGTCCTGGTGGGCGTCGACGCGATAGCCCTGGCGCTCCAGCAGCCGCCGCACGAGGAAGACGAGCGCCTCGTCGTCGTCGACGTAGAGCACGCGCCCACCGCGGCCCGGGGACGCGCCGGCGTCGGGCGACGGCGAGGCCGCCGGCGCCGCCGGCACTTCGCGCGCGGGCAGCAGTACCCGGACCGACGTCCCCCGTCCCGGCACGCTCTCGACATCGATCGCGCCACCGGCGTCGCGCACCAGTGTATCGACGACCGCGAGGCCGAGCCCCGAGCCCTCGCCCGGCGGCCGGGTGGTGAAGAACGGCTCGAAGGCGCGCGCCAGGGTCTCCGCCGTCATCCCGACACCCGTGTCGCCCACGCGCAGGCAAACGACCGGCGCGCCCGCGAGCGCGGGGAACTTCGCGGTCGCCGGATCGCCGGCCGGCATGCGCTCGAGATCGATCTCCACCACGCCCTGCCCGGACATCGCGTACGCCGCGTTGGTCACGAGATTGACGACGATCTGATGGATCGCGACCGTGCTCGCCTCCGCCCGGTGCGCGCCGGCGTCCGCGCGGGCGTTCAACGACACCCGCGCCGGCAGCGTCGCGCGCAGGAACCGGACCGCGTCGTCGACCGCCGCGCCGACATCGATCGTCTCGCGCTCCGGCATGCGGCCGCCGGCGAACGCCAGGATCTGGCGGACCAGCGACGAAGCCCGCCTGGCCGCGGTGTCGAGCCGTTCCAGCGATTCCGCGTCGGCGCCGCGGGACTCGCGCAGCAGGTGCACGCTGGCGGCGATGATGCCGACGATGTTGTTGAACTCGTGCGCGATGCCGCCGGCGAGCTCGCCCATCGCCTCGAAGCGCTGCCGGCGCACCAGCCGGCGCTCGAGTTCGATGCGCGCCGTGACTTCGTGGCCGATCCCCCGGTACCCGGCGAACCCGCCGTTCTCGTCGAAGACCGGCTTGCCGCTGACCGTGTACCAGCGCATTTCGCCGTTGAGGTTCCGGCGACGGAACAGGAGGTCGCGGAAAGGCTCGCGTCGCTCGAGCGTCGCCCGGTGCGCCTCCCATGCGGCGTCGGAAACGCCTTCGATGCCGGTCTCCCAGCGGCGCTTGCCGATCAGCGGACGCGCGTCGAAGTCCCTGCGCGCGAGGTTCTCGTGCGCGAAGTCCACGAAGCGGAGCTCGGCGTCCTGCTCCCAGAACCAGTCGGACGAAAGGTCCGTCAGGTCGCGGAAACGCTGTTCGCTGCGACGCAGGGCGTCGTTGGCGGACTGCAGCTGCGCCGTGCGCTCGGCGACGCGTGCCTCGAGATCCCGGCGCACGTCGCGCAGCATCCGGTTCTCGCGCTGCTGCTGATCGAAGCGCATCACGCCCTCGATCGTGGCGACGCGGCTCGCGATCTCCCCGTGGAAACGGCGGCGTTCCGCCTCCAGCAGCCGCTTGCGGTACGCGAGCGCCGCGGCCAGGTCGCCCTGCGTCTCCGCCGCCGCATCGAGCGCTTCGAGGTACTCGACCTCCAGCGCGGTTAGCCCGGCGGCGGCGACCGGCGGCAGGCCGGACTCCAGCAATTCCCGCGCGCGCACCGCGTCGCCGGCGATCGACTTCGCGCGCGCGAGATCGAGCGGCACCTGCAGGCGGGTGTAGGTGTCGTCGCCGGCACCGAGGTCCGCGACGAGCGCTGCCGCGAGCGCGTCGGACTCGGCGATGCGGCCGGCGCCGGCCAGTGCGATCACGAGACTGCCCGTGGCATTGACCGACTCGGAACGGATGCCGGCGCGCGCGGCCAGCGCGATCGCCCGCTCGAGATGCGCGATCGCCTCGGCGTGACGACCGCAGACGACGTGCAGATAACCGAGATTGCTCTCCTGCAACGCGATCAGCGCGGGTTCGTCGACCGCCTCCAACGCGTCGAGCGCCGCCTCGAGCGCGACGCGCGCCTCGTCGTGACGCCCCAGTCGCCCGAGCATCGTCCCCTGCGAGCCCAGCACCCGCGCACGGATCGTGGGCGACTTCGCGACATCCGCCGCGGCGCGAGCGTGTTCGAGGGTGACCAGTCCGAGCTCGAGGTCGCCCAGCAGGTTGCCGTGCACGTTGGCGAGCACGCGCAGCGACTCCGCCCGGCGCGCCGGATCGCCGATGGACCTCTCCGCCGCGCTCGACAGATGGTGCACACCGCCCGCCAGGTCGCCGGTCGCCGCGCAGACCGAACCGAGCGTGTGCTCGGCGCGGGCGATCAGGTCGTCGCGGCCGGTCGCCCGGGCGGCATCGCAGGCCTCGCGGGCGCAGGCGAGGGCATCGGGCGCCGAAGCGTCGCCTCGACGCGCCGCTTCGTCGATCAGTCGCGCGACCCGATCGGCCTCGGCTCCGCCGGCACTCGCGGTTTCGCCGGGCGCACCTGGTCGCCGGAGTTCTCGAGTCGCGGCGTCTCGCGTGACCGGTTTGTTCATCTCGGGAGGCCCGGTCGCACCTGCGCTGCCGATCGCCTCGATCGCATTCTAGTGCCCGGGTCGCGGGAGTGCACGCGCGCGCAGTGGATCGCGCGTCACCATCGCGGGGCGAGCGCGCCGGACCGTCACGCTGTCGTGCACAGCCGAACCTCGACCGACCGGTGGGTCGCGCGCCTCGACCCTCCGCGCGCAGATCGCTGGCCTCCGCCGGGGCCGCGCTAGAATGGACGTTTTCGCCTCGCCACCGGAGGATTCCGATGCCCCTCGTCTCGATGCGCCAGCTCCTCGACCACGCGGCCGACCACGGCTACGGCCTGCCCGCGTTCAACGTGAACAACCTCGAACAGGTCCAGGCGATCATGGCCGCTGCGGCCGAGACCGACAGCCCGGTGATCATGCAGGCCTCCGCCGGCGCGCGGAAATACGCCGGCGAAGTCTTCCTGCGCCATCTGATCGAGGCGGCGGTCGAATCGTATCCGGCGATCCCGGTCGTCATGCACCAGGACCACGGCCAGTCGCCCGATGTCTGCTCGTCGGCCATCAAGCTCGGTTTCACGAGCGTGATGATGGACGGTTCGCTGCAGGCGGACGGCAAGACGATCGCGAGCTACGACTACAACCTCGACGTGACGCGCAAGGTCGTCGACATGGCGCACGCGATCGGCGTGACCGTCGAGGGCGAACTGGGCTGCCTCGGGTCGCTCGAGACGATGCGCGGCGACAAGGAAGACGGCCACGGCGCGGAAGGCACGATGACGCGCGAGATGCT
>JADZDA010000088.1 GCA_020851255.1 Burkholderiales bacterium | reverse complement strand
GAGAAGGCGGCCGCCTGGTTCTGGTTGCCGGAGTCGTCGAGGAGCAGCACCGAGACGGCCGCGAGCTGCGTCGCCGGCGTGACGAGGAAGATCACCGCCGACAGCGTGACCATGCTGCGGACGAAGTAGAACACGCCGATGCTCGCGATCGACGGCGCGATGAGCGGGAGGATCACCGAGCGCAGCGTGCGCGCGACACCGGCGCCGAGGCAGGTGGACGTCTCGTCGAAGACACGGCTCACCTGCCCGACGCTCGTGGTCGCGATCAGGTAGCCCTGCGCGTGGTAGTGGTAGACGTTGCAGACCGCGAGGATCGCGAGTGTCCCGTAGAGCGCCTCGAGCGGCGTCGACGGATCGTTGAACACGATCAGGTAGCCCAGGCCCAGCACCATGCCGGGGACGGCCGCCGGCAGCACCGAGAGGAAGTAGAGCGTCTGCGCGTGCGCGGGCCTCAGCCAGCGCGAGGCGCACGCGGCCGACACGGACGCGACGACGCCGATCCCCGCGGCCATCAGCGAGACGACGATGCTCGTCCACAGCGGCGCGAGCCCGTTTTGCACCTCGAAGCGGTAGTGCCGGAACGACGGCCGCATGTTGTACGGCCAGAGCGTGACGAAGCTCGCCACGAGCACGACCAACACGATCGAGGCGATCGCGATGCAGACGAACGCGGCGTAGGCGAGGGCGGCGCGGTCGCGCAGCGCGCGGGGGGCGATCGCGAGCGGCTGCGACCGCTCGGTGATCGCGGCCTGCTGCCCGCGCGTGACCGCGCGCTCGACGACGACCGCGACGGCGGCGGGGACGAGCAGGACGACGCCGATGACGGCGCCGAGCTCCATCCGGCCCTGGCCGGAGACCTGGTTGTAGATCTCGGTCGCGAGCACGCTGTAGTCGCCGCCGATCACCATCGGATTGCCGAAGTCGGTGATCACGATCGTGAACACGACGAAGACCGCGGAGACGATCCCGTATCGCGTCGAGGGCAGCGTGATCGTCCTGAAGATCCGCGCCGGGCCCGCTCCCAGCATCCTCGCGGACTCGTAGAGCCGGGCGTCGCCGACGGCGAGCGCCGCCGACAGGATGAGGAACGCGTGCGGGAAGCTGTAGAAGACGTCGGCGACGACGATCCCCCAGAAACCGTAGATGTCGATGTCGGCGCCCAGCCACCGGTTGACCATGCCGTTGCGGCCGAACAGGAACAGGATCCCCAGCGCCTGGACGAGCGAGGGCGCGTAGAGCGGCAGCAGCGCGATGGCGCCGCAGGTCCTCTTGAACGGCATCGCCGAGCGCCGCAGCGCGCACGCGAACGCGTAGGCGAGCACCACGGTGATCACGGTCGTCGTGATCGAGACGGCGAAGCTGTTCGCGACGATGCGCGGGAACTTCGGGTTCGCGAACTCGCGGGCGTAGTTCGCGAGGCCGATCCCGCCCTCGGGCGCGACGAAGGACAGCCGGAGGATCGCGACCAGCGGAACCGCCACGAACACCACGAGCAGGGCGACCACCGCGGCCGCGAGGCCGAGCACGAAGAGGCGGTCGCGGTCGGGCGAGCGCAGGCGCGCCGCGGCCGGCGGGGCGGCGAGGCTCACGGCGAGGCGTCGTCGAGCCGCAGGATCGCCCGGGCCGGCAGCCGGACGGCGACCTCGGTGCCGGGCGCGAGGTCGTCGCGCCGCCCCTGGACCTCGACGGTGAGCTTGCGGCCTTCCCCGAGGGCGACGACGACGCGCGTGATGCTGCCCAGGAACACGCAGCGCTCGACGCGTCCCGACCGGCGCTCTTGCGCCTCGCCCTCGCCGTTCACGAACTCGACGTGCTCGGGACGGATCCCGGCGACCGCGTGCCCGTGGAGGTCCCGGACGACGTTCATGCGGCCGACGAAGCCGGCCACGAAGCGGTTGGCCGGCCGCTCGTAGAGCTCGGCCGGGCGGCCGGTCTGCTCGATCCGGCCGCGGTTCATCACGACGATCCGGTCCGCGACCTCCATCGCCTCGTGCTGGTCGTGCGTGACCATGATCGTGGTGATCCGCAGCCGGGACTGCAGGTCCTTGATCTCGGCGCGCAGGTCCTCGCGAACCTTGGCGTCGAGCGCCGAGAGCGGCTCGTCGAGCAGCAGCACCGCGGGCCTGGGCGCGAGCGCGCGGGCGAGCGCGACGCGCTGCTGCTGGCCGCCGGAGAGCTGGTGCGGGAGCTTGGCCGCCTGGTCGGCGAGGTTCACGAGCGCGAGCATCGAGAGGACGCGGCCCGGGATGTCCTCGCGCCGCCACTTGCGGCATTCGAGGCCGTACGCGATGTTGCGCGCGACGGTCATGTTCGGGAACAGCGAGTACGACTGGAAGACGATCCCGAAGTTGCGGTCGCGCGCCGGGATCCTGGCGAGGTCGCGGCCGCCGAAGCGGATCTCGGCGGCGTCCGGCGTCTCGAGGCCGGCGATGATCCTCAGCAACGTCGTCTTGCCGCAGCCGGAGGGGCCGAGGACGCAGACGAACTCGCCCTCCGCGACGTCGAGGCTCACGTCGTCGAGGGCCTTCACGCCGTCGAACGACTTGGTGATGCCGCGCAGCGAGAGGAACACCGGGGGACCTCGGGTCGACCTCAGGACGCGCCGCGGCTCGGCGCGGAGGCGGACGGCGACCGGCGGACGCGAGCGCGTCCGCCGGCGCGCGCGGTCCGCGCTCGATCTTCTGCTTCCACTCGGCGAGGATGCGGTCCTTGTCCTTCGCCGACGCGGCGAAGTCCATCTTGTAGAGGACCGACGAGACGTCCGCGGGCAGGCCCGCCTTCAGCACGGCCTCGGTCGGCTTCGCGCCGGGCACCGACGACATCTCCGAGCGCTCGCCGTAGAGGCGCGCCGCGTCGAGCGTCAGCAGCCAGTCGAGGAACTGCTTCGCGTCCGGCTTGTTCTTCGCGGTCTTCATCAGCATGGTGACCTCGATCTCGTAGCCCGCCCCCTCCGACGGGATCACGAGCTTGACCGGGTAGCCCTCCATGATCTGTTTGACGCCCGAGAACGCGAACGAGAGGCCGATCGCGTATTCGCCGGTGGCCGCCATCTTGCAGGGCCGCGACCCCGACTTGATGTACTGCGCGATGTTCCTGTCGAGATCCTTGAGGAACGCCCAGCCTTTCTCCTCGCCCTTCATCTGCAGGAGGCTCACGATCTGCAGGTAGCCGGTGCCCGAGCTCGCCGCGTTCGGCATCACGATCTGCCCCTTGTACACCGGATTGAGCAGGTCCTGCCAGGACGCGGGCATCGGCAGGTTGCGCTTCTTCAGCACCTCGGTGTTGACGCAGAAGCCCGCGAAGTACCCGGTCGTCGCGAACCAGCGGTTCTGCGGATCCTTGAACGGCGTCTTGACGCCGTCGATCCCGGCCGGGCGGTAGGGCTCGGCCATCTCGAGGACGCGGGGATCGGAGAGCTGCGTGAGCGCCGTGCCCCAGATCACGTCGTGGCGCGGATTCGCCTTCTCGGCGAGGATGCGCGCCACGAGGTCGCCGGTCGACAGCCGCAGCAGGTTCACCTTGATGTCGGGCTTCGCCTTCGAGAACGCATCGAGGTAGACGCGCACGTCGTCCTCCTCGAGCGCCGTGTAGACCGTGATCTCTCCCGCGCGGGCGCCCGCGCAGGCGAGCAGCAACGCCACCGCACACAGCAACCTCGATGCCGCGTTCCGTATCGTCATGACTTCGCTCCTCGATGTGGCGGGATCCCGCGGGCCGGGGCGGCGCGGGGGTCGCCCGGCAGGAGAACCCGGCCCGGCGACGATAGCACGCGCAAATGGGGATCACAATGCCGAATGTTGCACTCGACAACTCTCGGTGCCAGCGCCGCCGGGACGGGAGAGGTTGCAAGTCCCACATTCGTCGGAAGGGCGTGCGGCCGGGCCGGGCGGCGGGCCGCACGCGAAAGCCCGCCGGCCGATCAGTCCGCGCCGGCGTGGCGCGGGGCGAGGCGCAGGGTCACGCCGGCGCCCCTGAGCGCGGCCGCGAGCTTGCGCCCCGGGGCGGCGTCGGTCACGAGTTCGTCCAGGGCCGAGAGCGGGGCGACGCGTTCGAACTGGACGACGTCGAACTTCGACGCGTCGACGAGCGCGATCGACCGGTCGGACTGCTCGAGCATCGCGCGCTTGATCGCGCAGGCGGCCGAGTCGGCGTCGGAGAGGCCGGCGGCCGTCACGCCGCCCGCGCCGACGAACGCCCTGTTGGCCTTGTACCGCCCCAGGAACGCGACCGCCTCGGTGCCGAACACCGCGCCTTCGCGGGGGACGTAATCCCCCGGGCACAGGATCACGCGGCAGTGCTCGACGGCGCCGAGCGACGTCGCGACCGGCAGGCAGTTCGTGACGACGGTGAGCGGCAGGTTGCGGATCGCGAGCGCGGCGGCGAAGAGGCTCGTCGTGGAACCCGCGTCGACGAAGAGCGCGTCGCCGGGCTCGACCAGCGCCGCGGCCGCCGCCGCGATCCGCCGCCGTTCCTGCGCGTGGACGAGCCCGCGCAGGCCGATGCCCGGCTCGGTCGTGAGCGAGCGGCTCGCGCCGCCGCCGTAGGTGCGCTGGAGCGCGCCGCTCTCCGCGAGCTCGTCGAGGTCGCGCCTCGCCGTCTCGGTCGTGACGTCGAAGGTCTTCGCCAGCGTCGCGATCCGGACGATGCCGTCGCGCCGCAGCATGGCGAGGATCCTGGCGTGGCGTTCCTGCTGCGGGAGGCGCGCGGCGGGGCGGGGCGGGGCGGACGGCATGTCGTGGAGGGGCGGGGGCTCGCCGCCCGCATGATAGCTGCCGGGCCGCGCCGGCGTTACCGGAGCAGCGCGGCGAGCGCCCCCGCGTCGTCGGCCAGGTCGAGGAACGTGTAGCGGTCGCGCAGGAAGCGCGCATGTCGCACGGCCGCGGTCCAGGTCGACGCGTCCACGCCGATGTCCGCGGGCGCGACCGGCCCGCCGACCCGGCGCATCACGG
>JADZDA010000087.1 GCA_020851255.1 Burkholderiales bacterium | reverse complement strand
GCACGTTGCCGCCTTCAAGCAATGTTTTGGCGAGATGCAGCCGCCCGCGTTCGCCGCCCGAGAGCTGGCCGACGATCTTCTGCTGGTCGCTGCCCTTGAAGTTGAAGCGGCCGAGGTAGGCGCGCGAGGGGATCTCGAACTTGCCGATCGTGAGGATGTCGAGGCCGCCGGAGATCGCCTCCCAGGCGCTCAGGTCGTTGGGCAGCGCCTCGCGCGACTGGTCGACCATCGACAGTTGCACGGTGTGGCCGATGGTGATCTTGCCGCTGTCGGGCTGCTCCTTGCCCATGATCATCCTGAACAGCGTCGACTTGCCGGCGCCGTTGGGACCGATGATGCCGACGATCGCGCCCGGCGGGATCTTGAACGACAGGTCGTCGATCAGCACGCGATCGCCGAACGCCTTGGTCACGTGGTCGAACTCGATCACCTGCCCGCCCAGCCGCTCGCCGACCGGGATGAAGATCTCGTTGGTCTCGTTGCGCTTCTGGTGCTCGTACGAGGAGAGCTCCTCGAAACGCTGGATGCGCGCCTTGTTCTTCGCCTGCCGGCCCTTCGCGCCCTTGCGTACCCACTCGAGTTCGCGCTTCATCGCCTTCATGCGCGCCTCTTCCTGCCTCGCCTCGGTCTCGAGCCGCGCCTCCTTCTGCTCGAGCCACGAACTGTAGTTGCCCTTCCACGGGATGCCGTAGCCGCGGTCGAGTTCGAGGATCCACTCGGCGGCGTTGTCGAGGAAGTAGCGGTCGTGCGTCACCGCGATCACGGTGCCGGGGAATTTCGCGAGGAACTGCTCGAGCCACTCGACGCTCTCGGCGTCCAGGTGGTTGGTCGGCTCGTCGAGCAGCAGCATGTCGGGCTTCGACAGCAGGAGCCGGCACAGCGCGACGCGGCGTTTCTCGCCGCCGGACAAGGTCGCGATCTTCGTGTCCCAGGGCGGGAGCCGCAGCGCGTCGGCGGCGATCTCCATCTGCACGTCGGCGTCGGCGCCCGACGCGGCGATGATCGCCTCGAGCTTCGCCTGCTCGGCGGCGAGCGCGTCGAAGTCGGCGTTCTCGTCGGCGTAGGCGGCGTAGACCTCGTCCAGCCGCTTTTTCGCGTCGAGCACCTCGCCCATGCCCTGCTCGACCGCCTCGCGGACCGTCTGGCCCGGATCGAGTTGCGGCTCCTGCGGGAGGAAGCCGACCTTCATGCCGGGCATCGGCACCGCCTCGCCCTCGTACTCGCGATCGACGCCGGCCATGATCCTGAGCAGGCTCGACTTGCCCGAGCCGTTCAGGCCCAGCACGCCGATCTTGGCGCCGGGGAAGAACGACAGCGAGATGTTCTTGAGGATCTGCCGCTTGGGCGGGACGATCTTGCCCACGCGGTTCATCGTGTACACGTACTGCGCCATGCCGGGGCCTGCGTTTCGAAGGGAGGGAACCGCGCATTATCGCCGATCCGCGGCGCGCGGTCGGCCCGATACGTACGTTCGCGACGCGCCGGTCGATCCCCGCGACGGGCGTAGCGTCATCCCCGCCGCGGCGGAGCGCGGGGAAGGGCGGAGCTACTTGCGCGGGGCCGCGGTCGGGGCGGGCGCTGCCGGAGCCGTGCCGGGGCGGTTGCTGGCCGCGGCCGCGGCGGCGTTCGCCTCCTGGATCGCCTTCAACTCCCGCCAGCGCGTCTTGTCGGCGTCGTACCTGGCGGTGATCGTGACCAGGTCGCGCTGCTTCTGCGCGACCAGGTCGCTGTTCTTCGCGTACTCGGCCTCGACGTTCTCGCTGTCCCGCTCGAGCGCCGGCGGCAGCGGCTTGTCCTTGAACGCCCGTTTGCGGCCCTCGATGTCGGAGCGTCGCTTGGTGAGCTGCGTGAGGTAGGCCTGTGCCGAAGCGATCTGCGACTCGACGGTCGTGACCGCGCGCGCGCGCGCGAGGTCGATCTCGCTCTCGGTCGTGTACGACGACAGCAGCGCCTTGTCGCGGCGCTCGACGATCTCGCGTTCCTTCTCCAGCACCTTCTGCCGCTCGAGTTCGGCCTCGCGGACACGCAACTGCTCGGCGGTGGGCGCCGGCTCGATCTTGCGCATCGGCCGGCCCTGCTTGTCGAGCTGCGTGCCGCCGCGGGTCGCGTCCGGCGCCTTGTCCGTGTAGTGGACGACACCGTTCTCGTCGGTCCACTTGTAGAGCTTCTGCGCCTGCGCCGCGCACGGCACGGCCGCGAGCGCAGCCGCTGCGACCCACGCCGCCGTCCGGATCCTCTGCCTCGATATCGCCTTGCGCCCGCTCACCGCATCACCTGTTTTCGTTCCCGGCCGCGCCCCGGTCGCCGCCGCGACCCTGGTCATTGTGCGCCATACACGCGGTGCTCGTCTGCACTCGACCCTGGGCCGTCATCGCCCCGGCGGCCGGTCTCACCGCGCACCGTACTGCGCGCGGTAGTCGGCGACCGCGCCGCGCCAGCTCGACAGATCCTCTCGCGCCGCGAGGAACGCCATCAGGTCGTCGAGCGTGGCGATCGCCGTGACCGAGAGCCCGTACCGATCCCGGACTTCCTGCACCGCCGACGCCTCGCCGCTGCCCCGTTCCATCCGGTCCAGCGCGATCAGGACACCGGCCGGCGTCGCACCGTGCGCCCGGATGGTTTCGACCGATTCCCGCACGGAGGTTCCCGCGCTGATCACGTCGTCGACGATCACGACCCGGCCCTTGAGGGGAGCCCCGACGATCGTCCCGCCCTCGCCGTGGTCCTTCGCCTCCTTGCGGTTGAAGCTCCACGGCAGATTGTGCCCCTCCTGCGCGAGCGCAATGGCGGTCGCCGACGCCAGGGGGATGCCCTTGTACGCCGGCCCGTAGAGCTGATCGCAGGCCATCCCCGACGCCAGGAGCGCCTGCGCGTAGAACTCGCCGACGCGCTTCAGGCTCTCCCCGTCGTTGAACAGCCCCGCGTTGAAAAAATAGGGGGTCTTGCGTCCCGCCTTGGTCACGAACCGACCGAATCGAAGCACGTCACGTGCCAAGGCGAACGCGAGAAATGCCTGTCGGAAATCACTCATGCGGTACGCGGCCGGCGAGGGTCGCAACGACCCCGGAGGCGTCGAGGATAGCACCGGCGCCCGGGCGTTCCCGTCCCGTGGCGGTCGTGTACACTCGCGCGCCGCCGCCGCCGGACGCGCCGCCGCGTCCCGGTACCGACGGTCGTACAACCGGTGCAGCCCCGATGCGGATCGTCACGCTCAACGTCAACGGATTGCGCTCGGCCGAACGCAAGGGCTTCGCGCGCTGGCTCGCGCGCGCCGAGCCCTGGGACGTCGTCTGCGTCCAGGAGATCAAGTGCCTCGAGGACGACGTACCCGGGCCGCTGCGTGCGCCGCGCAAGGCGCGCGCGACCTTCGTGCCGGCGCAGCGCAAGGGCTACAGCGGCGTCGCGATCTACGCGAAGGCGCCGCACGAGGTGAGCGCGGGCTTCGGACATGCGGAGTTCGACGCCGAGGGCCGCTACGTGCAGGCCGATTTCGACGGGCTGTCCGTGGTGTCGGTGTACCTGCCGTCGGGATCGAGCGGTCCGGAACGCCAGGCGGCGAAGTACCGGTTCCTCGACGCGTTCCTCCCGCAACTCCAACGGTTGCGTGCGAGCGGCCGCGAGATCGTGCTGTGCGGCGACTGGAACATCGCCCACCAGCCGATCGACCTCAAGAACTGGCGCTCGAACCAGAAGAACTCCGGGTTCCTGCCCGAAGAACGCGCGTGGCTCACGCGCGTGTTCGACGACCTGGGTTTCGTCGACGTGTTCCGTCGCGTCGACCCGCGTCCGGAGCGATACACCTGGTGGTCGAACCGCGGCCAGGCGTGGGCGAAGAACGTCGGATGGCGGATCGACTACCAGATCGCCACGCCACGCATCGCAGCGACCGCGCGAGCGGCGTCGATCTACGTCAATCGCCGCTTCTCCGACCACGCGCCGCTCGTCATCGACTACGATTTCGAGTTGCGATGAACGCGCCGCGCGAATCGCGCGGGGCTCTACCGCACCCCAGCCATCAGGCTCTCGTACGGAATCTTCAGTCCGTCGTGCAGCTTCTTGACCATCCGCAGGCTCAGCGGGCGCTTGCGGTTCAGGACCTCGGAGACGCGGCCGCTCTGCCCGATGTACGGCTCGAGGTCGCGGGGCACCAGCCCTTCCTGCTCCATACGGAACTTGATCGCCTCGACCGGATCGACCGGGCCGAAGTCGCAGTGCTTGTTCTCGTAGGCCTCGATCAAAGTGACGAGCACGTCGCGCTCGTCCGCCTGTGGGGTGCCTTCCCCGGCCTGGAAGACCTTTTCGAGGTGCCGGAACGCGCGTCGCAGGTCCTCGTCGCTGCGGATCGGCTTAATGGTCATTCACGGTCTCCCCGTCGATGCGGTCGTACCGCGCGCATGCGTCCCGACGAATTTCACCCAGACGATGCCCGCCTGGTACTGCACTTCGACCACCAACCGGTACTTGTCGCCCCCGACATTGAACACGACGCGGTTGTTGCCGCAGAGACTGGCGCTGGCATACCGGTCCTTGATGTCCTGCGGGCTACGCCAGTCGCCCGGATTCATGCCAGAGCGTCAACCGTCGGGGTCGAGACCCGAGCGGCGCCTGTTCGGGCGCTCCCGCGGGCAGCATCGGACGCGCGCGCGGACCGGGTCCCTCCACCTGAGATAATCGCGACAACGGTCGCGTCGATCGAGGCGCGATCGCGCCAGCCGACGACCGGGTGGTTCCGCCGGTCCGTCGTGCGCCGGGCGGGTGCCCGGGAGTTCGCGGGTCGCCCATTCGACGCTCGATGAATCGGGCGATGGCTCGCAGCACCCCGATCGACGACCGATCCATCCCAGGCCCGACCTTTCGCGCCCGACACCGTGATCCGCATCGTCAACCTGACCCTCGCCCGCGGCGCGCTGCGACTCGTCGAGGGCGCGTCGATGACCGTGCACGCCGGTCATCGCGTGGGGCTCGTCGGGCCGAACGGCAGCGGCAAGTCGAGCCTGTTCGCGCTGCTGCGCGGCGAGCTCGCGCCGGAGGCGGGAAGCGTCGATCTCCCGTCGCGCTGGACCATCGCGCACGTCGCGCAGGAGACGCCGGCGGTCGACCGGGCCGCGATCGACTGGGTGCTCGACGGCGACACCGAACTGCGCGAGATCGAGGACGCGCTCGCGCGAGCCGAGCGCGAGCACGCCGCCGACGGCCACGCGCTCGCGGAACTGCACCATCGCTACGAGGCGATCGGCGGTTACTCGGCGCGCGCCCGCGCCTCGGAACTGCTCGCCGGGCTCGGTGTCGTCGACGCGAAGCACGCCGATCCGGTCGCGAGCTTTTCGGGCGGCTGGCGGATGCGCCTGAACCTCGCGCAGGCGCTCGCCGCGCGCTCGGATCTGCTGCTCCTCGACGAGCCGACCAACCACCTCGACCTGGACGCGGTGATCTGGCTCGAGGACTGGCTCAAGCGCTACCCGGGCACGCTGCTGTTGATCACGCACGACCGCGACTTCCTCGACGCGGTCGCGCAGTCGATCGTGCACATCGACGGCAGGTCGCTCGTCACCTACACCGGCAATTACTCGGCGTTCGAGCGCGAGCGCGCGGCGCGCCTCGCGCTGCAGCAGGCGGCCTACGCGAAGCAGCAGCGACAGGTCGCGCACCTGCAGGCGTTCGTCGATCGCTTCCGCGCCAAGGCGACCAAGGCGAAGCAGGCGCAGAGCCGCCTGAAGACGCTCGAACGGATGGAGCGGATCGCCGCGGCGCACGTCGACAGTCCGTTCGAGTTCGCCTTCGCGCCGGCCGGGACGCACTCGCGCCAGCTCGTGCGGCTCGAGCACGCGACGCTCGGCTACGGCCCGGCGAAGCCGGTGTTCGAGCGGCTGGAGCTGGGCGTGCTGGCCGGCGACCGCGTCGGCCTGCTCGGCCCCAACGGCGCGGGCAAGTCGACGCTGGTCAAGGCGCTCGCCGGCGTGCTGCCGCTCACCGCCGGTGAGCGGCACACCGCGCAGAACCTCGCGATCGGTTATTTCGCCCAGCATCAGCTCGAGCAGCTCGACCCGGACGCATCGGCGCTGCTGCACCTGCGGCGCATCGACCCGCAGGCGCGCGAGCAGTCGCTGCGCGACTTCCTCGGCGGCTTCGACTTCCGCGGCGGGGCGGTCGACGCGCCGATCGCGCGATTCTCCGGCGGCGAGAAGGCGCGCCTGGTGCTCGCGATGATCGTGCGCCAGCGGCCGCAGTTCCTGATCCTCGACGAGCCGACCAACCACCTCGACATCGAGATGCGCGAGGCGCTCGCGGAGGCGCTGCAGGATTTCGACGGCGCGCTGGTCGTCGTCGCGCACGATCGTCACCTGCTCGCCGCGACGACCGATACGCTGCTCCTCGTCCACGACGGCCGCGTCGAGCCGTTCGACGGCGACCTCGACGACTACCGCGACTGGGTGCTCGCGGCGAGGCGGCGCGACGGGGGTGCTACGCGCGCCGACCCGGACGAGGGCGCTGTCGACCGCCGGGCGCAGAAGCGTGCCGAAGCGCTGGCGCGGCAACGCCGGTCGGACGCGCGCAAGCCGCTGGTCGCGAAACAGGCGAAGCTCGAGGCCGAGATCGCGGCGCTGGAGGCCGAGAAACGCGATCTGGACGCGTGGCTCGCTACCCCCGAGGCGTACTCCGACGACGCGAAGGAGCGATTGAAGCCCGCGATCGAGCGCGTGGGCGAGCTCACCTGGATGCTCGCGCGGCGCGAGGCCGAGTGGCTGGAGATCGCCGAGGCGGTCGAACAGGCTGAACGGGACGCCGCTACCGGCTGACCCCCTGGCGCCGCCCCGCCGCGCGCAGTTCGCGCCGCCGCACGAGCTTCAAGCCCGACCAGGTCGCGTCGATCGCGCAGACCTTGACGTCGACGAGGCCCCGCGGCAGCGCGCCGGAGCGGACCGCGTCCTCGGTCATGTCGGTCGCCACCCCCGACGCCTTCTTCGGCCAGCCGATCCACAGCATGCCGGCGTCGTCGAGCTTCGGGGCCAGGCGATCGAGCGCCGCGGAGAGTTCGGCGCGGGAGTTCACGCAGACGAGCGCGAAGTCGAACGCGCCGGCGCGCACGAGCCGACGTGTCGCCGCGAGCGCCTCCGCGATCGCGGCTTCGACGCTCGCCGGCACGTTCGCCAGCAGGACGCGCTGGCCGGCCTTCAGCCCGAGCTTCGAAGCGAGCGGCGTGCCGGAGTAACCGGCGGTGCCGGACGCGCGCTCGCGCTCAGCGGGCACGGCCGCGCCCGCGGTAGTAGAGGTAGACGCCGAAGCCCAGCGTATCGCGGCCCCAGCGGAGGTAGCCGTCGCGCCAGCGGCGCACGCGCTCGAGCATCGCCGGGCCGTCGGCATCGTCGGGCTGCTCGGCCACGTAGCGCTCGATCGCGCGCGAGTACTTCCACTCGTACTCGTCCCACTCGTCGTCGCTCGCGACCGCGGCGTGCAGCGGGATCAGGCCGGCGTCGACGCCGGCCTGCACGTTGCCCCGGTGATCGGCGTACCGGCCCGCGTCGCAGCCCAGCAGCGCCAGGTACTCGGCGGACGGCTTGCGCTTCCAGTAGCCCTCGCCGACCAGCACGTAGCCGTTGGGCTTGGTCCACTGGGACAAGGTCCGGCAGATGCCCGCGATGCCGCCGTCGATGCCGCCCGCGCCCAGCATCACCGTCAACTGGAAGGTCTCCGGGTCGGCGCGGAACGCGCGGATGTCGGTGTCGTCGAGCTGGAGCTTCGCGACCGCGCCGGTCCACTGGGCGCGCTCGCGCGCGGCGTCGAGCATGAACGGCGAGTGGTCGACGGCGAGCACGGTGGACCCGAAGCGCTCGATGATCCGCAGCGCCAGCTCGGCGCGTCCGCAACCGAGATCGAGCGCGAGCGAAGCGCCGTCGAGCGTCACCAGATCGAGGATCCGCTCGATCTTCGCCGCGGCCATCGGATTGCAATGGTCGTGGTCGCGGTGCGCGATCGCGCTGAATTTCCGCGGATCGAGGGTCGGCAGGGCAGGCATGGGGGCCGGACCACGCAAGGTCGATGCCAGCGGACCGGCCTACGCGTCCGCGGTCGTCTCGATGCGGCGCAACATCGCCCGGACCCACGGCAGCAGCAGCAGCGCGGGCAGCGCGAAAAAGAAGGTGAGCAGGAACCAGTTCGCGTAACCCATCTCCTGCGCGCCCAGTCCCCCGGCCCAGCCGGCGACCGAACGCGAGAGCGCGAACACCGACGAGAGCAGCGCGTACTCGGTCGCCGCCCGGTCCTTGCGCACGATCGCCATCAGGAACGCGAGGAACGCGGCGGTGCCGAGGCCCCCGGTGAACGATTCGAGCGCACTGGCGGCGTAGAGGATCGCCTGGTGACCGGCCGGCACGACGGCGCCGGCGGCGAGCGGCGGGAGCACCAGCGCGGCGCCCCAGTAGCCGAGGTTCGACGCCGCCTGGATCAACCCGAGCGTCCACAGCGCGTGCAGGATGCCGATCCGGTCGGTGATCCAGCCGCCGGCGATGCCGCCGGCGATCGACAACGCGAGGCCGATGTTGACCGACACGAGCCCGATCTGCGCCGCGGTGAAGCCGGAATCGACCCAGAACGGCTTCACCATGAAGCCCATCGCCGCGTCGGGCAGCTTGAAGAGCAGGATGAACAGCAGCACCGGGGCGATGCCCGGGCGGCGCAGCAACTCCAGCAGCGCGCCGAAGACGACGCCACCCGCCAGCGCGTCGGACGGTCCGGCCGGCCGGTTCGACGAACCGTCGGCCGGGTTCGCCGGCCGTCCGCCGGCCTCCCCGCCGCGCCCGGCGATCCGCCCGGCGAGCGCCACCAGCAGCGCGAGTCCGGCCGCGCCCGCGGCGGCCCACGCCCAGAATCCGTCGACCTTCGACGACCACTTCGCGGCGCCGTCGACGAGCCAGACGACGCCCAGCGCGAACACGCCGATCGTGACCAGCGCGGACGGCGAACGCGCGAGCGCGGCGAGCTCCTCGCCGATCGCCGCGCGCGGCACGACGACCGTCCGCTCCGGCGGTGCGGCGAGGCTCACGACCGCGAGCCCGAAGAAGAGCACCGCCGCGCCGACGAACGCCCCGCTCCAGCCGAGCGCGTCGGACGCCATCAGGAGCGCACCCGACGCGAGCATGCCGACGCGGTAGGCGCCGATGCGGATGCCGTTGGCGAGCCCGAGTTCGTCCTTCGCGAGCAGCTCGATCGTGTAGCCGTCGACGGCGATGTCGTGCGTGGCCGACAGCAGCGTGAACACGCCGATCGCGACCCACACCATCGGACCCAGGCCCGATTGCACCGCGAAAGCCAGCATCACCGCGCCCATCGCGACGTCGACGGCCGCCATCCACCGGCGATGGCGGCGGAAGTAATCGATCGCCGGCGCCCACAGGAACTTGAGCGTCCACGACAGCCCGAGCAGCGACAGCACGCCGATCTGCTTCAGCTCGACGCCCTGCTGCCGGAAATAGACCGGGAAGATCTCGTAGAAGACGCCCAGCGGAAAACCTTCGGCGAAGTAGAGGATGCCGACCCAGAACAGCCGGCTCCTCAGCACCGGCGCGTGCGTCACGCCGGCGTCCGCCGCGCCGGCGCCGCGTTCGCGCGGCGGAACCGGTAGATCGCGATCTCGCCGCGCAGGTTGGGCATCAGCGAGATTTCGCGGTCGCGCGCGAGCACCACCCGGTCGAGCACCGCGAGCCCGCGCGCGGCCAGGAACGCGTCGAAATCGGCGACCGTGCACAGGTGGATGTTCGGCGTGTCGAACCACTGGTAGGGCAGGCTCTTCGACACCGGCATCCGTCCGGCCGCGATCTGCAGCCGATGGCGCCAGTGCCCGAAGTTGGGGAACGACACGATCGCCTCGCGGCCCACGCGCAGCATCTCGGCGAGGATGTCCTCGATGTGGCGCATCGCCTGGAGCGTCTGCGACAGGATCACGCAGTCGAACGCGTCGTCGGCGAAGCCGCGCAGGCCGCCTTCGAGGTCGCGCTGGATGACGCTCACGCCGTTGGCGATCGACGCGAGCACGCCCGGGTCGCCGATCTCCACGCCGTAGCCGTTCGCGTTGCGCTCGCGCTGCAGGAACGCGAGCAACCCGCCGTCGCCGCAGCCCAGGTCGAGCACGTTCGCACCATCGCCGATCCAGCTCGCGATCGCGGCGTAGTCGCCGCGCTGGGCCACCCGCGCGCGCTCCTCGACCGCCTGCGTGAACGCCTTGCCCAGCCGGAACGTCGAGTAGTCCTTGAAGTCGTGCGCGACGCGATCGAAGTACGCGCGCACCGCCGCGTGGTACTGCGGCGCGTCGAGCAGGAACGCGTCGTGGCCGTGCGGCGCCTCGATCTCGGCGTAGCTCACGTCGTGGCGGCCGGCGACCAGCGCCTCGACGATCTCGCGCGAACGCGACGGCGGGAAGCGCCAGTCGGTCGTGAACGACACGACGAGGAAGCGGCACCGCGCCGGCTCGACCGCGGCGACGAGATCGCCGCCGGTCGCGTTGGCCGGATCGAAGTAGTCGAGCGCCTTGGTGATCCGCAGGTAGGTGTTCGCGTCGTAGTAGTCGGCGAACTTCTCGCCCTGGTAGCGCAGGTAACTCTCGATCTGGAACTCGGGCGCGAAGCTGAACTTCAGCCCCTCGCGGAGCTGGCGGCCGAACTTCGCCTCCATCTGCTCGTCGGACAGGTAGGTGATGTGCCCGATCATCCGCGCGACGCGCAGCCCCCGCCGCGGCTTGGTGCCGGCGGCGGTGAAGTGTCCGCCGTGGAAATCCGGATCGGTGAGGATCGCCTGGCGCGCGACCTCGTTGAACGCGATGTTCTCGGCCGAGAGGTTGGGCGCCGCCGCGATCACGATCGCGTTGCGGATGCGCGTCGGGTAGCGGACCGCCCAGGCGAGCGCCTGCATGCCGCCCAGGCTCCCGCCCATGACCGCCGCCCATTCCTCGATGCCGAGGAGGTCCGCGAGCCGCGCCTGCGAATCGACCCAGTCCTCGACGGTGACGAGCGGGAAATCGGCGCCGTAGGGCTTGCCGGTCGCCGGGTCGTTCGTCGAGGGCCCGCTCGACCCGAAGCAACTGCCGAGGTTGTTGACGCCGACGACGAAGAAACGCTTGGTGTCGATCGGCTTGCCAGGCCCGACCATGTTGTCCCACCAGCCGACGTTGTCGGGCTCGCCGGCGTAGGTGCCGGCGACGTGGTGCGAAGCGTTGAGCGCGTGGCAGATCAGGACCGCGTTGGTCCTGCGGGCGTTCAGCTCGCCGTAGGTCTCGTAGGCGAGGTCGTAGGACTTGAGCGTACGGCCGCAGGCGAGCTTGAGCGGCTCGGTGAAGTGGGCGAGCTTCGGCTCGACCTGGCCGACCGAGCGTTCGTCGTTGCGCGCGGAGGGCGCGCCGCCGGTGGTTTCGGAAAAACTGACCATCGTTGCCGTCGTCGTGCGTCCCGAAGGATGGAGCCCGGAAAACCATCCGGCGGGAGCGACGTCGGGCCGAGGAAGGCAACCGCGACCGCTTTAGCCGGATTTGTAACGCGCCCGCAAGCTGAGTCAAATCGGCGCGACCGATCCGCGAAGTCTAGCACCGACCCGAATCCGCCCCGGGCCCCGCCCCGATACCTGCACCGTCATCGCGGGTTCCGGGCCGCCTCCGGGCATGGGCGGGCTTCAGACAAGGCGGCGTCCGGTTGCTATGACATTGGAATAATCCTATCCTATGACGCCGGAATTTCCGAAACCGGCGACTGTTCGCCGGCGAACGAGCCCCCACCATGCCGATTCCGCGTCGCCTCGCCCACGCCGTCACCCTCGCGCTGTGCGCCGTCCTGCCGGCGCTGGTCGCGCCGCCGGCGTCCGCCCAGTCCGGCCAGCAGCTCTACACCCAGTGGTGCCAGGGCTGCCACGGCAATCCGATGAACAACAAGGACAACGTCCTCGGCGGCAAGGACTGGAACATCATCAAGCTCGCGATGGACACCAAGCCGACGATGACCGCGGAGCTGCGGCCCGCGTACAACGCCGGGCTCATCAACGACGAGACGTTCCAGACCATCGCCACCTACCTGCAGACGTTCGGCGGCGGAGTCGTCGCCGCGCTGCAGATGCCCTCGGCGATCACTTTCGGCACGCTGAACGTCGGCGTCGCGAGTTCGGTCACCTCGCGCAACATCTCGACGACCGCGTCGTCGAACGCCGCCGTGCAGATCTCCAGCGTGACGAGCACCAACCCGCTCGAGTTCGTCGTGGTCAGCAACACCTGCAACGGCGCGTTCGTCTTCCCGGGGAGCCCGTGCTCGGTCGGCGTGCAGTTCACGCCGGCGGCCGCGGGAGCGCGCAGCGGCCAGATCCGGGTGACCAGCAACGGCACCGGCAGCCCGCAGACCTTCAACGTCTCGGGCACCGGCCAGTCGGGCACCCCGCCGCCGACCGGCAGTCTCAACGTGCCGTCGAGCCTCGCGTTCGGCAGCCAGGGCGTGGGTGTGCAGAGCGCGGCGCAGTCGATCAACGTGTCCAACGCCTCGGGCGCGTCCGTGACGGTCTCCGGCGTGCAGACCTCGTCGGCGACCGAGTTCCCGATCGTGTCGAACAACTGCGGCAGCGTCGCCGCGGGCGGCGCCTGCACGATCCAGGTCGCGTTCAAGCCGCCGATCGCCGGATCGCGCGTGGGCACGATCACGATCACGAGCGACGGCAGCGGCAGCCCGCAGCAGGTCACGCTGACCGGCACCGGCGCCACGGCGCCGCCCCCGCCCACGGCGAACAAGGTGCCGGCGGTCGAGTATTTCAACGCGTCGCTCGGCCACTACTTCACGACCGCGTACGCGGCCGAGATCGCCGTGCTCGACTCGGGCCAGGTCGGCGGCTGGGTGCGTACCGGCCAGTTCTTCTACGCCTACGACGTCACGACCACCGGCACCAATCCGGTCTGCCGGTTCTACCTGCCTCCCGAGTACGGCAATTCGCACTTCTATTCGGCGATCCCCTCCGAGTGCAGCGCGGTGCTGGTCCAGCAGCCGGCGTTCATCCTCGAGTCGTCGACCGCGTTCCACATCGCCTCGCCCAACCCGACGACCGGCGATTGTCCGGCGGGCACGCTCCCGGTCTACCGGCTGTGGAACCAGAAGGCGGACACCAACCACCGGTTCACGACCAGCGTCGTGATCCGTGACCAGATGGTCGCGGCCGGCTTCGTCGCCGAAGGCTACGGCATCGGGTACACGATGTGCGCGCCGCCGTGATCCGGGCGGCGGCCGATCGCAGCGCAGCTCGCCGCCGACCGCCCGGGAAACCGGCGCACGCTCAGCGCGCGGCGGCCTCGCGCGTCGGATAGAGCGCGATCCGCCGCAATGTGGTGTCGATGCGCGGCGTGGCGAAGCGCAGCGTGATCCGCAATTGCTCGGCGGTCTCGACGCCGGCGGGCCACTCGAGGGGGACGAGCAAGCCGGCGGGGTCGCGTTCGTAACGATCCGCGGGCCGCGGAGCCGCGACCACCGTCCAGGCGCCACGCCCGTCCTTCACTTCGACGCCGATAGCCGCGAGCGCTTCGGGCCGTTCGGCGCCGAGCACGAGGAGATCGGTCTCGCCGCGCCGGATCGCGAGGCGATCGGGCGAAAGCAGCACCGCTCGCGCGCCGGCCGAACGCAGCACGAGCCGTCCATTGCCGGCTCCCGCCGTCGCGCCCGCGGCCGCCGTCCATCCGTCGTCGCTCGCGAACACGCTGGTGCCGAACGTCCACAGGCGCGTGCCCAGCGGCACGTACGCGCGGGCGAGCGCGAAGTCGCGCAGCGCATCCTCGGCCGGCGTGTTGCGCCAGGCCATGTACGACACGTAGCCGGGCTGGCCGGCGTAGATGCCGTTCGATCCGTTCCACGCCATCGGCGAGATGAAGCGCGCGCCGAAGTTGAAGGCGTCGCGGTAGGCGCGGTAGGCCTCGCCGTAGAACGGCAGCCGCTTGGGTATGCGCAGGTCGGCCGTGTTGAACTCGACGATCGCCCAGCCGGGATCGAAGCGATGGAACGTGGCGTACAGCGAGTCGCGCGTCTCCATCGGGATGTCGTTGTACGCGGCCGGTCCGTAGACGACCGCACCGAGGTGGCCGTGCCTGGGCACCGCGCCTTCGACCGAGACGCCGCCGCTGTCGTAGTTCTTGGTGGGACTGGTCACGCGCACGGCGAACGGCTGCACGCGGTCGTGCGGCGCCATGAATCCCTGCGAGGAGAAGATGCGCGACGCGGGCACGCCGACCTCGACGAGCCAGGCCGAGAGCTCGTCGTAGTGGAGGTCGATCACGTGGCGGCGGAACACCTCCCATTCGTGGTGCCAGGGATCGTTCCAGAACGCGTCGAGCCGATGGTCGGAGTCGTCCTGATGGTGGCGCGGCGGATCGACCTGGTCCCAGGACGTGTAGTTCCGGCCGGCGTAGCGGTTCACCTCGTCGAGCGTGAGCGCGCGCGCCCGGCGGTAGGCCGACAGATCCGGCACGCCGGGACCGCCGTCGCCGGCGTAGGGCCCGGTGCCGGCGAGCCAGTGGCGGAACTGGCGGATCGTCCCCGGGTTGTAGTCGTACCACTGATGACCCTCGAAGAAGGGGTTCATCGTCGTGTCCGGGTCGAGGTTCACGCCGATGAAGAGGTCCGGGTCGGCGCGCGCGAACTCGACGACCCGCTTCGCGGCCTCCTGCAGATTGCGCCGCTTGTAATGGCGGTTGCGCTCGGCGTAGACGTTGTAGGTCAGCATCCGCGCGAGTTCGGGGCTCGCCTGCGCGCCCGGCAGGTTCTTGAGTGCGTCGTCGGGCATCGCCTCGCCGCGCTCGTTCCACTGGACGTTGGCGGCGTCCTTCTCCAGGTGGTCGGTCAGATCCCACGCCGGCACGTCGCAGGTGGCGTCCGCCCAGACGCCGCCGTTCAGCGTGAACAGCACCGGCAGCCGGTTCGCCCGCGCGTACGCGACGACGCGCCCGAGCGTGTCCTCGGCGATCCGCCGCTCGCCGCAGCGGCGCTCGATGTTCCAGTCGGGATCGAACCGCCAGTCGTGCTTCTCGCCCAGCGTCGTCCGCATGTACAGGATCGGCACCCGCATGCCGGCGTCGAACGTCGGCGACTTGTACGCGGTGTAACCGGTCGAGAGCTCCTCGGCGCCGCCCAGCCCCACGCCGGAGAGCCCCGGCACGATGTAGAACGGCTTGGCGCCGCGGTTCGCGCGCTTTTCCCACAGCGACTTCCACGGCGACGAATCCGCCGGCGCGACGATCGTCCGCCGGCCCAGCGGCGTGGGCACGCCCTCGCCGTTGATCGCGACCACCTCGGCGATCAGGCGTCCGCCGCCGGCCTGTCCGATCAGCGCCGAGAAATCGCCCTGGAACTCCCAGCCGGCGTTCGCCGACGCGGGGTAGCCCGGCCGGACGGCGGCGATGTCCCCGCGTGCGATGCCGTGGCGCGCCTCGAACACGCTCGTGCCCGCCCGGATCTCGACGCGCCGGATGCCGGTCAGGTCCAACGCCCAGCCGTCGAAGCGCACGATCGGCCCGACCGCCGTGTCGCCCGGCGGCCCGTCGACCCAGCCGCTGGTGCCGGGTCTGGGCTGCTCGATCGGCACGGCCGGGGCGCCCGCCGCCGGCGCCCCGGCATCGCGGTGCGTGATCCGCCAGGCCACGAGCGTCGCCAGGAACGCGACGACGACGACGATCGCGAGCACCGCCGGCGCGCGGCTCGGCGCGACCGCGCGCGGCGGGGCGCCGGATGCAGGGAATTCGGGGCGGGGCTTGGGCATCGTCGGGGGCTTCGAGGCGCGGGTAGGACGGCATGCGACCCGGCGCGGGCTGAGCGTCGGCGACATTGTGCCTCGTCGCCGCCATCGCGCCGCCCGCGCACGCAAATCGGCGGCCGCTCGGCCCGGCGACGCGGTGCGAATGCGCGGGCGCGGTTCGAACGGCGGGCACGCGCCCGCCTTGTTCCGGATCGCCGGTTCACGTAAGCGTGGACGAAGATCCTCTCGAGCCGCCGGCGCGCGCCGAATCCCCGGTTCCCGCGGCCGACCGTGCGCCGATCCGGGTCGCCGCGCCTCCCGCGCCGGCGTCCGCTGCGCCAGCCAGCACTCCTTTCCATGGACATCGACGAAACCGCGCTCACCGAAGCCGCGCACGCGCTCTGCCGCACCCCGGCGTTCCGCGAGGCCGTGTGGCGACTGCACCCGGACCGCGCCGCCGGCGCGAACGTGGCGCCGCCGAGCCTCACGATCCACCCGGACGACCAGATGCTGCGCCACTCGCTGCGCGGCTGGCGCGAGGTCAACCCGTCGCTGTCGCAGTACTACAACGTCGCGCTCCAGCAGTACTACGCGGCGCGGCAGACCCTGCAGCGGCTGTTCGGCGAGAAGCTCGACGACCTCGCCGTCCTCGATTTCGCCTGCGGCTACGGGCGGCTGCTGCGCTTCCTCAGCCGGACGCTCCCGCCGTCGCGGATCTGGGCGAGCGACATCCAGCGCGGCGCCGTCGATTTCGTCGCGGCCGAGTTCGGTGTCCACGGCGTCAATTCGAGCGCGGACCCCGACGAGTTCCGCCCCGGCCGCACGTTCGACTTCATCTGGGTCGCGTCGTTGTTCTCGCACCTGCCCGAAGCGCTGTTCCGCGCGTGGGTCGCGAAGCTCGTGTCGCTGCTGTCGCCGCGCGGCGTGCTCGCGTTCTCGGTGCACGACGAGCGGCTGCTCGCGCGCGGGGTCGCGATGCCCGAGCAGGGCATCCACTTCGTCGGGACGAGCGAGATCGAGGAGCTCGACAGCCGGGTCTACGGCACGAGCTTCGTGCGCGAGTCGTTCGTCGCGCGCGTGATCCGCGACGCGCACGGCGGGCGCGACTGGCCGTACCTGCGCATCCCCCGGGGGCTCGCGAACGAGCAGGACCTCTACCTCGTCCCGCGCGACGCCGGCCGCGACCTGTCCGGACTCGCGGGTTTTCGCCGCGGCGCCTGGGGCTGTGTCGACATCTGCCGCACCCGCGGGCGCGAGCTCGAGCTGATCGGCTGGGCGGCGTCGCTCGACGACGGCCCGCTCGAGACGGTGTCGATCCGTGTCGGCGCGCGCGAGTACACCTGCCCGATCACGGTGAACCGGGAGGACGTGCCGGCGGTGCTCGGCGATCCGCGTCTCAAGCCCTCGGGCTGGGAGTTCAAGGCGCGGATGGACGCCGACGAGGCGTTCGTCGTGGTCTCGGTCGCCTCGAAGCGCGGCGAACAGGCGCTGCTCTACGCCGGACCGGTCCGGGCCGGCTGACCGCCTCGCCACCGACCCGGGCACCGGCGCCATTGCGATGAAGCCCGTGATCTCGGTCGTCGTCCCGATGCACAACGAGGAGGCGAACCTCACGCCCTTCTACGACCGCGTGTCCGCGGTGTTGACGTCGATCGGCGAACCCTGGGAGATCGTCTGCGTCGACGACGGCAGCCGCGACGCCACGATCGCCGGCCTGGTCGCGCTCAACCGGCGCGATCCGCGCGTCAAGGTCATCGGTCTGTCGCGCAATTTCGGCAAGGAGGCGGCGCTCACCGCCGGGCTCGACCATGCGTCGGGCGACGCGGTCGTCCCGCTGGACGCCGACCTGCAGGATCCGCCGGAGCTCATCGTCGAAATGGTCGGCAAGTGGCGCGAGGGCTACGACGTCGTCAACGCGACGCGCCGCAGCCGCCAGGGCGAGACCTGGCTCAAGCGCGCGACCGCGAGCGCGTTCTACCGGACGATCGGCGGGATGACGACCATCGGGATCCCGCGCGACACCGGCGACTTCCGGCTGCTCACGCGTCCGGCGCTGGACGCGCTGAAGCGCATGCCCGAGCGCAATCGTTTCATGAAGGGGCTGTTCGCGTGGGTCGGATTCCGCCAGACGTCGATCCTCTACGATCGCGCACCGCGCCACGCCGGCGAGAGCCAGTTCAGCTACGGGCGCCTGTGGAAGCTCGCGATCGACGGCATCACGTCGTTCAGCTCCTGGCCCCTGCGGATCTGGAGCTACCTGGGCGCGACGATCGCGCTGTTCGCGTTCCTCTACGCGAGCTTCCTCATCGTGCGCACGATCGTCTACGGCGTCGACGTGCCCGGCTACGCGTCGCTGATGGTCGTCGTCCTGTTCGTGAGCGGCGTGCAGTTGATCGGGCTGGGCGTGCTCGGCGAATACCTGGGCCGCGTCTTCGACGAGGTCAAGAACCGGCCGCTCTACCTCGTGCACCGCACGTGGGGCATCGGCGCCGCTCCCGCCGATCCGGCGCCGGGCACGGGGACGCCGCCGGCCGGGCCGTGACGCGCCCGTTCGTCGCCGGACCCGCGGACGAAGATCCGCGCCGATGCGCCTGAAGTCGCACGCGCACCACCTCTTCCCGGTCGTCGCGTTCGCGCTCACGACCGCGGCGTTCTACCCGGGACACCTGTCGTTCGATTCCGCGTTCCAGTTCTGGCAGGCGCGCACCGGCCAGTACGCGAATCTCTCGCCGGTCGCGATGACCGGGCTGTGGGCGCTGGTCCACCGCGTCTGGCCGGGCAGCGGCGGCGTGTTCGTCCTGCACGCGCTGTTCTACTGGGCCGGCGTGTGGCTGGTCGCGTGCACGCTGTTCGACCGCCCGTGGCCGCGCATCGCCGCCGCCGCGCTCGCGTCGGTCGCCACGCCGGCGCACCTGGTCGTCGTCCACCTGTGGACCGACGCCGCATTGATCGCCGCGCTCGGCTTCGCGGTCGCGCTGGTCCTGCGCGCCGACGCGACCCGGACGCGCCGGCCGCTGATCGCCGCGCTGCCGTTCCTGCTCTACGGGGGACTGGTCCGCCACAACGCGTTGCCGGCGCTCGTCCCGCTCGTCGCCTGGTGGACCGTCGCCTGGACGAAGGCCGCGCCGGCGGGACCCCCGGCGCAGGCCTCGCCGATGAAGACCGCGATCGCCACCGCGATCGCGATCGCCGCGGTCTTCGGCGCCGGCCGGGCGCTCGACCGGGCGCTGGTCGTGCAGCGCATGTCGACGTTCGGCGTCGTCCAGCTCTGGGACCTGACCGCGGTGTCGCTCGCCACCGGCGAGATGCTGGTCCCCGATTTCGCGCGCCCCGACGGCATCACGCTCGACCAGTTGCGCGCGAAGATGTCGCGCTACGCGAACGTGCCGCTGTACGCGCCGCCGCACGCGCTGCGCGACGGGCTCTCCGATCCGTTCACGCCCGGGGAATCGCGCCGGCTGTGGGCCGCGTGGTTCGGCGCGATCCGCGACCACCCCGGCGCGTACGCCGCGCATCGGCTGTCGGTCGCGTCCGCGCTGTTCGGGCGCTACCGCAACGACCGTCCGAGCGATCTCGCGTTCGTGCCGTTCGTCATCGGCTACGCGGACAACCCGACGATCCTGATCAACGACTCCGCGCTGCACGGCTGGGCGGTCGCGCACTACCAGCGCGCGGTCGGCTGGTGGCTCTACGCGCCGGTCGCCTGGATCGTCGTCGCGCTGGGTGCGGCGATCGCCGGATGGCGGCTGCGCGACGACTTCCGCGGCCGTTGCGCGCTCGCCGCCGGCACGAGCGGGCTGCTCTACATCGCGCCGCTGCCGCTGGTCGCGCCGTCGACCGAGCTGCGGTACAACGGCTGGCTGTTCGCCGCGGCGAGCGTCGCATGGCTCGCGCTCGCGGCGTACGCGATCGCGCGCAGGCGCGGCGACATGCGCAACGCGGACGGCTGATCCGGGGCGAGCCGCGGCATCAGGGTCGCCGCTCGCGCGGATGGATCGCCCCGCTCGTGTCCACACCGATCCAGTCGCAGCCCTGCGCGGCCAGCCACGCCGGCGCGTCGTGACCGAGCAGCATCGCGACGGTCGCGCCGCTGCCGGCGACGACGCACAGCGGCGCGGCGACGCTCACCGAGCGCCAGTGCATGACCGGCCGGCCGTCGGTCGCGTCGATCACGTGTCCGTAGCGGACACCGTCGACGACGAACCCGCGCTCGTAGTCGCCGCTGGTCGCGACCGCGCCGTCGAACCTGTCGAGCGTGGCGATCGGGTCGCGCCCGCCGTCCGGATCGCGGATGCCGATGCGCCAGGGCCCGCCGTCGGGCCGACCGC
Source organism: Burkholderiales bacterium (assembly GCA_020851255.1). Lineage (GTDB taxonomy): Bacteria > Pseudomonadota > Gammaproteobacteria > Burkholderiales > Casimicrobiaceae > VBCG01. The sequence goes on along the minus strand of JADZDA010000087.1, from coordinate 13,309 downwards.
CCCAGACCCGGACGTCGCCACCGAGATTCACGCAGCCGTGCGCGATGCCCCCGTCGATGCCGATCGCCGCCGCGCGATCGGCCGCGTACTCCTTGCCGATGCCGCCCAGGTCGATCCGCATGCCGGCCCGGGGCAGGCGTACCGAGCGGTGGTCGCGCTCGACCGACGGCCAGCCGACCAGCGCGAGGGCCCGCGCGATTTCGTCCGCACCGGGCACGCGCGGCGGGTCGCGGCGGAATTCCCACAGTTCCGACAGCGCACCCGAGGTGATGTCGAAGCGGCCGCCCGAGGCGCGGTGGCAGGTGTCCGCGTAATCGAGGAGCGCCGCGGTCTCCGCGTCCATCGACACGGCGGCGGCGCCGGCCGCGCGGTTGATCCGCGACACGAGGCTCCCGTGGCGGAAACGCGAATACTTGGCCTCGATGCGTTGGACATCGGCGATCATCGCCTCGGCGGTGCGCGCGGCGTGCAAGGCATCTCCCGCGCCGAGCACGATCTCGTGCGACGAGGCCATCGCGCGGAATTCGTAACGGTGCAGCCGCATGGGGCCGGCGGTGCGTGTGCGGGTGGGTGTCGCGAGGGGCGCAGCGCGGTCGCGCCGCGGGTCGTCTAGAACGACTTCGACACGCCGCCCTGGATCCAGCGCGCGGAGAACGGTTCGACGCCGGGGCTGCCGTCTCCACCCAGCCGCCACGATCCGCGCTGGCGATGGAAGTCGACGCGCAGGTCCGCGGTCCAGCCCCGCTCGAAGGATTTCGCGATCTTGAGCGACGGCGTGAACGCGCCGAAGGCGGAGAGACGCGTGTCGGCCGAGTAGGGTTCGCCCGGCCTGAATCCGGTCGGGAACGGCGGATCCCGGTAGAAGTCGGCGGCGCTCTGGGTCAGGTAGCGCAAGCCGGGCGTGACCGTGAAGCCGGCCGGCAGCGTCTGGACCCACTGCGCCTCGGTCATGAACGACGTCGATCCGAACGAATCGCGCAGCACGCGGAACGCGAGCCTGAGCGTCGCGTCGGCCGCGGGGATCGACTGGTTCCAGCGCGTGAGCCAGGCGACGACGCGGCGGTGGTCCGGCCGCGTGTCCAGCGACTTGTACGGGTCGTCGTAGTAGCCGTGTCCGCGCGAGACCGTGAGGTTCGACTGCAGGATCGCGTTCGCGTTGACCGCCTGCGTGACGCCGACCAGGAAATCGAGCGTGTGCCGCTTGCGGCCGACGACGACCTCGTTGACCGGGTCGATGCGGTCCGACGAGCCCGCGAACCCGAACGCGAGCGTGGTGTTGCGGTCGTCGGTCCACCAGCGGAAGTCGACCGAGACCGCTCGCGACAGGTAATCGCGCTCGGAGGACACGGCCGCGCCGACGCCGACCGCGTAACGGTCGAAATAGCGCGTCAACTTGACGTCGCCGGCGGTCCGGTAGTCCCTGACGCCTTCGCCGGACGCACCGGACAGCGTGTTGTGGAAGCGGGGCGAGGCGCCGGACATGCCGTCGTAGACCAGCCCGCCCTCGGCGATCCAGGTGCCGGCGAACGGCTTCATCACATGGAACGACGGGCTTTTCACGCGCATCCGGTCCGCGCCGCTCTGCCAGTCGCGGTAGTCGAGATAGCGCAATTCGACGCGGCCCTCGTCGGGAATCGACTGCGCGGCCGCGCCCGCCGGCACCACGCCCGGCAGCGCGAGCGCGGCGGCCATCAGCGAGCGCGTGCGCGCGGGATCAGTTGCAGCCACAGCCGCCCCCGCCGACGCCGTAGCCGCCGCTCGCGGCCTCCTTGCTCTGATAAACGTGCTCCTGGATGCGCGACTCGAGCCGGTCGGCGTCGAACTGCATCGCCGGCTTCGCGAGCTCGCCTTTTTCCCAGGGTCGGGGCGGCGCCCAGGCGCACGACGCCAGCGTCGCGACCGCGAGCAGCAGCGCGAGCGACGCGACCGGCCTCATCGCTGCCCGCGCCGGCGGATGGTCATCGCGCGGCCTCCAGCGTCGCGCGGATGCGCGCCTCGATCGGCGCCTTCATGTCCTCGCGAAAGCCCTGGTCGACATGGACGACTCGCCCTTGCCGGTCGACGAGGTACGACGACGGCATGGCACGGACGTTCCAGGCGTTCGGAGTGGCTCCGGCCGCGTCGAAAACGACGGTGAACGCGGCGGGCGTCCCCGCCAGGAAGCGCTCGGCGTCGGTGCGCTTCCTGTCGACGTTCACCGCGACGATCTCGAGACCCAGGGAGGCGTATTTGCGCTGCATCTCGGCCATCCAGGGGAACGATTGCTTGCACGGCCCGCACCACGACGCCCAGAAGTCGACATAGACGACCTTGCCCTTCAGCGATTCGAGCGTCACGGTCCGACCTGCGGCATCGGGGAGCGACAGGGCGGGGGCGGGTTCTCCGGGAGCGGCAGCGGCGACGGCGAACGAGACGAGCACGGCCGCGAGCGGCCACCAGCGGCGGCGGTTCATGACATTAGCATAACCGGAAACGCGGCCCGATGCCCGCCGTGCCGCCTGTCGGCTGGCGTCGCCGTCCTCCGCTGGCCTACCGGCGACCGGCCCGCCGGATCGCGAAGGCTCCCACGCCGGCGGCGAGCACGACGAGCGAGAGCACGCCGAGCGCGGGAATCGGCTCGGGGGGCAGGACCGGGACGACCGTGACCGTGAACGACGCGGAGGCTGTGTTGCTCGCCGGGTCGGTGGCCGTGGCGACCACCGTCGTCGTACCGGCCGGAAACGCCGATCCCGACGGGGGCAGGACCGAGAGATTCGTGTTCGGGCAATTGTCGGAGACGATCGGCGCCGGGAAGTTGACCACCGCCGGCACGGTCGCGGACGACAGCGTCAGGTTGGCGGGCGCGGTGATCGACGGCGGCTGGGTATCGTTGACGGTGATCGAGAACTGGCAGCTGGGCTGCGGTGCGCCCGACGCGCTCGCCGTGACGACCGTCGTGCCGACCGGGTAGAAGGCGCCGGACGCGGGCGAGGCCGTGACCGTTCCGCAGGTTCCGGTCGTCTGCGGCGCCGGATAGCTGACCACCGCGCCGCACTGGTTCTGAGCATTCGACGTCGTCTGGTTCGACGGGCAGGTGAGCGAGCACTGCGCTTGCGCGCCTACGGCCGCAACGAGCACGACCAACCCGCAGGCCCACGCGAGCGCGCAACGCAACGTCGACATCGGCGTCCCCTTTTCCCGTGCGGGCGCCTCGTGGCGCCGGAGCATCACTCTGCCAAAGTCGCCCGGCAGCCGCAATCGCGGCCCGCCGCAACGCGCCCGGTCAGGCGTTGAGCTTCTCCAGGAGCGCGACCATTTTCGCGGGCGTTTCGGTCCGGCGCATCCGGTCGACCAGCGGCTTGATCGCCGCGATGTCGGTGGTCAGCACCCGCTGCTTGAGCGCCGGCACCTGCGCCGGATGCATCGAAAAGTTGCGCAGGCCCAGGCCCAGCAACAGCCGCGTGTACGCGACCTCGCCGGCCATCTCGCCGCAGACCGCGATCGGGACCTGGGCCTTCGCCGCGCCGCCGATCGCGAGAGCCAGCAAACGCACGATCGCCGGATGCAGCGGATCGTACAGGTGCGAAACCGCCTCGTCGGACCGGTCGACGGCGAGCGTGTACTGGATGAGATCGTTGGTGCCGATCGACAGGAAGTCGAGCTTGTCGAGGAAAGCGTCCATGGCGAGCACGGCCGCCGGGATCTCGATCATGCCGCCGACCTCGATGTTCGCGTCGAACGGCTCGCCGCGCTCGCGCAGCGTCTCCTTGGCCTGCTCGATCATCGCCAGCGTCGCGTCGATCTCGGCGGCGGACGCGAGCATCGGCACGAGGATGCGCATCCGCCCGTGATGCGACGCCCGCAGGATCGCGCGGAGCTGGGTCAGGAAGAGCCTGGGTTCGGCGAGGCAGAAGCGCACCGCCCGCAGTCCCAGCGCCGGATTCGGCGCGACGCGCACGAGGCCGTCGAGCCCCTCCTTGCTCTTGTCGGCGCCCAGGTCGAACGTGCGGATCGTGACCGGCTTGCCGTCCATGCCCTCGGCGACCGAGCGATAGGCCTCGAACTGCTCGTCCTCGGTCGGCAGCCCCTCCCGGTTGAGGAACAGGAACTCCGAGCGGAACAGGCCGACGCCGGTCGCGCCGCTCTCCAGCACCTGCTCGAGGTCGCCGGGAAGCTCGATGTTGGCGTGCAGCTCGACCCTCTGGCGGTCGATCGTCTCGGCCGGCTTGGTCCGCAGTCGCTTGAGCTTCTGCCGCTCGATCTCGAGCTCGCCCTGCTTCAACCGGTACTCGGAGAGCACGGCACGGTCCGGATTGACGATCACGACGTGGTTCGCGCCGTCGACGATCAGCATCTCGCCGTCGTGGATCATCTGGCGCGCGTTGTGCGTCGCGACGACCGCCGGCACCGCGAGACTGCGCGCGACGATCGCGGGGTGCGAGGTCACGCCGCCCAGATCGGTCAGGAACGCGGCGAACCGGTGCTGCTTGAACTGGATCACGTCGGCGGGCGACAGGTCGTGGGCGACCAGGATCGTCCGCTCCTCGGCCGCCGGCGTCGGCAGCGCGCCCGACGTGCCCATCATCCGCTTGAGCACGCGCTCGACCACCTGGACGACGTCGGACTTGCGCTCGCGCAGGTAGGTGTCCTCGATCTCGTTGAACTGGTCGACCAGCACGCCCATTTGCTGGGTGAGCGCCCACTCCGCGTTGCAGCGCTGCTCGGCGATCAGGCGCTTGGGTGCTTCGGCGATCGTCGGATCGTTCAGGATCATCCAGTGGACGTCGAGAAACGCGCCGAATTCGCCGGGCACGTCGCCCGACGCCATCATCGTCCCGTGGAGCTGCTTCAACTCCTCCTGCACCGCGCCGACCGCGTGGTCGAAGCGCGCGATCTCCTCGTCGACCTTGGTCGCCGGAATCGTGTAGTGAGCGACCTCCAGCGTCGCGTGCGAGACGAGCTGCGCGCGGCCGATCGCGATCCCGCCGGAGACTCCGATGCCGTGCAGGGCGAAGCTGACCATCGTGGGTCAGCGTCCCGGTCCGGGCGCGAGTATCGCCGCCACCGCTTCGAGCGCCTCGCGCTCGTCGGGGCCCTCGGTCTCCAGGCGCACGGTCGCACCCATCGCGGCGGCCAGCATCAGCATCGCCATCAGGCTGCGGGCGCTCGCGCGCCGTTCGCCGACGACGAGCACGACCTTGCTCGTGAACCGCGACGCGACCTTGACGACGCGCACGGCGACACGCGCGTGCAAGCCCTGCGACAGACGCAAGCGTATGGTACGGCTCTGCATCGGACTCCTCCTTCCGGTGGGCGGCGATCCGCGCCCCTCCCGCGCGGTTCGTCGACGTGACGGGCGGCTCCGGCTCCGCCCGGCCGCACCCTACCCTAGCACTTCGTCCATTCTGCGCGCGAAGGGTTCCGCGACGATGACATTCCGACCCGCCCGGGCCCGTCGCCCCGCCCCGACACGTACGCGACGTGAGCGTTCACTGACCTTCGCCGAAGCAGTCGGCGACCAGCGCGCACAACGCGTCCATCGCCTCGTTCTCGTCCGGTCCGCTGGTCTCCAGCGTGACCTTCGCACCCTTGCCGGCCGCGAGCATCATGACCCCCATGATGCTCTTGGCGTTCACGCGCCGGCCGTTGCGCGCGATGTGGACGTCGCTCTGGTAGCGCCCGGCGAGCTGGGTGAGCTTGGCCGACGCGCGCGCGTGCAGGCCCAGCTTGTTGACGATTTCAACGTCGCGCTGCGGCATGGACCGGCTCGGTCTCGACGTGGAGGACGCCCTCGCACCCGCCGGAGATCGCCTTTCGGATCGTCGTCTCCATGCCCTGGTCGCGGTAGGTGAACGCGCGGACGAGCATCGGCAGGTTGACGCCGGCGATGCATTCGAAACGCCCGCGCGAGAGCAGCTTGCCGGCGAGGTTCGACGGACTCGCGCCGTAGATGTCGGTGAAGATCAGCACGCCGTCCCCGTCGTCCAGCGCGGCGGCCTGCGCGCGGGCGGCGGGCAGCAGGTCGAGCGGGTCGTCGGTCGAGCGGACCGAGACCGTCTCGAGCCGGGGCGGGCGCGCGCCCAGCACGTGCGTGACCGCGCGCACCAGGCTGTCGGGCAGGGAATCGTGGGCGATGATCAGGATGCCGATCATGCGGGGGTCCGCGGCGCGTTCCGAGACGCGCCGGAACCGGTCCGGCGATGGTAGCACGCGGGCGGGCCCGGGCAGCGGGGCGGCGGACGCCGCCGGCCGTCCGCCGGGAGGCGCGGCGAATCAGCCGGCGCGGCCCGGCGCCGCGGGGTTCCGGATCGCGGTTTCGAGCGCTTCGGCGAACCGGCCGGCCACGTCGTACCCGGTCTGCTGGGTGATCTCGACGAAGCAGGTCGGGCTGGTGACGTTGACCTCGGTGAGCCAGGGCCCGATCACGTCGAGCCCGACGACCAGCAGCCCCTGCGCCCACAGCGAGGGGCCGAGCGCCTGCGCGATCTCGCGGTCGCGGTCGGTCAGCGGGCGCGCCTCGCCGCGGCCGCCGGCCGCCAGGTTGCCGCGCGACTCCCCGGCCTTGGGGATCCGGGCCAGCGCATAGGGCACGGGCTCCCCGGCGATCAGCAGCACGCGCTTGTCGCCGTCGACGATCTCGGGGATGTAGCGCTGCGCCATGATCGTGCGCGCGCCGTCGCGTCCGACCGTCTCGACGATCACGTTGCGGTTCGGGTCGTCGGCGCGTACGCGGAACACCGACGTGCCGCCCATCCCGTCGAGCGGCTTCACCACCGCGTCGCCGTGCTCGTCGATGAAGTCCCGGACGAGCGCCGCGTCGCGCGTGACCAGCGTCGGCGCCACGTAGCGCTCGTAGCGGGCGATCGCGAACTTCTCGTTGTGGTCGCGGATCGCCCGCGGCGCGTTGAACACGCGCGCGCCCTCGGCCTCGGCGCGTTCGAGCAGGTAGGTCGAGTAGACGTACTCCATGTCGAACGGCGGGTCCTTGCGCATGAGGACCGCGTCGAGATCGGCGAGTCGCCGCGCCGACGCCTCGCCTTCGCGGTACCAGTCGGCGTCGTCGGCGAACACCGCGAGTTCGCGCATCGCCGCGGTCGTCGAACCGCGCGACCAGGCGACGTCCGGCTGCAGGATCGCGTGGATCCGGTGCCCGCGCCGGGCGAGCGCGCGCATCATCGCGACGCTCGAGTCCTTGTAGGCCTTGAGGTCGGGCAGCGGGTCGAGCACGAATCCGATTTCCATGCGGGGCGCCTCGGTGCGGATCGGGGCATTCTACGCGCGGCGCGCGGCCGCCCGCCGCCGGCCGCGCGGCGTTACGATCGCACGATGGCGAGCCCCGGCCGCGACACGTCCGAGCCCCCGGTGTGGGTGCCGTGGCTGATGGGCGCGCTCGGCGCGGCGATCGCCGCCGCGGCGGTCTTCGCGCCCGACGAGAGCGTGCACGCGCCGCGGTGGCTGGTGGCGCTGTGCGGCGCGATCTTCGCGCTGGGCGGCGTGCTCGCGAGCAGGACGATGCGCCAGCCGGGCATGCGCGCGGTCAACGCGTTCGTCGCCGCGACGCTGCTGACCGCGTTCGCCGTCGTCGGCGCGTGGGTCGCGCTGTTCGCCGAAGGCCCGTTCACGACGTCCGTCGGCGGGGCGAGCGTGCTGGTCGGCGGCGTGGCGCCGCGCATCGTCTTCGGCCTGGGCACCGCGATCGTCGGTGCGGTCGCGGCCCACGCCTGGCGCGCCTGGTGGCGGGCGGTGCGCGCGACGCACGGCCCGGATCGCGCCTGACGTCGGGATCCGGGCGTCAGGGCGGCGACGCCGCGCCCGCAACGCGCGCCGCGGCGAGCGTCTCGGCGAGCCGCCGGTGCGTGAGCAGGACGTCGGCGGCGGTCGGCACGCGCACGACGTGGAAGTGCGCCGCGCCGACCGGGCCGTCGAGGCGGCCGGCGAACTTCGCCCGCAGCCGCTCGGCGTAACGCTGCCAGGCCGCGTCGTAGCGGCCCTTCGAGTGGTGGACGAGCGCGAGGTCGCATGCCACGGCGACCGACCGGCCGGCCAGGCTGGCCCGCAGGCTGAAGTCGATGTCGTAGCCGTGGAAACCGTCGAAGATCGCGGCGTCGAAGCCGGTCGCGACCGCCGCGTCCCGCCGGCAGGCGATGAACACGCCGTCGAGCACCTCGATGCCGCGGACCGCCGGGTGTGCGAGGCTCAGGAACGACGGTTCGAAATCGCCTGCGCCGTCGATCCGGTGGGTCACCCAGCCGTGGATCGTCGGGTGCCCGGTCCACGAGAACGCGGGTCCGGTCGCGCGCGTGCTGCCCGCGACGCCGACGACGTCGTGGGTCGTCAGATGGCCCGCGAGTCGCGCGGCGGCGTCGGGCGCGAGGAGGTCGATGTCGTCGTGGCAGAACACGACCGCGTCGGCCCGCGTCCGCGCCAGTCCGCGCGTGTAGCCTTCGGCGAGCGACGCCGCGTCCGGTATCCGGATGATCTCGTGGTCGATCGCACCGAAACGCTGGCCGAGCGAGCGCGAAACGGCGGCGAACCGCGCCTCGTCGATGCTGCAGATCACGAAGCCGAAGCTCCGCGGCGCCGGGTGCGATCCCCGGTCGGGCACGGGCATCGGCATCGCGGCGCGCGCCCGGTCGGCGGCGGCCGACGAAACGATCGCCTGGATCGCGTCGTACGCGCCCGGGTCGGCCGCGAAACGCGCGAGCCAGGCGGCGGCCGCCGCATCCCGGTCACCGGCGGCGGCGAGCGCGCGGCCGAGCGCCATCGCGTGCGGGCCGAGCCGGGCGGCATCGCGACAGGCGCGGCGCCACGCCGCGAGCGCGCGCGCGCTGTCGCCGGCGGCGCGCCACGCGTTGCCGGCGTTGTACGCGCACTCCGCGCCGCCGCCCAGCGCCTCGGCGGACTCGAAGGCGCTCGCGCCGCGCGCGGCGTCCCCCAGACGCACCGACGCCTGCGCGGCGCAACGGTGCGCGGCCGGCGAGGCGGGCGCCGCGGCGATCCACTCGCGGGCCGCGGCGAGCGCCTCGGCGTGGCGCCCGGCCTGCAGGGCGGCCTGCGCGCGGGTGGCGGGCGAGTCGACGCTCATCGCCGCGCGTCCATGGCCATCAGCGGGCTCCGTTCATCCGGAGATCCACCGCAGTTGCCAGAGATCGCGATGGCTCGTGTGCACGAGCGGGCGGATGGCGAGCAGGCCGGTGCGCCCGATGCTCTTCTCGAGGTAGGCCATCTCGGTGATCTTGGCGCGGGTCGCCTCGTCGATGTCGACGTCGAACCCGTTCTCACGCATGAGCAGGATGCCCTTCGCGCGCAATGCGAGTTCGGACGTCAGCCGCAGGTAGCACAAGAGGTCGGCGATGATCGGACCGTGGAACCGGGTGCGCAGCGTCGCCAGGTACCGGCCGGCCGGCGTGTCGGCGAAGCGCCCGGAACCGATCGCCTCGAGCATCGCGACATCGGCGTCGAAACCGCGGCCGAGCCAGTCGCCGACCGCCTTCTCGCTGCGCTTGAACACGGCGTGCATCAGCGGCGGCAGCACGCCCAGGACGACCAGCGTCGCGAACTTCGGCTGGCCGGTGAGGTGGTTGTACGCGGCGTGCAGCACGATCGCGAGCGCGATGCCGGGCACGAACGCCTTGACGCCGGCGCGCTCGTCGCTCTCGAGCAGCGCAAGGCTCATCATCGCGAAGATCGCGGTGGTGCCGCCGTGCATGAGCGCCGTGCCGAAACCGCGCACGATCCACGTGCCCAGTCCCGCCTGCGGCGCGAGGTGCTGGTACCAGACGTTCTCCACGATCGCGAACCCGGTGCCGGCCGCGAAACCGAGGATCGCGGCGTCGACGAGGAACCCGATCCGGTGCGTCCGGATCAGCGCGAAGACGACCAGCGCCTTCGCGAGCTCCTCGACGACCGGGCCGACCGAGCGCGAGTAGGTCGTGAAATCGAGTCCGGTCGCGCCGACGAGTCCGCCGTTGACGAAGTAGCAGGCGCCCGCCGCGGCGGCGCCGACGGCCACGATCGCGGCGACGAACCGCGGCGAGACGAGCTGGTAGCTGTCGAGCAGCCGGAGCGCGGCGAGGAAACCCACGACCGGGGCGAGTCCGACCAGGGCGTGGACTGCGAGATCGGCGTACAAGGGTCGGAACCTATCCCACGATCATTCGCGCGTGATGATGAGGCAGGCCTACATCACCTTCAGCGAGACCATCCACTCGTCGCCCGCGCGCCGTCCTTCGCGGAACCCGACCGCGTAGCCGACCGACAGCGTCATCTCGTAGAAGTGCAGCACCGAGACCCGGAAATCGAGCTGCGCGCCCGCGTTCTGGTAATCCCTGCGCAACGAGCCTCGTCCCGGGTCGGTCCAGAGGCCCGAGGCGAACAGCGCCGGCCGCATCCACGACAGGTGCATCGCCGGCCGGCCCAGGTTCTCGAACGCGACCGGCGGCAGGTTCCATTCGACGAGCGAGCGGGCGAACGACGTGCCGGACAGCTCGTTGATCTCGAAGCCGGGGAACGAATCGTACTCGCGGTAGCGCTTGACCGGACGCGCGTCCACGTAATTGTTGCCGAAGCCGCCGAAGTAGAAGTTCGCGACCGGATCGTCGCGGCGGTCGGTCGCGACGCCGGCGGCCGTGCGCAGCCACAGCGAGGAATTGGGCAGCGGGAGGTCCCATCCCAGGTCGACGTTGCCGCGGACCTGCGAGATCGTCTCGTGGTTCACGCGGTTGACGGTCGCGACCAGCGACCAGGCGAGGCCCTTCTCGTCGTCGACGGCGCCGATCGAGCGACGGACGTCCGAGTAGTAGAGGCCGGCCTCGCCGGTGAGCAGGCGGTCGAACGCGGTCCCGACGTTCTGGGCGCCGGGCAGCGTGTCGATCTTGTCGTAGTACTTGACGTCGAACTTCGCGTCGAGCTTCCGTGGTTCGTCCCAGATCACGATGTGCGTGTAGCCGCCCTCGACGGCCAGCCCCTTGCGGCCCCGCTTGGTCGGGCCGAAGAGGTCGTAGAAGTCCGCCTTGTTCCACGACACCTCGCCGCGCCAGCCCAGCCAGTTCGCGGTGATCGACGCGTGCGTCCGTTCGTCGCGCTTCAGATCGCCGTCCGGCGTGTACGAGGCGACCAGGGCGACGTTGAAGAAGTTGAGCGGATCGGCGTACGCGATCCGGTAGCCCAGGCCGGCCGAGTCCTTGTAGCCCTGCAGCACCGGGTACCCGCTCTCGAGTTTCGCGTGACGGACCGGGTCGTAGGGCCCGCGCGCGATCACCTCCCGGTCGATCGCGGCGGCCGACGCGGGCGGCACCTGCCATTCCTTGACGACCGGGTGCTTCTCCGCGACCTCGGCGCCGAGGAACCGGATCGCGCTCACGTCCTCGAGCACGCGGGGCTCGATGATCGCCGGCACGAATCCCGCCGCGGTGTAGTCGAGGACGACCATCCGGCCGTCGGCGAGCGGCACCGGGCGGAAGAAGCCGGTCTCCGCGTTCGAGACCGCGTCGATCTTCCCGGTCGCGACCTCGTAGCGGAAGATGTTCGACACGCCGGTGTAGTAGCTGCTGCCATACAGGTGGCGCCCGTCCTTCGAGAACACGAAGCTCTCGGGCACCGACTGGCCGAACTTGAACTCGGACAGCGGCTTCGTGTCGCCGGCCATGAGCCGGTCGATGCGCCAGACGCGCAGGAACTGGTCGGCGTTCGCGTCGCTCATCGACGCCGACAGCAGCGTGCCGTCCGGCGACACGTCGAGATCGTAGGGCACGTGCTCGTAGGGGAGCGTCGCGACCCGGTACCAGTCGTCGTACGGCGGCGGAATCCGCACGAGGTGCGCGATGCCGTCGCGATGCTCGATGCCCCACAGCGTCCTGTCCACCGGATTGAACGCGAGTTCGCCGACGCGCGCGTCCTTGAGCAGCATCCGCGACTCGCCGGTCTTCACGTCGACCGCCATCAGGTCGCGCAGCGCGAGATTGTCGTTGGTGTAGAACGCGGTGCCCGTCCGCGCGTCGAACGCGAACGAGGCGACCTTGTAGAGCATCGCGCGCTTGATGTCGGCGAGCCGCCGGACCGCGCCGGTGCGCGTGTCGATCGCGGCGATGTGCTCGACGACGCCCGGGTAGCGGAACGCGCCGTAGAGCATCCCGGTCGCCTCGTCGAAATGCACGCGGGAGATCGAGCCGACGCCGCCGGCCGCGAGCCGGCGCGCCGGCGTGACCGGGTGCCTGCGGACCTCGGCCAGGTTCCGGCGCTGGAACTCGCGCTCGAACGCGATCCAGTCCGCCCAGGCCTGGTCGAGCGGGCGGCCGAACACGTGGTGGAACTGGTCGGCGTAGTAGCGCCCGCTGCCCTCGTCGCGGCGGAACCACGCGAGCACCTGCTGCGGGCCGTATTCGTGCGCGAGCCAGGTCATGAACCGCGTGCCGTACAGGTAGGCGTTCGCGCCGAACTGGAAGTCGCTGCGCACGCCGCGGGAGTCGAGACCCAGCGGATCGAAGAAGTGCGCGTCGTCGCGGACCATCGCGCGGAACACCATCTCGTCGTAGCCGCCCTGGGCGCGGCCCAGGCCGCCGCCCATCCACGTCTCCATGAAGACGGCGCCGCCCTCGAGAAACCAGCGCGGCGCGGTGACGCGGGGGATCGTGAGGTAGCTGTAGAGCAGCGATTCGGGATGCTGGGCGATCGGCGCGATCTTGCCCAGGAAGAAAGCGCGCCAGCGCCGGTCGTCGTCGTTGGCGACGTCGCCCTGGGCGATGTGCGCCATCTCGTGGTTCATCAGCGAGTAGAAGCGCTCGCTCGCGGGGAAGGTCTCGAACGCGTGCGACAGCGGCGCGACGTCGTACATGAGCCGGCTGCGCGGCGCCGAACCGGCGGTCGCGAAGCCGTAGTCGGCGAAGTCCTTCAGCAGGATCGTCGTCGGCTGCGACGGAGTCCAGCCGAACATCCGGCGATGCCAGGCCTGCGAGTTGGCGAACGTGCGCGCGACGTGCGGCGCGAGGTAGTCGAGCGGCTCGAACCAGACGAGCTTCAAGTCCGGGGTCTCGAGGTACCCCATCCCCAGCGGATTGTCGTCGGCGGCCGCGGCCACGCGCGGCAGGCAGGCGACGAGCAGGCAAAGTCCCCAGATGCATGCGCGCATCGAACGTCCTCCCCCGGGCATTCGGGACCGTCGCAGCATAGCGGACGCCGGCCGGCGCTCCCAAACGCAAACCGCCGGCTCGCGGCCGGCGGTTGCTGCAACGAAAGAGTGTCGGTTACTGGGTGCGGCCGGCCTGCTGACCCGCTTGCTGCCCGGCCTGCTGCCCGGCTTGCTGCCCGGCCTGTTGTCCGGCCTGTTGTCCGG
>JADZDA010000086.1 GCA_020851255.1 Burkholderiales bacterium | reverse complement strand
GCACGGGCAGGTGATCGTGATCGCCGCGACCAACCGGATCGATCTCGTCGACCCGTCGGTGCTGCGCCCGGGCCGGCTGGGCATGCACCTCTACGTGCCGCTGCCCGGGATCGAGGATCGCCGGGCGATCCTCGCGCAGGAAGCGCGCGGACTCGCGTTCGCGCCGGGCGCCGAACGGCTGCTCGCCGACCTCGCGCAGCGCACCGACGGTTGGTCGGGCGCGGACCTGCACGCACTCGGCGTCCAGGCGCGGATGAGCGCGCTCGCGCGCGGTGGATACGCGACCATGCCCCCGCTGGTCGAAGCCGACTTCGCCGCCGCCCTGCGCCAGCGCGAGGCGCCGCCGGCGTCGACCCGTCCCCGCGCGGTCGCGTAGGAAACAGGAAAGCGCGCCGCCCCGGTCCCCCGCGCAGACCGATCCCAGATCGCCAGGAGCGACAGCCGATGGACCTGCAGCACAACGAATGGGCGGCGCTCGCGGCGCTCGCGGCGCTGCTGGGCGTCCGGCACGGCTTCGACGCCGACCACCTGGTGACCATCGACGGGCTGACGCGCTACAACGCGGTCGAGGCGCCGCGGCTCGCGCGCTGGTGCGGCGCGCTGTTCTCGCTGGGCCACGGCGCGGTGGTCCTCGCCGTGGCGGTCGGCGCGGGACTCGCGGCGACACGCTGGCAGGTGCCCGCGTGGCTGGAGCAGACCGGCGCGTGGATCTCGATCGGATTCCTGTCGCTGCTGGGCGCGGTGAACCTCGCCGCGGTCGTGCGTACGCCCCGCCACGAGGTCGTGCGCGCCGTCGGACTCAGGGGCACGCTGTTCGCGCGTGTCCAGCGCACGCGCAATCCCTGGCTGATCGGGTCGATCGGCGCGCTGTTCGCGTTGTCGTTCGACACGCTCTCGCAGGCCGCCCTGTTCGCGGTCGCTGCCACGCAGCTCGGCGGCGTGATTCCGACGGCGACGCTCGCGGTGTGTTTCGTCGCGGGCATGCTCGCGGCCGACGGGGTGAACGGCGTCTGGATCGCCGCGCTGATCCGGCGCGCGGACCGCAGGGCGCGCATCGCCTCGCGGATCTTCGGCGCGGCCATCGCGACGCTGAGCCTCGCGGTCGCGGCGATCGGGGTCGGCAAGCTCGCCGTGCCCGACGTCGACGGCTGGCTGGACGGCCGGGAACTCGCGATGGGACTCGCCGTGATCGCGATCGTCGCGCTGAGCTACGCGGTCGCGGTACGCTGGCCCAGGGCCCGGATCGAACGCGCCGGCACCGGGTAACCGCGGCGACGTCCACCGTCGGGGTCTCCGGAACAACGAGTACACGCAGTCGAGGAGGAGGGATGGCCATGAAGATCACGCGGTGCGTTTCGTCGATTCGCCGGGCGGTGCTGATGGGCGCCGCCGCCTCGCTCGTCGCGGGCGCGTTCGCCGCGCAGGCGCAGCCGGCGGGATATCCGAACAAGCCGATCCGCTTCGTCGTGCCGTACGCCGCGGGCGGGCTGCCGGACACCGTCGCGCGGATCGTCGCGCAACGACTGGGCGACCGCGTCGGTCAGTCGGTGATCGTCGACAACCGCCCCGGCGCCAACGGCGGCGTCGCGGCGGGCGTGCTCGCGTCGGCGCCCGCGGACGGCTACCAGTTCCTGGTCACCGACGGGTCGATGCTGTCGATCAACCCGTTGATCTATTCGAAGCTGACCTACGACCCGCAGAAGGACTTCGTGCCGGTCGCGCTGGTCGCGCGCGCGCCGCTGTTCCTCGCCGTGCACCCGAAGGTCCCGGTGAACACGCTCGACGAGTTCATCGCGTACGCCAGGGCGCGCCCCGGGCAGGTCAACTACGGTTCGTCGGGCATCGGCAGCACGCACCACCTGACGATCGAGGCGATGAAGGCCGCGCTCGGTCTCGACATGGTGCACGTGCCGTTCAAGGGAACCGGGCAGTCGGTGCCCGCGCTGGTCGGCGGTCAGGTCGAGGCGCTGATGTCCGCGTACCCGTCGTTGTCCGGTTTCGTGAAGGACGGGCGCGTGCGGATGCTCGCGGCCAATTCCGAGCAGCGCTCGGCGCAGGCGCCCGACCTTCCCGCGATCGCCGAGCGGATCCCGGGATTCGACTTCGCGCCGATCGTCGGCGTGCTCGCGCCGGTCGGGACGCCGCCCGAGATCGTGCAGAAGATCGCCTCCGAGGTGAGCGCGATCGCGAAGCTGCCCGACGCGATCCAGGCGATGAAGACCGCGGGCATCGATCCGATCGGCGGAGGTTCGGCCGAATACGCGAAGGCGATCGGCGAGGAGAACGCGCGCATGGCCAGGGCGATCCAGACGGCGGGGATGAAGCGCGAGTGACCGTCGTCGCGCACGCGGCCGGCTGGGCGGCGCGCCGGCGCGCGCGGAGGCCGGCTTGACGCGCCTCGCGCTGACGATCGGCTGCTGGAACTACGACCGCGTGCAGGCGATCGCCGACGGCCGCGTGCGGCCGGACGGCATCGACGTCAATTTCCTCGCGATGCCGGTCGAGGAGACGTTCTTCCGGATGCTCAGGCACCGGGAGTTCGACGTCGCCGAGATGTCGCTGTCGTCGTATTGCGTGACCTGCCAGCGCGATCCGCGGCCGTTCGTCGCGATTCCGGTGTTCCCGTCGCGCTGCTTCCGGCACCGGTCGATCTTCGTCAACACGCAGGCCGGCATCCGCTCGCCCGCCGATCTGGTCGGCCGGCGGGTCGGCTGCCCGGAGTACCAGATGACCGCGCCGGTCTGGATCCGCGGGATCCTCGCCGACGGGCACGGCGTCCCGGTCGAGTCGGTCCGATACGTCACCGGCGGCGAGGAGAGCCCCGGTCGCGACGAGAAGGTCGCGCTCGACCTGCCGCCGGCGATCCGCGTCGAGCGCATCGGCCCGGAGCGGACGCTCGCGGCCATGCTCGCCGACGGCGAGATCGACGCGCTGTACACGGCGCGCACGCCATCGACCTTCCGCAGCCGTCCCGATCGAGTCGCGCGCCTCTTCCCCGACTTCGAGCGGGCCGAGCGCGACGACTTCCGGCGCACCGGTGTCTTTCCGATCATGCACACGATCGTGATCCGCCGCGAGGTGTACGAGGCGCACCGCTGGATCGCGCAGTCGCTCGTCAAGGCGTTCGTCGAGGCGCAAAGGATCACCTACGACGACCTCGCGCAGTCCGCCGCGCTCAAGACGATGCTGCCCTGGCTCACCGCGCATGTCGAGCGGACGATCGGCGACATGGGCGCCGACTGGTGGCCGTACGGCTTCGGGCGAAACCGCGCGACGCTCGACGTCTTCCTGCGCTACCACCCCGAGCAGGGCCTGTCGCGGCGCCGACTCGTTCCCGAGGAGCTGTTCGCTCCCGAGACGCTCGAGAGCTACGTGATCTGACCGCGCGGTCGCGCGGTGCGATCGCCGCGAACCCCCGGGTCCGGGTATCCTTGGGGCTGGCCGCCGTCCCGGCGGCCGACGCGGCCGAGGAGCCCGATGGATCTCGACGAAATCCGCCCGATCGCGCGCCGGCTCGCGCGGCCCCACCGCGTCGCGCGCGGCGGCAAGTTCCGGCTCAAGGACCACGATCCGGCCGACACCGGAGAACTGGGCGCCGAGGACAAGCCACGCGCCAGGGAGGCGCTCGAGATCGGCAAGCGCGCGCTCGCCGAGCTGCAGGACATGCTCTACGCGCAGGATCGCTGGTCGGTGCTGCTCGTCTTCCAGGCGATGGACGCGGCCGGCAAGGACGGCGCGATCAAGCACGTGATGTCGGGGATCAATCCGCAGGGGTGCCAGGTCTACTCGTTCAAGGCGCCGTCGTCGGAGGAGCTCGACCACGACTTCCTGTGGCGTTGCATGCGGGCGCTGCCCGAGCGCGGGCGCATCGGCATCTTCAACCGCAGCTACTACGAGGAAGTGCTGGTGGTGAAGGTGCACCAGGAGTTCCTGGCCGCCCAGCGCCTGCCGCCCGCCGTCGTCGACAAGTCGATCTGGGACAAGCGCTACCGCTCGATCCGGGGCGCGGAGCGCCACCTCGCGCAGAACGGGACGCTCGTCCTCAAGTTCTTCCTGAACGTCTCCCGCGCGGAGCAGAAGAAACGTTTCCTCGAACGCATCGACGAACCGACGAAGAACTGGAAGTTCTCGGCGGCCGACGTCGAGGAGCGCGGGCACTGGAACGCGTACATGGACGCCTACCAGACGATGATCCGCGAGACCGCGTCCGAGCGGGCGCCCTGGTACGTCGTGCCCGCCGACAACAAGTGGTACACGCGGATCGTCGTCGCCGCGGCGATCATCGACGCGCTCGCCTCGCTGGAACTCGCCTACCCGACGGTCAGCGCGAAGCAGAAGTCGGTGCTCCAGGCCGCGCGCCGCGCGTTGATGGCCGAGAAGGGCTGAGCCGGGGACCGCGGTGGCGAGCGAAGCCGATCGCGAGACCTCCGCCGCGCTGGCGGCGATGCCCGGGCATCGCGCCGCCGCGCGCGCGCCCGCGGAGTCGGCGATGCGGTTCACCGTCGCCACGTACAACATCCACAAGGGGTTCTCGCACCTGACGCGCCGGATGGTGATCCACGAGCTGCGCGAGCGGCTCCACCACATGGCGGCCGACGTGCTGTTCCTGCAGGAGGTCCAGGGCTCGCACGAGCACCACGCGGTCCGCTACGACGACTGGCCGGGGAAGCCGCAGCACGAGTTCATCGCCGGCCACGTCTGGCGCGAGATGGCCTACGGGAAGAACGCGATCTACCGGCACGGGCACCACGGCAACGCGCTGCTGTCGCGCTTCCCGATCGTCGTGCAGGAGAACGAGGACATCTCCGCCCACGCCTTCGAGAGCCGGGGACTGCTCCACTGCGTGCTGCGTCTCGCCCCGCGCCTGCCGCCGCTCCACTGCATCAACGTCCATCTCGGGCTCTTCGAACGCGGGCGCCAGTGGCAGGTGCGGGCGCTGTGCGAGCGCATCCGCCAGACGGTGCCGCGCGACGCGCCGCTGATCATCGCCGGCGACTTCAACGACTGGCGACACCGCGCCAACCGCCAGTTGATCGACCAGCTCGCGGTCACCGAGGTCTTCGAGGCGGTGCGCGGCCGCACGGCGCGCACGTTCCCCGCGGTCCTGCCGCTGTTCCGGCTCGACCGCATCTACGCACGCGGGCTCGAGGTCGTCGACGCGCGCGTGCACTGCGCGTATCCGGGGCGGCGCCTGTCCGACCACGCGGCGCTCGCGGCCACGTTCGAGCTCAAGGCGCCGCGCCGCTGACCGCGGAGGCGGATGAATCGCTACCGGCCCGGCAACACGGTCGAACTCCTGAGGAGCGGTGCGGAGTTCTTCCCGGCGCTCGTCGCCGGGATCGACGCCGCGCAGCGCGAGTTCTGGATCGAGACCTACATCCTCGCCGACGATCCGGCCGGCCGGCGCGTCGCGGAGGCGCTCGTGCGCGCCGCGCGCCGCGGCGTCGCCGTCCGGCTGCTCGTCGACGGCTGGGGCGCGAAGCACTACCTCACCCGCCGACTCGAGCGCGAACTCGTGGCGGGCGGCGTGAGGCTCCTCAAGTACCGTCCGGAGGTCCAGCCATGGCATTTCCGGTCGCACCGGTTGCGCCGCCTGCATCGCAAGATCGCCCATGCCGACGGCACGGTGGCGTTCGTCGGCGGCATCAACCTGATCGACGACATGAACACGCCCGGACACCGGCCGCCGCGCGTCGACTTCGCGGTGCGCCTGCGGGGTCCGGCCGTGGGCGCGATCGTCCAGGCGATGGCGCGGCTGTGGGCGCTGAACGAACTCGTCCAGTTCCGGAGGAGCGAGGTGCCGCTGTTCCCGGACCGGCCGGTCGTGCCGCCGGCCGGCGGCCAGACCGCCAAGTTCACGCTCCGGGACAATCTGCGCCATCGCCGCGACAT
>JADZDA010000085.1 GCA_020851255.1 Burkholderiales bacterium | reverse complement strand
GGCCGATCGCCGGGCTTCACGTTGCGCTGCGCGAAACGTGAGCCTGCGACGCGATGCGGCGCGAGCGCCGAATCGTGCGCATCCCCGGCCGCTGCGCGACCGGGGCCCCTGCTTCCCCGCTCCGGCGCCCGGTTCTTCGACTCCATGCGCAGAGGTCGACGCCGGCGTGACCGGCACTCCGACCTCGCACCGAGTTCGAACTCCGCCGGCCGTTCTCCGATGAGCCGCCCCGCGTTCCTGTTCGTCGTGCTGTGCGTCGTCTGGGGCTCGAACTGGCTGGCCGTGAAGCTGGCCATCGTCGACGCACCGCCGCTCGCCTTCGCCACCGTACGGTCGTTGGGCGCCGGACTCGCGATGCTCGCGATCGCCGGCGGCCGCGAAACGCTGGCGCTCCTCCGGGCGCAACCCGGACGCGTCGTGGCGACCGCGCTGCTCGCGAACACGTTGACCTACGCGGGGCTGTACTGGGGAACCGCGCAGGTGCCCTCGGGCCTCGCCGCGATCGTCAACAACGCGCTGATGCCGATCGGCCTCGCGGCGTTCGGCGCGGCGATGGGCGAGGAGCGACTTACGCCTCGCGGTGTCGCCGGCATCGCGATCGGCGTCGCCGGGCTCGTCCTGCTGTTCGCCCGTCGCAGCGCCGGCGACGGGACGCCGCTGGCGCTCGCCGGTCTCGCCGCCGTGGTCGCCGCGACCTTCGCCTACTGCGCCGGATCGATCGCCGCGCGGCCGTTGCTGCGCGCGGCCGCGCCGATGGCGGTGGGATCGCTGCAGATGCTCTTCGGCGCGCTGATGCTCGTTCCGTTCACCCTGGCGCTGGAGCCGATCGATCCCGCGGCGTGGGCGGGACTCGCCTCGCCCGCGTCGCTCGCCGGCCTCGCCTGGCTCATCGTCGCCGGAGGCGTCGCCGGCATGACGATCTATCTCAAGCTGCTGCACGACTGGGGCCCGACGCGCGCCGGCATGTACGCGTTCGTCGCGCCGATCGTCGCGACCGCGCTCGGAGCGGCCGTCCTGGACGAGCGGCTGGGCCTGCCCGAACTCGCCGGCGGCGGCCTCATGCTCGCGGCCGCCGGCCTGGTGCTCCGGGACGCGCGTCGCCCCGCGCCCGCCGAGCCGGCCTAGCCGCCGCTCCGCGCTACTGGAGCACGCCGGCGAATTCGCCGTCGAACTGGCACTGGTAGCCCGGCCCGCTGCCCGCGAGCCGCCAGGTGAACGCGACCGAGTCGGCGGCCACCTTGACGTTGGTGAAGGTGGCCTCGCCCGATTCGCCGTTCGCACAGGTGTACGCGCCGTTCATCCGTCCGAACTGCCCCTGCTGCAGGTAGCTCACGGCCGGCACGGTGCAGACGCGATCGCCGACCGCGAGGGCCGCGGACGCGGTCACGCCTCCCGAAAGGGCGAAACTCGCCGTGGCCGCGGCCGCGCCGGCACCGGCGCAGCCGCCGGAGGCGACGGCGTACTTGGCGCCGCCGACGTAGGTCCCGGCGATGCGATCGTTGGCGAACGACATCCTCAGCACGGTCTTGCTGACGGCCACGCCGCCGATCGTGGTGTCGAGCCGGCCGCTCGACGTGCCCAGCGGATGGAACGTCATCGTGCCGACCTCGGACTCGGCGACCCCCGCGGGATCGAACGCACCGCCCCACCACGGTCCGGTGGTCCGGTAGATCGGTCCGACCCAGTCCGCCAGGTCCGGCGTGCGCGCGAGCGTGGCGACATAGAACTCGGGCTGCCCGGTCTGGGCATAGACGAACATCGTCGCGAAGATCGTCACGTGCTGCTGGACGAACTGGATGCCCCACCCCGCCTCGGCGGGGTTCCACCACAGGTCGCTCTGATCGAGCGTGAACGATGACGACGCCGATGCCGGAGGCGCGATCGCGAGCGCGAGCGCGACCGCGAGTCGCCGCAGAACCCGCGCTGCCTGATGAAGTTCGCGTGCCATGACGTGTGCTCCCGCGCCGGACCGCCACGGACCGCGCGCCGCGCGGCCTGCCGGCGGACGCCGGCGAAATGGCCGGCGACGCAACACGCGCCGGCCGTTGCGTTTCCGTCGTCCTCGTCGCGGAACCTGATCGTGGCGACGGCCGCCCCGAACTCGAAGATTGGCGAGGTGCCCGTCCCGCCGTTCGAACAGGTCACCGAACCGCGGACGTAGCCGAGCTGGCCCCGCGGGATGCAGGTCCCGTCGCAGCGGGGACGGGCTCGGCACGGAGTCTGCGGAACGCCCCGATGGAACCGCGAATCGCCGCCCGGTGCACCCCCCGCCCGGGGGGTACCGGTGCAGCCGGTGGGGCCGCGCCGGGCATACCCCCGGGACCCACTGCCGCGACCCGTTGATCGGACGAGGAGAATTGGCGAGGGCCCCGACGGCAGGTTGCCAGCGGACCCGGCAAGGGGCATAATTATCGATTGCCCGACGCAGGGGCGTGGCTCCGGTGTGGAACCGCGTGGCGATCGGGATTCGCGGGCGCCCCATCGGCCGCCGCGACGAAAGGACGACGATGAAGACCGGCATCCATCCGAAGTACGACAAGATCCAGGTGACCTGCAGCTGCGGCAACACGTTCGAGACGCGCTCGTCGGTGATCAAGCCCGTCCACATCGAGGTGTGCTCGGTCTGCCACCCGTTCTACACCGGCAAGCAGAAGGTGATGGACACCGCCGGACGCATCGACAAGTTCCGCCAGCGCTACGGCTCGAAGTCCGAAGCCAGGCCCGCCGCGCAGAGCGGCGCGAAGCCGGCCGCCGCGCGTTCGTGACGACCCGCGCGAGCGCGCCCGCGACAAAGGCAGCTTCGGCTGCCTTTTTCGTTCGTGCCGCCGACGCTACGATGCGAACCATGCGCGCACCCCGCCACGCCCCGCCCGAGAGCGTCGATCCGGAAACGGTGTCGCCGTCCGGTCCGCAGCGGGCGCTCAAGCAGGCCGGGCTGGTCCTGCTGTGCTTCGCCTGGGTCGTCCTGGGGCTGATCGGCCACGACCCCTGGAAATCGGACGAGGCGACGGTTTTCGGCATCGCCTGGGAGATGAAGCGCGGAGGCGATCTGGTCGTACCCTCGCTCGCCGGGGAGCCGGCGCTCGCGCGGTCGCCGCTGGTTCCGGCGCTGGCGGCCGGCGCGATGGCGCTCGCGTCGCCGCCGCTCGCCCCGCACAACGCCGCCCGGCTCGCCGCCGGCGGACTGCTCGCGGCGATCCTCCTGTTCGCGGCGCTCGCGAGCCGCGAACTGAACGGACGCGCTTTCCGCTGGCTGCCGGTGCTGATCCTCATCGGCTCGATCGGTTTCTGGGAGCGCGCGCACGCGCTGTCGGCCGAGCTGGGACTCGCCGCCGGCGTTTCACTGGCGCTCTACGGGTACGCGCTCGCGCTGCGCCGTCCGGTCGCGGGCGGGCTCGCGCTGGGGCTGGGCGCGGCGACCGCGTTCCTGGCGTACGGATTCGCCGGGCCGGTCTGGCTCGCCGCCGTCGCGGCGCTGCTGCCGGCGATCTCCCCGACCTGGCGCACGCGCGCGCACGCGCTGACCGCGGCGACCGCGCTGCTGGTCGCGCTGCCCGCGGGCGGGCTCTGGCCGCTCGCGCTCGCGCAGCGCTCGCCGGAGACCTGGGCCGCCTGGCTCGCGGCGTCCGACTGGCACGCGCACATCGCACCGCTCGCCGGTTCGGGGTTCGATCCGCTCTACGCGATCCGCAACCTGCCGTGGTTCGCCTGGCCGGCGGTGCCGCTCGTCCTGTGGCTCGCGTGGATACGCGGGCGCGGCTACAACGGAGGCCTGCGCGACGACGGCGTCGTCCTGCCGGGCACGTTCGCGCTCGTCATCCTCGCCGCGCTCACGCTGCAGCAGGATCCCCGCCTCATCGGCGCGGTGCCGATCCTGGTTCCGCTCGCGCTGGTCGCCTCGCTCGAGGTCGATTCGCTCAAGCGCGGCTACTCGGGCGCGCTCGACTGGTTCGGCATCCTCACCTTCGGGCTCGCGGCGATCGTCGTGTGGGGCGTGTGGATCGATTCCTACGTCAACGGGATGTCGCTGACGACGGCGCGGCTCTTCCGCGACACCGAGATCGGGTTCCAGCCGACGTTCAAGCTCTGGGCGATGCTCGCGGCGCTGGCGCTCACGATCCTGTGGATCGCCATGGTCAGGCCGGCGCGCCGGTCGAACCGGCGCGCGGTGCTCAACTGGGCGATCGGCATCACGCTGCTCTGGGGACTCGTATCGACGATCTGGCTCCCCTACGTCGATTCGCGTCGCAGCTACCGCGTCGTCGCCGAATCGCTGCGTACGCAGATCCCGGCGGGCGCCTGCGTCGCGAGCCGCAACCTGGGCGAGCCGCAGCGCGCGCTGTTCGATTATTTCGCCGGTCTGCGCCCCGAGCGCGAGGAAGCCGGACGCGGCGCCGCGTGTCCGCTGCTGCTCGTGCAGCTCGGCCGCCACGACCTGGACGCGCCGCCGCCGGCCGGATGGACGCCGGTCTGGGAGGGCCGCCGCCGCGGTGACGACACCGAGAAATTCGTGCTGCACCGGAGGAGCGCGCCGTGAAATTCGTCGACGAGGCGAAGATCGAGGTGCACGCCGGCGCCGGCGGCAACGGAGTCGCGTCGTTCCGTCGCGAGAAATTCGTCCCGCGCGGCGGTCCGGACGGCGGCGACGGCGGCCGCGGCGGCAGCATCCTGGCGATCGCCGACCGCAACATCAACACGCTGATCGACTACCGCTACGCGCGCATCCACCGCGCGCAGCGCGGCGAGAACGGCCGCGGCGCCGACCAGTACGGCAAGGGGGCCGACGACATCGTGCTGCGCGTGCCGGTCGGCACCGTCGTCAGCGACCAGGACACCGGCGAACCGGTCGCCGACCTCGCCACCGATGGCGCGACGACCGTGCTCGCGCGCGGCGGCAAGGGCGGCCTGGGCAACATCCACTTCAAGTCGTCGACCAACCGCGCGCCGCGCCAGCACACCCAGGGCGAACCCGGCGAGTCGAGGCGGATCCGGTTCGAATTGAAGGTGCTGGCGGACGTCGGGCTGCTCGGGTTGCCGAACGCCGGCAAGTCGACGCTGATCCGCGCGGTGTCGGCGGCGCGCCCCAAGGTCGCCGACTACCCGTTCACGACGCTCGCGCCGTCGCTCGGCGTCGTGAGGACCGACGAGCGCCGCTCGTTCGTGATCGCCGACATCCCCGGGCTGATCGAGGGCGCCTCCGAGGGCGCGGGCCTCGGCCACCGCTTCCTGCGCCATCTGCAGCGCACGCGGCTGCTGCTGCACGTCGTCGACATCCTGCCGCCGGACCCGGAAGCCGACCCGGTGCGCGACGCGAGGGCGATCGCGAAGGAGCTCGCGAAATACGACCCGGCGCTAGGAAGGAAGCCGCGCTGGCTCGTCGTCAACAAGCTCGACCTGCTGCCCGAGGACGAGCGCGAGGCGCACGTGCGGGCGTTCGCGAAATCGCTGCGCTTCAAGGGCCCGGTGTTCGGGATCGCGGCGATCTCCGGCCAGGGGTGCAGGCCGCTGGTCTACGCGATCCAGGACTGGCTGGACGCGCATCCGGCCGAGCCCGCGGTCGCCGAGGCGGAACCCGCGGGGACGCCGGAAGTGCTCACGCCGGCACCGGTGCGCGAGCGCCGGCGGCGCCGCGCGGCGTCCACCCCGACGGAGGAGGCATGAGCGGCGCGTCGCACGCGGCGACGGCGGACGCGCCGACGTCGGTCGTCGCGCAGGCGCGCCGCATCGTCGTCAAGGTCGGGTCCAGCCTCGTCACCAACGACGGGCGCGGTCTCGATCACGCGGCGGTCGCGCGCTGGGCCGCGGAAATCGCCGCGCTGGTCGGGTCGGGCCGCGAGGTGGTGCTGGTGTCCTCGGGCGCGATCGCCGAGGGCATGCAGCGGCTGGGCTGGGCGTCGCGGCCGAGGGCGATCCACGAACTGCAGGCGGCGGCGGCGGTCGGACAGATGGGCCTCGTGCAGGCCTACGAGACCGCGTTCGCCGAGTTCGGACTGCACACGGCGCAGATCCTGCTCACGCACGAGGACCTGGCCGACCGCCGCCGCTATCTCAACGCGCGTTCGACGCTGCGCACGCTGGTCGCGCTGGGCGTCATCCCGATCATCAACGAGAACGACACCGTGACGACCGACGAGATCCGCGTCGGCGACAACGACACGCTGGGCGCGCTGGTGACCAACCTGATCGAGGCCGACGTGCTGGTGCTGCTCACCGACCAGCAGGGCCTGTACACCGCCGATCCGCGCAGGGATCCGTCGGCGACGCTGGTGCGCACCGCGCGCGCCGGCGACCCGGCGCTCGAGGCGATGGCCGGCGGCGCGGGCTCGTCGATCGGCAGGGGCGGCATGCTGACCAAGGTGCTCGCGGCCAAGCGCGCCGCGCGCTCGGGCGCGGCGACGGTGGTCGCGTGCGGCCGCGAGCGCGACGTGCTGACCCGGCTCGCCGCCGGCGAGGCGGTGGGCACCGCGTTCGTCGCCGAGACGCAGACGCTCGCGGCCCGCAAGCAGTGGCTCGCCGACCATGTCCAGCTCGCCGGCCGGCTGATGCTCGACGCCGGCGCCGTGCGCGCGCTCGCGAGCGAGGGCAAGAGCCTGCTGCCGATCGGCGTGGTGGGCGTGGACGGCGAATTCGAGCGTGGCGAAGTGGTCGGCTGCTTCGCGCCCGACGGACGCGAGGTCGCGCGCGGCCTCGCCAACTACGGTGCCGGCGACGCCCGGCGCATCCTGCGCAAGCCTTCGTCGCAGATCGAGTCGATCCTGGGCTGGGTCGACGAGCCCGAACTCATCCACCGGGACAACCTGGTCCTCCTCGGCTGAGCGCGCCGCGTCGCGCGCAGGCCGCGCGCCGGCTCAGGTTCGGCGCGCCCGTTCGCGCTCGCGCCAGCGCACGACCGCGACGACCGCGCTGCCGGCCAGGAACGCGACACCGACGTTCCACACCGCGCAAGCCGCGGTGACCAGCGCCGCGACGCGTTCCCCGGTGGTCGCGCCGATCGAGCGCGCGCCCCACGCGAGCTCGGCCCCGGCGAGGAGCAGGATGACGCCGAGTACCGGCGGCGGGAAGAGCGCGAGCAGCGCACCCACCGACGCGCTGAAGAACAGCGCGACGGCGACGAGGACCGCGCCCAGGATGATCGGCGCGCCGCCGGTCCGCGCGCCGAAGCGCACGTGCCCGGCCATGCCGCCGGCGCCGTGGCACATCGGCACGCCGCCCAGCGCGGCGCCGCCGAGATTGAGGAGTCCGGTCGAGACCGCCACGCGCTCCCGGGTGACCGGCCGGTCGGGGAACAGCCGGTTGTTCTCCTCGGCCACCGCGATGATCGCATTGCCCAGCGTCAGCGGGAGCTGGGGCAGCGCGAGGAAGACCAGGCCGACCATCCACTCGTCGGCGCGTATCTCGGGCAGCGAGAGGAGCGGCCATCGGAATTCCGGCCTCACCCCGGCGAGCCGGTCTGCGACCGTGGGATCGGTGAGCCACCCGGCGAGCGCGCCGAACACCAGCAGCACGAACATTACCGGCACGCGGCGCTGGCCGAACAGCAGCAGCGTGCCGGCGAGCGCGGCGAGCCCGATCCACGGGGAGCCGGCCATCATCTTCGCGCCGCTCAGCACGAACCCGACGCCGAGTCCGACGATGATGCCCTTGACGACCGGACGGCTCACCAGCGACGCGATCCGGCGCGCGGTGCCGGTGAGCCCCAGCACCAGCCAGATCGCGCCGGTCGCCCAGCCGGCCGCGTGGACCGCGCCGGCGGTGACGACGTAGGTCTGCGCGGCCTGGGTCGTCGCGACCGCGCCGATCGCCTTCATCGGCTGCACCGGAAACGGCGTCCGGTACACGAATCCGCAGACGATCGACGCCAGGCCGAACGCGAGCAGGACGCCGGCGGGATCGAGATCGAGCAGCGCGAGATAGGCGATGACGAACGGGATCAGCGTTCCCAGGTCGCCGAACGCGCCGGCCCACTCGTGGCGGTCGAAGCGGTTCGCGCCGACCGCCGGAAGGGTGGGTTCGCCGCTCATGCCCGTGACCGGAGGCGCGGACGCCGCGCGCGTCTCAGCCCGCCGCGTCCATCATCCGCTCGAGCGGCGCTTCGAGCGCCCCGGCCAGCCCCGCGAGCGCGTCGTCGCCGCAACCGCGCGCTCGCAGCGCGGCGCAGATGTCGTCGGGCATCAGCAGGACACCGTCGGTCGGCGCCAGCGCCACCCCGTCGATCAGGAGCGACGGGTAGCCATCGCCGTGGGCGTCCGGGCGGCTGGACCAGCGGATCCGGACGGCCGCGTGCAGATGCGCGGCGAGCACTTCGGCATACCCGGCGTAGAGCGCGCAGCGCCCGCCGGGCGGAGACTTCGACACGACATCGATCCCGAACGTCATCGGCTTCAGGTCTCGACGGGCAGCCCGGCGGCCTTCCACTCGGGGAAGCCGTTTTCCAGACGACGCGCCTTGTACCCGCGCTCGCGCAGGAACGCGACCGCATCGACCGACAGCAGGCAATAGGGTCCGCGGCAGTACGCGACGACTTCGCGGCCCCTGGGCAGACTCTTCAGGTGCCCGGCGAGCGAGTCGGCCGCGATGTTGACCGCGCCCGGCAGGTGCCCGGCTGCGTATTCCTCCGGCGGGCGCACGTCGAGCACGGTGACCAGCCCCTGCCTCGCGCGGCGCAGGACCTCGTCGACCGGGACCGGTTCCAGATCGTCGCGTGCATCGATGTACGTGCGCACGAGCTGCTCGACCTCGGCCAGCCGGGTCTCGCCGACGATTCGGACCGCCGAGAGCAGGTCGACGACGTCGGGACCGGCGAGCTCGTAGTAGACGCGCACGCCCTCCTTGCGCGCGCGGACGAGGCCCGCCTGACGGAGGTCCTGCAGGTGCTTGGAGGCGTTGGCCACCGACAGCCGGGTCATCGCGGCCAGTTCGTCGACCGGCCTCGAACCCTGGGCGATGTATTCGAGCAGCTCGAGGCGGTTCGGGTGACCGATCGCCCTCGCGACGCGGGCGAGTTGCCCGTAGAGGTCCTGCTTGAAACGACCGCTTGACATGGCGTGTCCGGTTACCTAATATTCAACTGATTCGTTGATTGGTTGAATAATACCCCGTTTCGACCCGCGCGGCGCGCCTGCCGCGCCCCGCGACACCGAACCGCACCGAAGTCTAGAGGGAGCGCGCATGGCCTTCAACGAGTTCGCGCTGACGTACGAACCGGGCATCCGGGTCGCGGCGTTCCTGGGGGTCTTCGCCGTGATGGCCGCCTGGGAGGCCGCGGCGCCCCGCCGGCGCCGGCAGCAACCGCGCGCCGTCCGCTGGACGGGCAACCTGCTGCTCGTCGGGCTCGATACCCTGTTGCTGCGGTTCGCCTTTCCCATGGCCGCGGTCTCGTTCGCGCTCGTCGCCGAGGATCGCGGCTGGGGACTCCTCGCGGCGGCCGACCTGCCGTTCTGGGCACGGGTCCTTTTCTCCGTCGTCGCGCTCGATTTCGCGATCTGGCTGCAGCACGTGATGTTCCATGCGGTGCCGGTCCTGTGGCGGCTGCACCGCGTCCACCATGCCGATCCCGATTTCGACGTGACGACCGGCGCGCGCTTCCATCCGGTCGAGATCGCGCTGTCGATGCTGATCAAGCTCGCGGTGGTCGGCCTGCTGGGCGCGCCGGCGCTGGCCGTGCTGCTGTTCGAGGTGCTGCTCAACGCGACCGCGATGTTCAACCACGCGAACGTGCGCCTCCCCGAAGGACTCGATCGCGTGTTGCGCCGGTTCGTCGTGACGCCGGACATGCACCGTGTCCACCACTCGATGGCGGTCGACGAGGCGAACAGCAATTTCGGCTTCAATCTTCCGTGGTGGGACCGTTTGTTCGGCACCTACCGGGCCGCGACGCGCCTGCCGCAGGAACAGATGGAGATCGGCGTGCGCGGGCTCTCGGAGGATCCGCGCGCGGTGCGCCTCGCGGGCCTCCTCGTGCTGCCGTTCATCGAGGCGGGCGAGGACATGTCGATCGGACACGGTCTGGAACCGACCCGCGACCTCGGCTGACCGACCCCGCGCCGGATTCGCCGCGGCCCACCCCAGGGACAGCGCCGATGGTCGCGATCGCCTCCGCCCCGGCCGCCCCGCTGCCGCGCGCGGCGCCGGACGTCGCGTCCGGCGAACAGGACAGCCTGCCGTCCCGTTACCGCTGGCCGGTGCAAGTCCTGTCGCTCGCCGCGTTCGGTCTGGCGTTCCTGGGCTGGCTGAACGAAACCTGGCTGTTCTGGTTCGACAACCCGGTCTGGCTCGATCGCTACACCGAGTACGCGGTCATCCTCGCGTTCGGCGTCTGGCGCATCGCCGCCGAGAAGAACGCCTACACGCGTCGGCGCCTGACGATCCTGGTCGCGGTCGTCACCGGGTTCTGGTGGCTCGTTCCCCGTCTCACGCCCTTCTACGAGCCGCATGTCGGTTACCTCTGGTCGCAACCGGTGTTCCCTTCGCTGCACGTGCCCGGGACGCTCACGTTCTTCCTCGTGCTCGGGCTCGTCTTCCTGTTCGGCCGGCGGGTCGTCTGCGGCTACGGGTGTCCGTGCGTCGGCATCCGCGAAACCGTCGGCTTCCCCTTCCGTGACGCGACACGACGCTCGGCCTGGGCGTGGCGGCTGCGGCACACCAAGTGGTTGTTCTTCGTCTGGTACGCCGGCGTGCTGGTGGTCACACAGTACCCGCCGAACGCGTGGACGCTCTCGTTCGTCGGCGGATTCACGCTCGTGGTCGCGCTGACGTACTTCGGGACCTTCTTCGTCGCCCCGTTCGTCGGCAACCGCTTCTACTGCCGCTACCTGTGCCCGTACGGCGCGACGTTCGGACTCCTGAACCACGCCGGCTTCTACGATGTCCGGATGGACACCGCGCGTTGCATCGACTGCGGCCGCTGCACCGCCGCGTGCGACATGGGCATCCCGGTCTGGCAGCAGGGCATGGCCGCCGGCCGGATCACCGGACTCGAGGACTGCATGGGCTGCGGCCGCTGCGTCGTCTCCTGCCCGACCGACGCGCTCGAGATCCGTGACGTGCGCAACCTGCTGCGGCCGGCGCTGCGGCAGGACGCGAGCCACCTCTTGAAGCGCGCGGCGTCCCCGGTGATGCCGTCGCGACTCGACGAGTCCGATGACCGGCCGGCGCTCGCGCGGATCGCGGCCGAGGCTTCGCGTTGCCTCGACTGCGGCGTGCCGGCCTGCCGCCGGGCCTGTCCGCTGGGCAACCGGATCCCCGAGTGGCTCGGGCTGGCCGCCCGCGGGCGGCTGAACGACGCGGCCGATGCGATGCAGTCGACCAGTCCGTTGCCCGAGATCTGCGGCGCGCTGTGTCCGCAGGACCGGCTGTGCGAAGGCGCCTGCGCCCTCGTGAAACTCGGTCACGACCCGGTCGCGATCGGCGCGATCGAGCAGGCGGTCGTCGAGGAGGCGCTCGCGCGCGGCTGGCGTCCCGTACTCGCACCCCGGAAACGATCGACGCGGCGCGCAGCGGTCGTCGGTGCCGGACCCGCGGGTCTCGCGTTCGCCGACACGCTCAATCGCATGGGCTGGCAGGTCACCGTCTACGACCGCGAAACCGCGATCGGTGGCATGCTCGCGACCGGCCTGCCGCCGTTTCGCTTCGACAAGCGCGCGCTCGACCGTCGCCGGGACCTCTGGGAGCAGGCGGGCATCCGCTTCGAACTCGGTGTCGACGTAGACGCGCGCCGCTACACGGCGCTGGTCGCACGCAACGACGCCGTCTTCCTGGGATTCGGCGCGCGCGCGCCGCGCGACGTTCCGCTGCCGGGCCGCGATCGCTGGGGCGTCGTCGACGCGCTCGACTTCCTCGCCGGCGTCAACCGCGGCGAACGCGACGAGCGGATCACCGGCCGGCGCGTCGTCGTTCTGGGCGGCGGCGAAACCGCGTTGGACTGCGCGCGCGCGGCGCTGCGCCTGGGGGCCGCCCGGGTGACGGTCGCCTACCGCGGCGGTGCGGAGCGACTGCACGCCAACGCGCAGGAGCGCGGGGAGGCGGAGCGCGAGGGCGTCGAGTTCCGGTTCCACCACGCTCCGCTGTCGATCGAGGGCGAGGCGGTCGTCCGCGGCCTGCGACTGCGCGTCGCCGTAGAGGAGGGAACGGACGATCGGACGCTGGCCTGCGATGCGGTGATCGTCGCGTTCGGCCAGCGCGCGAGCGCCCCCGCCTGGCTCGCCGGGGCCGGCGTGACGCTCGATCAGGGCACGATCCGCGCGGATGCGCACGGTCGCACGAGCGTCGCGGGCGTGTACGCCGGCGGGGACTGCGCGCACGGTCCGGATCTGATCGTCACCGCAGCGGCCGCGGGGCGCGCCGCCGCGCGTGCGGCGCAGGCTGATCGGCGCCGGGCGAACCGGCGTGTCACCGTCACCGCCTCGTACGGGGCACCGCCCGTCGAGGTGACCGCATGACCCTGCGCCCGCGTCGAACGTGCCTCGCGGTCGCGGCCCTGGCCCCGCCCGGCGCGCTCGCGCACGTGCACGATCCGCGGCTGCTCGACCTGATCTGCACGACGACCGATGCGACGCCGGGTCTCGCGCTCGTCCCGTTCGCGCTGCTCGTCGTCGTCGGCGCCTGGCGCGCGATCGCCCGCCACCGCCGCGACCGCTGATGCGCCGCTGGCTCGCGGTTCCGGTGCTGGTCGCGCTCGCCGGCATCGCGGCCGGGACGGCCTACGTCGACTGGAGCAAAGGCGGCGAAGGCGCGGGTCTGTACTCGCACGAGTGGCGGCCGGAACCGGTGCACGGCTACTGGGATCCGGACCGCTTCTACCAGAGCGTCGGGACGGTCGAGGGTCGGTTCGACGCCGGCCAGTGCATCGACTGCCACTCGGCGCTGACACCCGGCATCGTCGCGGACTGGCGCGAGAGCCGTCACAGCGCCCCGCCGCGTCGCGCACCGGTCGGCTGCCCCGACTGCCATGGAGCCGACCACAAGGCGCTGGCGATGCCCACGCCGAAGGTCTGCGCCCGCTGCCACGCCGAACAACACGACGCGTTCCTCTCCGAGCGGAAGTACGGATTCCCGAGCCACGCCCTCGCGATGGAGCGGGCGACCGACAGCAAGCACTACGTCGACAAGCCCAAGGCCGAGACGAGCGCCTGCCTCCAGTGCCATTCGGTGGCGACCAAATGCGATTCCTGCCATACGCGCCACCGGTTCGACGCCGCCGAAGCGCGCCGTCCGGAAGCGTGCACGACCTGCCACAGCGGTCCGCCGCATCCGGACGACGAGGCGTATTTCGCGTCGGCGCACGGCCAGCGGTACCTGGCCGACGGGTCGTCCTGGGACTGGTCGAAGCCGCTCGTCCGAGGCAATTACCCGGCGCCGACCTGCGCGTATTGCCACATGCGCAACGGCCGCCACGTCGTCGCCGACAAGTCGATCTGGCAGTTCGGCCTGCGCCAGGTGAATCCCGGCACCGCGGAGAACCAGGTGAAGCGCCAGCGCTGGATCGAGGTCTGCGCCGACTGCCACGACGCCGGGTTCGCGCGCGAACGGCTGGCCGAACTCGACCGCGAACGCGCCGTCACCTGGAAGACGCTCGACCGGATCGAGCGGCGGTTGCGCGATCTGCGCGGCGCTCGCGCCTTCTATCCGCGCGCCGGCGAGCGCCCGCCGTACCCGTCCGACCTGATCGACACCCTGCTGCCGAGCGAGCGCATCGGGTTCCACGAGGGCCAGGCGTCCGCCTTCTACAACGTGTCCCCGATCGAGCGCGACCATTTCGAGGTGTGGTACTTCGCGAACCTCGCTGCGTACAAGGGTGCCGCACACGGCGCCGGCTCGCTCGTCGGTGAGGCCCACGCCCGGATCAGCGCGGCCGAACGCGCCATCGCCGCGCAGGCCGCGACACTCGACGGGCGCGCTGCCGGGGCACGCCCGGACCCGTCGCCGCTGTGGCTCGACGGCGAGTACACGCGGCACAACCGGGAGAACAACTGATGGGCGCGCGCACCGCCGGGTACGTGGCAGCGGCGGCGCTCTCGTTGGCGACGGCATCGATCGCCGGCGCGACCCAGGCGCGCGCACCGATCCCGGGCACCGAAGGCTGCGTCGGCTGCCACTCCGGTCCCGCCGAGAAATCGTACGCGCTCTCGAAGCACGGCGTGATCGCACGTCTCGAGGCCGGTCGGACCCGCGCCGGCGCCCCGCCGCGCGCGCCGACCTGCGTGACCTGCCATCCTTCGCAAGCGCGGCGGCCCGCCACGCCGCACCACGACAATCCACGGGCGCGGGAGCGGGCACGCGCAGCGGCGACCGCCACCTGCGGGGACTGCCATGCGCCACGTTACGTCGCCGTGCAACTCGACGCCGCGGCACGGTCGCTCGCGATCGGCGAGATGAAGCGCCGCGAGGCGCAGGCGCTCGTCGAGTCCGCGCGGGGTGACGCGGACCCGACGGCGTCGGCCCGCATCGAGACGCTCTACGCGTCGCTGGTCGCCACCGACCTCCGCTCGCTACGGCTGGGGCTCGGGCACCAGTCGCCCGACGACCAATGGTGGCTCGGGCAGGCGGCCCTGGACGGCTCGCTGCTCCGGATCAAGGGCGCGTTGTCCGAGGCGCGGCGCGACGCCGCCCGGTCCGCCGCCGCGGCCCGCTGATCGCACGATGCCGACTTCGGTCGAAGACTACGATCGCTGGTACCGGACGCCGCGCGGCGCGTGGATCGGCGGCGTCGAGCGCCGGCTCGTCGCCGGGATGGCCGCGCGGCGCGCGGGCGAATCCGCGCTCGACGTGGGCTGCGGAACCGGCTATTTCACCGAGCCGCTCGCGCGTGCCGGCGGCACGGTCGTCGGCGTCGACCGCAGTCTCGAGGCGCTCGACCACGCGCGCCGGCATCGCGGCGCCGGCGCGATGTTCGTCGCCGCCGACGCCCGCTCGCTGCCGTTCCCCGATCGTGCGTTCGGACTCGTCGTCTCGATCACCGCGCTCTGCTTCGTCGACGACGAGCGGGCGGCGCTCGCCGAACTCCTCAGGGTCGCACGCCGCCGGGTGGTGCTGGGTCTGCTCAATCGGGCATCCGTCCTCCATCGAACGCACGGTGCGGGCGGCGGCCGTGGCGGATATCGCGGAGCGCGATGGCACACGGTTGGCGAGGCGCGGGCACTGTTCGACGACCTGCCCGCCGGGTCGATCGACGTACGCACCGCCGTGGCGGATCCCGACGGTGGCGCGTGGGCCCGGCTACTCGATCGCCGGCGATCGGCACGGGATGGCGGACGGGGCGCGTTCATCGCCGTCTCGGCCGACCGTCGCTGATCCGCGCCGCTGCCGTCGCCGACCCACCGGCGACTCCGCGTTCGATGCCTGACTTCGCGAATTCCGTGGCCGGATTTCCCAGGAATGAGGCTGGCTCCGACCGCATCGAGGTCGTCGGACCATGACTGTTTCCATCCGCGCCCCGCGTGGCGCGGGGAACCGGACGCTGAAAGACCCGGGCACGATTCCTGCACCCGCCCGGCGTGCACGCGCGCAGTCATCCGCCTCCCCCGTGTTCCACCTGGTCCGCTACTTTTCGATCGCGAGCCTCGCCTGCTTCGTGCTGGCGACGGCGACGCTATGGCAGTGGCACCGGCAGACCGAGATCGGCGAGCTGATCGACACCGGCACCAAGCACAACCACGCGCTCGCCGCGCTTGTCGACAACACGTTGTGGCCTGCGTTCGGCGCGTTCGTCGAAACCGGCGGGAGCCTGGGGGACCAGGCGCTGCGCGCCGATGCGCGCAACGCCGAACTGGACCAGGCGGTGCGAACGCTGCTGCGCGGGACGACGGTGGTCAAGATCAAGCTCTACGATCCGTCCGGCCGGACGATCTACTCGACCGATCCGCGGCAGATCGGCCAGAACCAGGGGGAGAACCCCGCGTAC
Source organism: Burkholderiales bacterium (assembly GCA_020851255.1). Classification (GTDB taxonomy): domain Bacteria; phylum Pseudomonadota; class Gammaproteobacteria; order Burkholderiales; family Casimicrobiaceae; genus VBCG01. Next base: position 3,586 of record JADZDA010000085.1, on the reverse strand, counting down.
CGCACCGCGCGCTCGGGAACGGTGATCACGCTGCTCAACCACCGCGACCTCTTCGACGGCATCGACGGACCGATCGAGCGACGCGACCTGATTTCGTCGTACGTGCCGCTCACGAACGCGTCGGACGGTCGCTTGCGCGCGGTCATCGAGATCTACGACGACGCAACGCCCTACCTCGCCCAGCTGCGCGACAGCGAGCGCCGGCTGGCCCTCGGTGCGGCCACGGTGTTCCTCGCGCTCTACCTGCTGCTGTTCGGCGTCGTGCGCCGTGCCGAACGGCAGATCCGGGTGCAGCACGAAGAGCGCGCGCACATCGACGCGGAGCTGCGCTCGGCGCTCGAGGCCGCGGAGGCGGCGAACCTCGCGAAGTCCCGCTTCCTCGCGAACATGAGCCACGAGATCCGCACGCCGATGAACGCCGTCCTGGGCCTGAGCGAGCTGATGCTCGATCAGCCGCTGCCGGGCGCCGCCCGCGAGCGGGCCCAGGCGATCCGCTCGTCGGCGAGGACGCTGCTCGGCGTCATCAACGACGTCCTCGACGTGTCGCGCATCGAGGCGGGGAAGCTCGAACTCGTCGAATCCGTCTTCGCACCCCGCGCGCTGGTCGCGGAGGTCCGCGGCATGCTCGCGCCGCTCGCGCAGGCGAAGGGACTCGCCCTGGACGTCCGGGTTGGAGACGAAGTGCCGGTCGCACTGGTCGGCGACGCGGGACGCCTGCGCCAGATCGCGGTCAATCTCGCCGGCAACGCGATCAAGTTCACCGAGCGCGGGCGCGTGGCGCTCGACGTCGACAAGGTGGCCGGCCCCGACCCGTCGGGAGCGACGCGCATCACGATTCGTGTCCACGACACCGGCACCGGCATCGCACCGGAGAAGCTCGCGTTGCTGTTCGAGCCGTTCGTCCAGGCCGACAACTCGGAAACGCGCCGGCACGGCGGCACGGGGCTGGGGCTCACGATCGTGCGCCAGCTCGCGCGGATGATGGCAGGCGATGCGAGCGCGCGCAGCGTCCCCGGCGACGGTTCGGTGTTCGAGGTCGAGGTCGGACTGCGACTACCGACCGCGGCCGAGTGCCGTTCCGCCGCCGATCCGAAGGACGCTACGCTCCGGCCGGAGCGTCCGCTCCGTGTGCTGCTGGTCGAGGACAACGAAGTCAACCGCCTGGTCGCGACGTCGATGCTCGCGACCGACGGCCACCGGGTCGACGCGGCCGGGGACGGCGAGCAGGCGCTCGGCGCGTGCGCGAGCCGCCGCTACGACGCGATCCTGATGGACGTGCAGATGCCGGTCATGGACGGCATCGAGGCGACGCGACTGATCCGGGCCCGCGAGCTCGCCGACGCGGCGCCACGGACGCCGATCATCGCGCTGACGGCCAATGCGATGAACGGCGACCGCGAGCGCTGCCTCGCCGCGGGCATGGACGACTTCGTGGCCAAGCCCTTCGAGCGCGCCGACCTCGTCCGCGCGCTCGCGCGCGCGACGCAGCGCGCGCAGGACGCGGGGGCCGCTCCGGCCGCCCCGGCGGAGTCCGCGGTCCCCGATACCGTGTTCGAACCCGCGGCGCTCGCCGATCTCGCCGCGCTCGACACCCGTGCACCGGGCACGCTGGGTCACCTGGTCCGCTGCTTCCTCGCGTCGACGCCGGCGCTGATCGAGCGACTCGACGGCGGGTCCGGCGCCGACGCCGGCGAGCTCCAGCGCACCGCGCACACGCTCAAGTCCACGAGCGCCCGGTTCGGCGCACGGCGCCTCTCGGCGCTCGCGTCCGTCGTGGAACGCGCGGTGCGCGATGGCCGGCTCGACGAGGCCCGCGCGATCGGCGTACGCCTGCGCGGCGAGTACGGGGTCTTCGAGGCGGCGTTCCGCTCGCACCCGGACGTCGAGCGCGTGCTGCGCGCCTGACCGGACGGCGTCAGCGCACCTCGACGACGATCGCGCCGAGGCGTACGCCACCGGCGTCGACGAGCGTCACCGGATGGCGCCCGGGCTCCGGCGTCCAGTCGACCCGGCCGCCGCGCTGCGCGAGCTCGGTGCCGCCGACGAACCAGCGCAGGTCGCCGTGCGCCGGACTCGCCACCAGCGTCACGCGCTGTCGCCACCGGGGAAGGTCCGGGTCGATCGCGAGGATCGCGCCGTCGACCGGATAGCGGATCGACGGGGTCGGCGCCGAACCTCCGTTGGCGGCGGCGTGCGCGATCGCGCGGACGGTCGCCGTCGCGGTTCCGGGCAGGAAGAGTTCGTCGCGCGACGGCTCGATCGGCGGGTCGAAGGCGATGCGCACCCGCTCGACACCGGCGGGCGGCGGGGACGGCACCGACGGCTCGTCGCGATGCAGGCGATGGACGAGATCCCGCCACAGCGGCGCCGCGCCGGTGACGCCGGACACGTCCTTCATCGGCGCCCCCGAGAAGTTCCCGACCCACACGCCGACCGTGTAGCGCGACGTCGCGCCGACGCACCAGTTGTCGCGCATGTCCTTGCTGGTGCCGGTCTTGGCGAAGCTCCACACCCGCGCGGCGAGCGGGCTCTCCAGGCCGAACGTGGTCGCGCGCGCGCCGCGGTCGGCGAGGATGTCGGCCACGATCGCGGCAGCGGGTGCGCCCAGGACGCGACGACCGGTCGCGACGGTCGCGTCGGTCCGCAGTCGCACCGGTGTGACGAGGCCGCCGTTGGCGATCGCGCGGTAGGCGTTGGCGAGGTCGAGGAGCGCGACGTCGGCCGCGCCGAGGGCCAGCGCCGCGCCGTAGTGCTCGTCGGATTCGTCCAGCGTGCCCAGACCGAGGTCGTGCAGGGCATCGAGGAAACGCGCGCCGCCGACGAGCTCGAGCGTGCGCACGGCCGGGATGTTGAGCGAGGCGGCGAGCGCCGTGCGCACGCTCACCGCCCCCCGCCACCCGTGATCGTAGTTCTGCGGCGCGTAGACACCGCGGCCGGTGGCGATCGCGAGCGGGCTGTCGTCGACGATCGAGGCGGCGGTGAGTAGCCTCGCGTCGATCGCGAGGGCGTAGAGGAACGGCTTCAACGTCGAGCCCGCCTGGCGGCGCGCGACGACGCCGTCGACCTCGGGCGCCGCCGACAACGATCCGCTCGATCCGACCCAGGCGAGCACGTCGCCGGACGCGTTGTCGAGCACGACCAGCGCGGCGTCCTCGACGCCGCGCTCGCGCAGCGCCGCGAGATGCGCGGCGAGCGCCTCGGTCGCATCGCGCTGCAACGCGGCGTCGATCGTGGACGCGACGCGCTCGCCCGGACGCGAGAGCAGCCGGGCCGCGACGTGCGGCGCGACCCCGGCGCGACCCGGCGCGCGATGACCCCCGGCGAACGCGATCGACGCCTTCACCCGTATCGTCTCGCATTCGGACGCGCCGATCGCCGCGCCTGCCGCCGCCGCGGCCACGGCGCAGGCGCGCGGCGCGACCTCGGCCGCCGGGGCGCCCGGCGCACGCAGCAACGCGACCAGGATCGCGGACTCGTCGGCGTCGAGTCCCGACGGCGCCTTGCCGAACAGCCCGCGCGCCGCCGCCGCGAGACCCACGAGTTCGCCGCGGTACGAAACCAGGTTGAGATAGGCCTCGAGGATCTG
>JADZDA010000084.1 GCA_020851255.1 Burkholderiales bacterium | reverse complement strand
TACCAGGGCGGGAGCGAGGCCGGGAACGGGCGGGTCTGGCCGGCCGGGCCGTCCGGCGAGGTGCCTCGCTATCGCTACGTCGGCGAGCTGACCGGGGAGACCAACTTCCGCAGCGAGGGCGATCCGGGCGCCGGATCGCTGTTGCAGCGCGCGTTCGAGATCATCGTCGGCCTCGCGGAGAAGATCGTGGCGCCGACGGTGCTGCAAAGACCGCAGGGCGGGTACACCGACGATTCGGGCCGGGTCTACGTCACCGACGTGAGCCGCAAGGCGGTGTTCGTGTTCGACCCGGCCGCCGGCCGGCTGCTGGTCTGGGACGAGCCCGCCCCCGGCGAGCGTTTCGGAACCCCGGTCGCGCTCGCGCCCGGTCGCGCCGGCGAATTGCTGGTCACGGATTCCGACCGCGGCGAGGTGTTCCGGCTGGCGACCGATGGCCGGCCGACCGGGCGCTTCGGCAAGGGTGTGCTGGGGCGGCCGACCGGCGTCGCGCGCGATCCGGCCGCCGGCCGAGTCTACGTCGGCGACGTCCAGCATCGGACCGTCCACGTCTTCGACGACGACGGCAGGGCGGTCGGCACGCTCGGCGATCCGGCGGACGGCGCCACGCTCAACGCGCCGGTGCACCTCGCGTTCGCGTCGGGCATGCTCTACGTCGTCGACGGACTCGAGGCGCGCGTCGTCGTGCTGGGCGAGGACGGGAAGCTGCGCGCCACGATCGGCAAGCGCGGCCTGTACGTCGGCAACCTCGTCCGTCCCAAGGGCGTCGCCGTCGACGACGAGGGCAACGTGTACGTCGTCGAGTCGATGTACGACCGCCTGCTCGTCTTCGACGCCGAGGGCCGCCTGCTGCTCGCGATCGGCGGCACCGGGCGCGACATCGGCCGGTTCTACCTGCCGGCCGGAGTCTGGGTCGACGCGCGCAACCGCGTCTACGTCGCGGACATGTTCAACGGACGCGTCGTCGTCTTCCAGTTCCTCGGAGGGTCCTGATGCGGCCGGTCGCGTTCGCCGCGTTCGTCGCCGCGCTCGCCGCCGGCGCGGCCGCCGTCGCGTGGCTGCCGTTCGGCGCCGGCGATACGCGCGCGGCGCGCGTCTCCGACATCGCGAAGACCAAGCACAATCTGTCGGCGTCGGGACCTGGGACGGCCAAGGCGACCAGCGAGAGCCAGATCTGCGTCTTCTGCCACACACCGCACTTCGCCGAGGCGTTGCCCGGCGCCCCGCTGTGGAACCGCCAGCTCGCCGGCGACTCGTACACGACGTACAGCTCGTCGTCGATGGAAGCCTCGGCGGCCGAACTCGCCGCGGGACCGGGCGGCGCCTCGAAGCTCTGTCTCTCCTGCCACGACGGCACGATGGCCGTCGCGAACGTCGACGTGCTGAACGGCGCGTTCAACGTGACGATTCCGATGACCGGGCTCGCGAGCGGCAACCGCATCCCCTCCGGCTCGGGCACCGACACCGGCTTCACGCGCAACCTCGGCGTCAATCTCACCAACGACCATCCGATCTCGTTCACCTACGACTCGACGCTCGCGAACGCGGACGGAGAACTGCGCACGCCCGACGGAACCACGGTGGGTACGCGATCGGTCGGCGTCCATCCGAAGCTGCCGCTCGACAACGGCCAGGTCCAGTGCACGACCTGCCACGACCCGCATCTCACCGACAACGACCCGGCCGCGCCGGCCCTCAAATTCCTGCGGCTCAACCGATTCCAGACGGCGGCTCCGTCGGGCGGTGCGTTCGTCGCGGCCGACGACATCATCTGTCTCGCCTGCCACGACAAGGCGGGAACGACCTGGGCGCAGTCGGCCCACGCGAACCGTAACGTCGCGACCCAGCGTTACAAGAACGCCGCGGCCGACCTGCGCGAGTTCCCGCGCAACATCGAGGTCTGGCAGGCGTCGTGTCTCAACTGCCACGACACCCACACCGTCCAGGGCTCGCGCCGGCTCGCGCGGGAGGGGACCGATTCGACGTCGTCGCCGAAAGGGGCGGGCGGCTCGGCGATCGAGGAGACCTGCTACCAGTGCCACCGCGACCTCACCGGCAGCGTCCTGCAGACCGCCGTCCCGAACATCCGCGACGAGTTCAGCTCGACCTACCGAATGCCGATCACCAACGCCGCGCAGGGAATCGGCGGCGTGACCGAGGAGCCGCACGACATCGGGACCGGCGTCCTCACCAGGCGTGGCAAGGACTTCGTCGAATCGCGTCTCAAGCTCGGCAAGGGCGACCTCGAGAACCGGCACGTCGAGTGCACCGATTGCCACAATCCGCACCGCGTGACCAAGCGCCCGCTGTTCCACGAGAGCGGCGCGACGCCGACGCAGGCCACGCACAATCACGCGGCCGGGCACACGAACATCGCGTCGGGCGTGCTGCGGGGCGCCTTCGGTGTCGAGCCCGTGTACAGCGCGGCCGGCGCGGCGTTCGGCACGCTGCCGACCTCGTACAGCGAGAAGCGCGGCGACGGCGGCGACGGCGCGTCGACGGCGGTGCTGTCGGCCTGGGTGACGCGCGAGTACCAGGTCTGCCTCAAGTGCCACTCCGACTACGCGTACGACACAGCGCCCGACCTCGGGTATATCGGCGGGACCGGATCGGGCACCAACGGCGTCCTCCGCTACACGAACCAGGCGATGGAGTTCCAGGCGCCGACCAGCCACCGCGGCGAGGTGACGGCGACCAACTCCGGCGCGTTCTCCGGTCAGATCCGCAATCCGGCCGGCTGCGCGACCTGCGGCGTCGGCGGCTGCACCTGCTACAACGTCAACTACCAGACCGCCAACCACAGGGGCTGGCATCCGGTGATCGGCGACACCGGGCGGCAGTACGCCACGCGCCGCATCACGTCGACGGGCGGTGTCTTCCAGTCGCCGTGGAACGCGAGCGCCGACGTGGGATCGCAGACGATGTACTGCACCGACTGCCACGGCGCGTCGACGCCCGAGGGCACCGTCGTCCCCAGCGGCCGCCCCTGGGGACCGCACGGTTCGTCGAATCCGTTCATCCTCAAGGGCGAGTGGTCGATCACGACCGGGGCGACCAACGACAGCGGCGGCTACACGACCAACGCGCTGTGCTTCAAGTGCCACTCGCAGGCGAACTACGCGCACAAGGACGGCAACGGCAGTGTCGACAACGCGTCGACCGGGTTCTTCAGTTCCAGCAAGGGCAACCTGCACGCGTTCCACACCGACAAGATCAACGCGATGCGCTGCACGTGGTGCCATGTCGCCGTGCCGCACGGCTTCAAGAACAAGGCGCTGCTCGTCAATCTCAACGACGTCGGCGCGGAAGCGGGATTGGCGCCGGGGACCCAGGTCCGCAACGGGACGACCGCCGGCTACACGAACCCGCCGTACTACCTCAACGCCAAGCTCAAGATCCGGACGTTCGCGACCAGCGGCCAGTGGTCCGACACGAACTGCGGATCGGCCGGGTTGCCGGGAAACGGACAGTCGGGAAAGTCGTGGATGCGCGATTCCAGCGAGAACTGCGCGAACCCGCCATGACGACCTTGCCCGCCACGCTCGTCCGCCGCGCCGGTTCGCCGCGGCTGACCGTCGCGTTGTTCGCGCTGCTCGCGCTCGGCGTGCTCGCCGGCGACCTCGTCGCGAGCGCGTGGCGCCTCGCGGCGCCGCTCGCGCTGATCGCGCTCAACCTCGGCTGCGCGATCGCGACGCGTCCGAGGCTGCGGCGCGGCGGGCTGGGCGTGTTCCACGGCGCGCTCCTCGCGGCGATGGTCGTCGCCACGACCGGGCGGCTCATGCACCTGCAGGGCCGCGTCGAGATCGTCGACGGCGCGGCGTTCGACGCGGGCGCGGTCGAGATCACGTCGGCCGGTCCGCTCCATCGGCCGGCGCTCGGCGCGGTCGCGTTCGTCCAGGGCCCCTACGAAATCGACTACCTGCCCGCCCTCAAGCGCATGCACACGCGGAGCACCGTCCGGGTCGCAGGCGAGGACGGAAACCCGCGAGCGGTCGTCGTCGGCGACGACCGGCCGCTCGTCGTCGGCGGCTACCGGTTCTACACGACGCACAACAAGGGCTACGCGGCGATCGTATCGTGGACCGGCTCCGACGGCGTCCCGTCCGGCGGCGCCATCCACTTCCCTTCGTATCCCCGCTACGACTGGAAGCAGGAGCAGGCCATCGAACCGCCCGGCGCGAGCTCGGTCCGCGTGCGTCTCGCGCTGCCCGCAGCGGTCGACGCGGAGCGCGCGTGGCGCTACGAGCCTTCGTCGACGCGTGCGGACCTGATCGTCGACGCGGCCGGACGGCAGACGACGCTCGCAGCCGGCGAATCGCTGGCGTTGCCCGGAGGAACGCTGCGCTACGAGGGCCTGCGCGGCTGGATGGGCTACCGGATCGATCACGATCCGGCGCTGCACGGGCTCCTCGCCTGCGCGATCGTCGCGGTCGCGGGCCTCGCGTTCCACGTCCTCGGCGCCGGGTCCGGACGCCGCGCCCGCGCCCGGGCGCGCGTTCCCGCGGAGTCCGCATCGTGATGTCCGGCGCCGCCATCGCGCCCGAACTCGCCTGGATCCGCGCGGGCGCGGGTCTCGCGCTGGTCGCCGCCGCGCTGGCGATCGTGCGGTTCGCGCCGGTCGCGTCCGCGGGCGCGACCGCCGTCCGGTCGCGCGCCATCCCGTCGAGCTACGCGGCGTTCGTCGCCGCCGTGATCCTCGTGACGGTCGGTGTCGCCGTGCGCTGGTCGCGGCTCGGGCACGGTCCGTTCCTGACCATGTTCGAGATCCTCGCGAGCAATTTCGCGAGCCTCGGGATCGTCTACGCGGTCGCGCACGCGCGGCTGCCGACGGCTCGCCGCGCCGCGCCGGTCGTGATGACCGTGGTCGCGCTGCTCGGCGCCTGGATGCTCGCGACCGATCCGGCGGACACGCGGCTGCCGCCGACCTACGAGACGCTCGTGCTCTGGGCCCACGTCCTGCTCGGCAAGATGTTCCTCGGCTGCGCGCTGGTCGCGACCGGCCTCGCGGGCGCGCTCCTCGCCCGGCGGGTGACCGACGACGCGACCCGCGCGCTCGACGACCTCTGCTGGCGGTTCCTGCGCGTCGCGCTCGTCTTCGAGAGCGCGATGCTCGTCGCCGGGGCGGTCTGGGCGCAGGACGCGTGGGGCCGCTGGTGGGCCTGGGATCCGCTGGAGACCTGGGCGTTCCTGACCTGGCTCGTGCTGGTGGGGGCGCTGCACGCGCGCGGCGCGTACCGGTTGTCGCCCCGCGCCGGCGCGGTGCTCGCGATCGGGGTCTTCGTCCTCGCGTTCCTCACGTTCTTCGGCGTGCCCTTCGTGACCGTCGCGCCGCATCAGGGGGCGGTATGACCGCGCCGGCCCGTCGCTGGACGATGCTCGCGGTCGCGCTCGCGGGATCCGCCGCGGTCCTCGCGGGCTACGCGCGGTACGCCGGACCGGGCGGGGTCACCGGTCCCGAGCGCGGGGCGCGGATCGTTCCGGCCTCGGTCGATCCGGACGCGCACGCCCGCACGTCGCGGCGCGCCGAAGTCGACGCGCGCTTCGGCCAGGCGGTCGTGATGCTGCACGCCCGCCGCCACGACCTCGCGATCGCAGCGCTGCACCGGGTGATCGAACTCGAGCCGCGGATGCCCGAGGCCCACGTGAACATGGGCTATGCCCAGCTCGGGGCGGGAGAGCCGCGCATCGCGCGCGACTTCTTCGACGGCGCGATCGCGTTGCGACCGGCGCAGGCGAACGCCTGGTACGGGCTCGCTCTGGCGAGCGACGCGCTGGGCGACCGGCCGCGGGCGATCGGGGCGATGCGCACGTTCCTGCACCTCGCCGACGGGAGCGACGGGCACCGGCGCCGCGCGATGTCGGCTTTGTGGGAGTGGCAGGCGGCGGCCGGGCGCCCTGAGCCGGAGTCGCCGCTGCCGGCCGTCGGTGCCCGGCCCGGGACCGCGGCGCTGAGAACCGACGCGTTCGGATTCCCGTGTTTCGGAACGCCGGGCTTCGACTGCCGGATTCCTTCCCCGCGCGCCCCGGGTGCGGTCGCGCGCCGGCCGCAGGCATCGGGGTTGCTTGACCCCCGGATACTCGACCCCCGGACCGGAGAGGAGGGCGGCAGCGGCCGCGAACCCCGATGATCGTCGAACTCGGACACCTGTCGCTCATCATCGCGATGCTGATCGCCGTTGCGGGCGCCGCCGCCGCGCTCATCGGGGCCGCCCGCGGCGAGCGCACGCTCATCGGCTTCGCGCGGCCCGCGGCGCAGGCGCAGTGCCTGTTCATCGTCCTCGCCTTCCTCGCGCTGGTCCACGCGTTCGCGACCAACGACTTCTCGGTCAAGGCGGTGGCCATGCATTCGAACAGCGCGCTGCCGGTGGCCTGCCGGATCGCCGGGATCTGGGGCGGGCACGAGGGCTCGATGCTGCTGTGGGCGCTGATCCTCGGACTGTGGACGCTCGGGGTGAGCGTGTTCAGCCGGACGCTGCCCGACCTGCTGGTCGCGCGGGTGCTCGGCGTCATGGGCCTGGTGACCGTCGGCTTCTGCGCGTACATCCTGTTCGTGTCCAGCCCGTTCGAGCGGTTGCTGCCCGCCGCGGCGGACGGCCGCGACCTGAATCCGCTGCTGCAGGACCCGGGCATGGTGCTGCACCCGCCGCTGCTCTACATGGGCTACGTCGGCTTCTCGGTCGCCTTCGCGTTCTCGGTCGCCGCGCTCCTGGGCGGGCGGCTCGACGCGCCCTGGGCGCGCTGGTCGCGCCCCTGGACGACGGTCGCCTGGTGCTTCCTCACGCTCGGCATCGCACTGGGCAGCTTCTGGGCCTACTACGAGCTGGGCTGGGGCGGGTGGTGGTTCTGGGATCCGGTCGAGAACGCGTCGTTCATGCCCTGGCTCGTCGGCACCGCGCTCATCCACTCGCTCGCGGTCACCGAGAAACGCGGCGCGTTCCGCGCCTGGACGGCGCTCCTCGCGATCTGCGCGTTCTCGCTGTCGCTGCTCGGCACGTTCCTCGTGCGCTCCGGCGTGCTCACGTCGGTGCACGCGTTCGCGACCGATCCCCGGCGCGGGCTCTTCATCCTCGGCCTGCTCGCGATCGTCGTCGGCGGGTCGCTGGCGCTCTTCGCGGCGCGCGGCTCGGGGATGCGCTCGACCGGAACCTGGTCGGCGGTGTCGCGCGACTCGTTCCTGCTCGCCAACAACGTGATGCTGGTCGCGGCCACCGCCTGCGTCCTCCTGGGCACGCTCTACCCGTTGATGCTCGACGCGCTGGGCCTGGGCAAGATCTCGGTGGGGCCGCCGTACTTCGAGGCGGTGTTCACGCCGCTCGCGGCCCCGCTGGTCGCGCTGATCGCCCTGGGGATGGTCGCCCGGTGGCGCGACGATACGCTCGCCCGTGTCGTCGGGTCGCTGCGCTGGGCCGCGGCGTTCGCGGTGCTCTGCGCCGTCGCGGTCCCGTACGCGATGGGACGGCTCGCGCCGCTGCCGGCGCTCGGCTTCCTGCTGGCCGCCTGGGTGGCCGGATCGGTCGTCGTCGCGCTCGCCACCAGACTGCGCCGCCCCGAGGGCGCGTGGGCGGCGTTCGCCGCGCAGCCGCGCGCGTTCCACGGCATGCTGATCGCGCACACCGGCGTCGCGGTGTTCATCGTCGGCGTGACGATGGTGAAGTCCTACGAGGTCGAGAAGGACCTCCGGATGCGGGTCGGCGACGTCGCGGACCTGGGACGCTACTCGGTGCGTCTCGACCGCCTCGCCCAGGTCGAGGGGCCGAATTACATCGCGCTGCGCGGCACGTTCACGCTGATGACCGACGGCCGGGCGACCGGCGTCCTCGAGCCCGAGAAGCGCGTCTACCGGGTGCAGCGGATGCCGATGACCGAGGCGGCGATCGACCGGGGCTTCGCCGGCGACACCTACATCGCGATGGGCGAACGCGTGGGCGAGGACGCCTGGGCGATCCGGCTGCAGCGCAAGCCCTTCGTCAACGGGATCTGGTTCGGCTGCCTGCTGATGGCCGTGGGCGGGGCGCTCGCCGCCACCGACCGTCGCTACCGGGTCCGCGCCTCGACCGCCGCACCCGCGGCGACCGGGTTGCGCGCGGCCGCGGACGGGGCGGGACCGTGACGCGGGCTGCCGGAAGGGTCCCGGTCCGGTGGGGGCGACGGCCCGCGTACATCGGCGCGGCGATCGCGTGCGTGCTCGCGCTGACGCTGTCGCTCGCGATCGCGCGCATCCACCGCGGTGGCGGCGATCGCTTCGACCTTCCGCCGGATAGCAAGGGCGCGCAGGTCGTCGAGCTCGCCGACGGTGCGTTCGTCGTCAACGTCTGGGCGACCTGGTGCACCGGCTGCCGCGTCGAGGTCGGCGCCCTGCACGCGCTATCGCGGCAGGCCGGGCTGCCGGTCTACGGCGTGAATGTCGGCGACCTGCCCGAGGACATCGACCGGTGGTTCGCCCGTTTCGGCGATCCGTACCGGGCCCATCTGGACGACGCCGGCCCGACGATCCTCGATCGCCACCGGGTGCAGGCGCTGCCGGTGACCTTCGTCGTCGGCCGGGATCGGGAGATCCGGCTGCGCGTCGACGGGGCGCTCACCTCGGACGTGCTGCAGCGGCGCGTCCTGCCCGCCCTGCGGAGTCTCGGATCGTGACCGCCCCGCTGCGCGCCCTGGTGGCCGGGCTGGCACTCGTCGGGGGACTCGCGGCGGCCCAGGACGACGGGGACGCCGAAAAGCGGCTCAAGGGGCTGGCGAATGAGTTACGCTGCCTCGTTTGCCAGAACCAGACGATCGGCGACTCGAACGCGCCGCTCGCCAACGACCTGAAGCGTGAGATCCGGACGATGATCGCGACCGGCAAGTCCGACGCCGATATTCGCGACTACATGGTGGCCCGGTACGGGGACTTCGTCCTCTACCGGCCGCCGGTGACGGCGGCGACCGCGTTCCTGTGGGTGGGGCCGTTCCTCATCGCCGTCGCGGCGCTCGCGGTGCTGGCGTACCGGACGCGCGCGCGCCGCCGCGCCGAAGACGACGCGCTCCCGGAGGAGGATGTCCGCCGCGCCCGGGACCTGATCGACGGACGCTCGCCATGATCGCGTTCACGGTGGCGGCGATGCTGCTCGTCGCCGGTGCGCTGCTGTTCCTCGTGCCGGCGCTGCTCGCCCGGCCGCGGGCGGTCGTCGACACGGAGGCCGCGGCGCTGGCCGTCTATCGAGACGGCGCGGCCGAACTCGCGGGCGACGTCTCGGCCGGGACGCTGACGCCGGAAACCCTCGTCGCCGCCCGGCGCGATCTCGAGCACCGTGTCGCCCGGGAGGTCGAGCGCGAGTCTCCACGGCCGGCCGCTGCGCCGCTGTCCGGGCGCGCGCTGGCGCTGGCGCTGACCGGTGTCCTCGTCGCCGGCACGGCCGGCCTCTACGCGTGGCTGGGTACACCGTCGGTGCTCGCGCCGGCCCGGCCGACTCCGCTCGCCTCCGGTGCGAGCCACGCCCTGGGCGCCACCGACATCGAAGCGCGGGTCGTCGCCGCCGCCGCGCGGCTGCGCGAGCGCCCGGACGACGTCGAGGGCTGGCAGGTGCTCGGGCGGTCGCAGGCGGCTCTGGGCCGCTATCGCGAGGCCGCCGAGGCGCTCGCCCGGGCGGCCGAGCTGGCGCCGCGCGATCCGCAGATCCTCGCCGATTACGCCGATGCGCTCGCGATGACCGCGGGCCGCGATCTCTCGGGCCGGCCGTCGGCGCTCGTCGCCCAGGCGCTCGCGATCGATCCGGCGCACCCGAAGGCGCTATCGCTCGCCGCGACCGCGGCGTTTCGCGAGCGGCGCTACGCCGATGCGGCCTCGTACTGGGAGCGCGCGCTCGCCGGGGTTCCGCCCGGCTCGGAGGCGGCCGCATCGCTCGTGCGCAATCTCGCGGAGGCGAAGTCGCTGGCCGGCGCACCCGCCGTAGCCTCGGCCCCCGCGGCGGTGTCCGCCTCGGTCGCCGGCGTCGTTTCGCTCGCGCCGGCGTTCGGGGATCGCGTCGCGCCCAACGACGTGGTCTTCGTCTACGCACGCGCCGAACACGGCCGCGGTCCACCGCTCGCGGTGCTCCGGGCCACCGTGTCCGACCTGCCGCTCGCGTTCGTCCTCGACGACCGGCACTCGATGTCGCCGGCCGCCAGGCTGTCCGGCGTCGCGCGCGTGATCGTCGGCGCGCGCATCGCCAGGGGCGGCACGCCCGTCGCGCGCCCGGGCGACCTCGAGGCCGGCGGCGTCCCGGTCGATGTCGGCGCGAACGGCGTGAGGCTGCTGATCGACCGGGTCGTTCCGTAGGTCTTCGATGAACGATCGCGACGACGGCGCCGCCGACGCGCCCGATCCGGAAACCCTGCCGCCCCGCTGGCGCGCTTTCGGCGGCCAGGCGCAGGGGTTCGGCGCGGCGTGGGCGGTGCTCGCGATCTCGCTGGTCGTCACCGGCTTCGTCTGCTACGCCGCCAATCGCTACGAGCAGGAACGCGTCGCGTCGCTGTTCGTCTACCGGTCCGACCGCGTGATGCGGGAGATCCAGGGTGCGTTCGGTGCCCAGGAAGCGGCGCTGCGCGCGGCCGCCGGACTGATCGAGGCCGACGACGGATTCTCCCGGGCACGCTGGCGCGCCTATTTCCGCCACCAGCCGCTGCTGCCGTTGGTTCCGGGCCTGGAGGCGGTCGGCTACGCACCGCGGGTGCTCGATAGCGAACGCGCGGCGCACGAAGCGCAGGTCCGGGAGGACGGGGTCAACGACTACGTCGTCAGCCCCGAGGGCTCGCGATCGGTCTATTTCCCGATCGCCTACCTGCGGGTGCTGCGCGAACCGGCCCCGGTCGCGATGGGCTACGACATCGCGTCGAACCGGCCGGTCGCCGATGTCATGAGGGTGTCGGCCGGCACCGCCCGCCTGAGCGGCGAGTGGATCGACCCCGGCGCCCGGGCCGATCGCTCGACGCCCTGGCTCGTCGTCAACCCGGTCTATCGGGGCCGGATGCCGGGTCTCAATCCCGCGGAGCGGGCGCAGCCCCAGGGGTTCGTCATCGCGTCGATCGACATCTCCGAGGTCATGCGCCACGCGCTGGGCGAGGACCTCCCGCTGATCGCGTTCCGCGTCTCGGCGGCGCCGGGCGCCGCGCCGGAGGGCCGCGCGATCGAGTCGCCGGAGTTCCGGTCGACGGCTTCGCGCGCCGCGGGCTACGGACTCGTGCGCACGGCGACGGCGATGCAGGGCGACCGCGAGTGGCGCGTCGAATTCGCGGCGTTCCAGACGTTCCGCGACCTGGTCGGCACGCGGCTGCACGTCACGGTCATCGTCGCCGGCATCCTGGTCTCGATCCTGCTCTTCGCGATCACCGCCGCGATCGCCAGCACGCGCCGCCGCGCGGTCGCCTTCGCCGCCGAGCGCACGAGGCAGCTCTCCGAGACGCTGACCACGCTCGCGCACAGCGAAGAGCAGGTCCGCGCCGTGTTCGACAACACGGTCGAGGCGATCATCACGATCGACACCGCCGGCACGGTCCAGAGCGCGAACCCGGCGACCGAGCGCATCTTCGGCTACACGCCCGGGGAGATCGTCGGCCGCAACGTGAACCTCCTGATGCCGCAGCCGCACCGCGATCGGCACGACGACTACCTCGCTCGCTACCACGGGACCGGTGAGGCCCGCATCATCGGCAAGGGTCGCGAGGTCGAGGGCCTGCGCAAGGACGGCACGCGCGTGCCGCTCGATCTGTCGATCTCGACGATGACCGTCGGCGGCCGCCGCCTCTACTGCGGGTTCGTCCGGGACATCTCCGACCGCGTCCGCTTCGAGCGGGTTCTGGCCGACAGCGAGCACAAGCTGCGGACCTACATCGAGCGCTCGATCGACGGCGTGATGGTCGCCGACCGCAACGGCCGCTACCTCGAGGTCAATCCGGCCGCCTGCGAACTCTTCGGGATGAGCGCGGACGAGCTGCTGTCGCGCTCGATCGCCGAGGTCGTCGTTCCGGAGGCGGGCAACATCCGCGCGGCGCAGGAGCATTTCGGCGCGGTCGTCGAGCGCGGCGAGAGCCGCGGACCGGTGCGGCTGCTGCGCAAGGGCGGCGGCGAGTTCGTCGGCGACATCAGCGCGGTGGCGATCGGCGGCGACCGCTATCTCGGGATCATCCGCGACGTCACGGCGCGGTACAACGCCGAACGCGATCTGCGCCATGAACGCGAACTGCTCGAGGAACGCGTCCGCGAGCGCACGCACGTGCTGACCGAGACCAACGAAGCGCTCGAGCAGGAAGTCGCCGAACGCCGGCGCGTGGAGGCCGAGCTGGTGAGCGCCCGCGTGGCCGCGGAGTCGGCGGCGGCGGCGAAGTCCGCGTTCCTGGCGAACATGAGCCACGAGATCCGCACGCCGCTGAACGCGTTGACCGGCATGGCGGCGCTGCTCGAGGAGACGCGGCTCACGCCGGAGCAGCGGAGCTACCTCGAAGGGATCCGCGCGAGCGGCGACACGCTCCTGTCGGTCATCTCCGACATCCTCGACTTCTCCAAGATCGACGCCGGCGTGATGGAGCTCGAGCACGAGACCTTCGACCTGGCCGCGTGCATAGAGGACTCGCTCGACGTGCTGGCGACCAAGGCCGGCGCCGCGGGGCTCGAACTCGTCTACCGGATGGAGCCGGAGGTTCCGCCGCTGATCCGCGGCGACCGCGCCCGCGTGCGCCAGGTGCTGGTCAACCTGGTCGGCAACGCGATCAAGTTCACACCGGCCGGCGAGATCGAGATCGACGTCGCCGTCGAGCGCCACGACGCGTCCGGCTGCGTCCTGTGCTTCTCGGTCCGCGACACCGGCGTCGGCATCCCCGCCGACAAGCTCGGCCAGCTCTTCCGTCCGTTCACGCAGGCCGACAGCTCGACGACGCGCCGGTTCGGCGGCACGGGGCTGGGACTCGCGATCTGCGCGCGGCTGGTCCGGCTGATGGAAGGGGAGATCTCGGCGGCGAGCGAGGAGGGCAAGGGGTCGACAGTCAGGTTCACGATGCGCACGACCGGCGTCGATGTGCCCGGGACGCTGCCGATCGCCGCCCGGCCGCACCCGGAGTTCCGGGGCCGGCGCGTGCTCGTGGTCGACGACAACGCCGCGTCGCTCGACATGCTGTGCGAACTCGTGTCCGCCTGGCGCTGGGAGGTCGACCGCGCCGCGAGCGTCGCCGACGCCCGTGCGCGGATCGCATCGGGCACCCGGTACGACGCCGTCGTCGTGGACGAAGAGATGCCCGACGGCGGCGGACTCGCGATCGCGGACGCGCTCGGCGAGACCGGCGGTCCGTTCGCCGTGCTGCTGACACCTCCGCCGGGCCGCGAGGCGCGTCACGCCGAGCGCTACCCCGACAGCGTGCGCGCGACGGTGCGCAAGCCGGTCAAGCCGGCGCGGCTCTGCCTCGCGCTGCTGAACGCGCTGGGCGGGGTGGAGCCGGAGCCGGAGGAGACGGCCAAGTCGCGCCTCGACCCGACCACCGCGCGACGGCTGCCGCTCGCGATCCTCGTCGCCGAGGACAGCGCGATCAACCGGCAGGTCGCGATCAGCGTCCTGGCGAAACTGGGTTACGAACCGGTGGCGGTCGCCAACGGCCGCGAGGCGGTCGAGCAGGTCCTCGCGCGTCCGTACGACATCGTGTTCATGGACCTGCAGATGCCGGAGATGGACGGTCTGGAGGCCGTGCAGCGGATCCGCAGGGCGCGGGTGCGCCAGCCCAGGATCATCGCGATGACCGCGAACGCGCTGCAGCAGGACCGCGACCGCTGCCTGCAGGCCGGCATGGACGATTACGTCACCAAGCCGGTACAGCCGATCCAGATCCAGCGCCTGCTGACGCAGTGGGGCGCCGTCATCACCGCCGAGCGACGCTCCGGGCCGCCGGCGCGTGCGGCCGGGGCCACGGGCGCCGGCGAGGCGATCCTCGACCAGCGGACGCTCTCGGAGCTCGCGGCGCTCGACGAGCCGGGCAAGCCCAGCCTGCGCAGCCGCCTGATCCGGCAATACCTGGACGAGACGCCCAGGGCGATCGCCGAGGTCCGTACGCTGGTCGAATCCGGGGACCGGGCGGCGGCGTCGCGCCGGGCGCATCGGCTCGCGGGCGCCAGCGCCAGTGTCGGCGCCTCGGGGCTCGCCGACGCGTGCCGCGCGATCGAGCGCGCACTGTCGGCCGGCGAGGAAGGCGACGCGACGATCCCGCTGCGGCTCGACGCGATGTACGCGGCGACGCGCGAGGCGCTGTCGCGGATCCTCGACCGGATCGAATCACCGGCCGATTGACGCGGGAGGTCGGCGCCGGCGGTGCGTAGACCGCGTCGCCGCCGGCCGTGCGCCGGTTACTTGCGCTTGCCCTGCAGGTGCGAGACGCCGCCGAAGCTCCCGACCCAGAGCGTTCCGTCCTCGGCGGTCGCCATCGAGAACACGGTGTTCGAGAAGAGCCCGTCGGCGACCGTCCGGGTGACGTAGCGGTCGCCCTTGCGCGTCGCGAGTCCGGCGTTGGTGCCGATCCACAGCTCGCCGGCCGGATCGATGTGCAGCATGAACACGTGGTTGCCCGGCAGGCCGTCGGCGACCGTGGTGTTCTTCCATTCGCGGCCGTCGTAGCGTGCCAGCCCGCCGCCCCAGGTGCCGGCCCAGACGACCCCGTCGCGATCGACGGCGAGCGAGATGATGTAGTTGGGGTTGTAGGCGGTGTCGATGTTCGCCAGGCCCATCTCCTGCTTCTGCTTCGCGTGGTGGCTCGACACCTTCGACGGATCGTTCTTGAAGGCGAGGTCGTTCTTCACGCGATCGTAGGGCGCGCCCAGCCCCTTCGCGTGGTTCCAGTTGTCCCACTTGCCGCCGCGCCACAGCGCGAGCCCGCCTTCGGTCGCGAGCCAGACGTCTCCGTTCTTCCCCTCGGCCAGTCCGTAGACCCAGTCGTTGGGCAGGCCGCCCTTGGTGCTCTCGACGGTGTGCAGCTCCCATTTCGAGCGGTCGCGCAGGCTACCGCCGCGGACGCGGTTGACGCCCGACCAGGTGGCGATCCAGACGTCTCCGTTCCTGGCCTTCAGCACGTCGTAGACGAACGCGTCGCCGAGCCCGTCGGGGATGTTGAACGTCTCCCACCGTTCGGTCTTCTCGTCGAGCAGCGAGAGGCCGCCTCCGTAGGTGCCGACCGCGAGGCGTCCGTCGAGCCGGGAGTCGTGGAAGACGCCGTTCGACAGCAGGCCGGACGTGTTGTCGTAGAGCTTGTACTGGTCGGTCGCGGTGTCGTAGCGGATCACGCCGCCGGAGGTTCCGACCCAGACCAGGCGGCCGTCGGCGAGGATGTCCTTCACGTTGCGGTTGCCGACGCGGAAGTGGACGAACTCCGCGGACTTGTCGACGTCGACCTTGCCCTCGCGCTCCTGCGCGGCCGGCGGATGGGCCGCGGGCGGCGCTCCCGCGGCCCCCGGCGCGGCCGGGGTGGCGGCAGTCGCCGGCACGGCCGGTGCCGCCGCGGTCGTCGTCGGGGCCGCGCCCGGCGCGCTCGCCCGCTCGCTGGCGGCGAACGCAACCGCGATCGCGGCGGCGACGCCGGCCGCGCCCAGCGCCATGAACTTGTGGGATGTCAGCACGGTGATTTCCTCGATGTCGTGTCGCGGCGGTTCAGGGCCGGCCGATGCGCGTGACGCCGCGCTTGGTGCCGGCCCACAGCTCGCCGCCGGGGGTGAGTGCGAGCGCGTAGACGTGGTCCTCGAGCAGCCCGTCGCGCTTGCCCAGGCTCACCATCGACTTGCCGTCGTAGCGGGTCACGCCGCGATTGGTGCCGAACCAGATCGCGCCGCCGGGTTCCTGCACGATCGCGTAGACGATGTCGCCGGCGAGCCCGTCCTGCGTCGTCAGGTTGGTCCAGCGCTTGCCGTCGAAGTGCGCGGCGCCTCCGCCCCAGGTTCCGGCCCAGACCGTGTCGTTCTGTTCGACGAGGATCGAGAATACGTAGTTGCGGTTGTACGACGGCTCGCCCTCGACGGCGGTCGACAGGTCGTGGCGCGAGCGCGTGCCCAGGCCGGTGTTCGCCGACGCCGGCAGGTTCTGGCGGTTGGGCGCGCCCAGGCCGTCGCGGTGGGTCCAGCTCTGCCATCGCTTGCCGTCGTACATCGACACGCCGCCCTCGGTGCCGAACCACACGCGGTCCTTCGTATCGACGCCCAGTCCGTAGACCCACTCGTTGACCAGTTCCTTGACGTAGTTGCGGAACTTGCCGGTCTTCAGGTCGAATCGGCTCGCGCCGGCCCAGGTGCCGATCCACAGCGTGCCGTCCTTCTGGCTCGCGAACGTGTAGATCCAGTAGTCGGCGAGGCCGTGCATCGGGAAATAAGTCTTGAACTTGCCGTCCTTGTAGCGCGTCGCGCCGCCGGCGTTGGTGCCGAACCACTTGTAGCCGTCGCGATCGATGCCGATGCCGAACACGTATTCGTTGGCGAGTCCGTCCTTGCGAACGAAGGTGTTGCGCGGCTTGAGCGTGGCGAGATCGACCTCGTGAACGCCGGCCGACGTGCCGACCCACATCGCGCCGCGCCTGGCCTCGAGCGCCAGTGCGCGGACGTAGACCGTCGGTCCGACGTCGAACGAATCGATGACGCGCCAGCCGCCGCGTGCGGGCGCGCCCGCGGACGGCGACGGAGCGCCGGGCCCGGCCGCCGGCGACGCGGGCGGCGTCTGCGCGTAGGCGGTGGTCGCGGCCGCGATCCATGTCGCGACGAGCAGTGCCGTACCTGCGCGGATCAAGTCAGGGTCCTCATGTAGGCGATGACGTCGAGCAGATCGCGGTCCGAGAGCCGGCCGAGATAGCCGGGCATCGTCGTGCGACCGTTGCGCAGCGTCGCCAGCAGTTGTCGGTCGGGACGCATCATCGCGAGCCCGCGCCGCAGGTCCGGCACGCCGCCGATCGCCGGTGCGCCGGTCGCCCCGTGGCACATCGCGCAGTGCTCCTGGAACAGCGAGCCGCCGCGGCGATGGTCGGCGGCCGACGCGACCGCGGCGTACGCCGCCAGGAACCCGAAGACGATCGCCGACGCCGCCCGGCGGCCGGGACGACCGGTGACTTTCACTTCGAAACCCGGCCGGTGGCGGCTCGCGGCGCGCCAGCGGGTGGCGCCGGCGCGCGGGGCGCGATTTCGGCGAGACGCCGTTCCCAGTCCGCCGCCAGCACCGGGTCGCGCGCGAGGCCCAGGTCGCCGGCGCGGTACGCGGCCGCGAGCATCTGCATCGCGCGCGGCTCCCCAGCCTCGGCGCTCCGGCGCAGCCAGGAAACCGATCCCGGAAGGTTCCGGGCGCCGCCCTCGCCGCTCGCCATCATGCGACCCAGCCCGAACATCGCCGCCCGGTCGCCGAGCGCGGAGGCCTTCTCGAACCACGTCCGCGCCTCGACGTCCTCCTCCGCGGTGTCGAGGATCTCGGCGAGGCGGGTCATGCCCAGCGTGCTCCCCTCGTTGGCGGACTTGCGCAGCCACCGCATCGCATCGGGGAGGTTGCCGTCGCTCAGGGCCTGGACACCCCGTCGGGCGTCGTCGTCCGGCGCAGCGCCGGCCGCCAGCGGCAGGAGCTGCAAAGTCACGAACGCGGTGATGGCGACGTGACGCAGGAATTGGACGGGCGTCATTCTCGGATTCGGGAAGCGTGATCGGACAGTCTGCGATTCGCAAGTTGCGCGCCAGCCCGCGGCCCGCCCGGATGGCACGCCGCCCGGTTCAGGAACCGGTGCGGATCGAGGTCGCGATCTCCCGCGCGACCCGGCGCGGGCGCGAGGCAGGGCGGGAACCTAGGCCGCACCGTGCTCCGGTGCGCTCTCGACATCGGCGATGTCGTCGGCACCCCGGTCGGCGTCCGGAGCATCGGAGAGCTTCCGATAGAGGCTCGACAGCCCGATGCCCAGGCGCGACGCCGCCACCCGGCGGTCGCCGCCGGCGTCGTCGATCGCGCGCAGGATGGTCGTGCGCTCGTAGTTCCGGACCTGCTCGCGCAGGCTGCCGGAGGTCGGGTGCATGGCGCCGGTCTCGCGTACGGTGGCCGGCGCGTGATCGCCGGGCAGCAGGTGCGGCGGCAGGTCCCCCAGCGTGATGCGCCCGCCCTCCGCGAGGATCATCGCCCGGTCGAGGACGTTCTCGAGTTCGCGGACATTGCCCGGCCAGCCGTAGGCGAGCAGGGCGTCTTCGGCGTCCGGGTCCAGGACGACGCGGCCGCGGATCGCGAAGCGCTTGATGCTCTTCTGCAGCAGGAACCGGATCGCGCCGGGCATGTCGCCGGCGCGCTCGCGCAGCGGCGGAACCGGGATCTGGAAGACCGAGAGCCGGAAGAACAGGTCCTCGCGGAAGCGTCCGGCCGCGCACAGCGCGGGCAGGTCCCGGTTGGTCGCGGCGATGATGCGCACGTCGACTCGGCGTGTCTGTTCACTGCCGATCGGACGGATCTCCCGGGCCTCCAGCACGTGGAGGAACTTGACCTGCAGCGACAGCGGCAGCTCGCCGACCTCGTCGAGGAACAGCGTGCCGTTGTCGGCCTCGACGAACAGACCCTTGCGCGCGCGCTCGGCCCCGGTGAACGCGCCCTTGGTGTGTCCGAAGAATTCGCTCTCCAGCAGGTTCTCGGGGATCGCGCCGCAATTGACCGGGATGAACGGGCGCTCGGCGCGCGCGCTGGACTGGTGGATCTGGCGCGCGATGACACCCTTGCCGGTGCCGCTCTCGCCGGTCAGGAGCACCGTGCTGTCGATCGGGGCGACCTTGGAGACCAGGCGCGCGACCGCGCGCATCGGTGCCGATGCCCAGTCGTAGCGCTCGTCGCGCGTGTTCTGGACGATCGTGCGCAGCGCGCGGTTCTCGGCGCGCAGGCCCTGCATTTCGCCCACCTGGGCGAGCCGCTGCGACACCTCGTCGAAGCGCAGCGGCTTGATCATGTAGTCGAAGGCGCCGGCCTTCATCGCCTCGACGGCCGTGTCGACCGACGAGTAGGCGGTCATCATGATGAACGCCGCCTCGCTGCCGGCGGTTCTCGCCCGGCGGACGAGCTCGATGCCGTCCATCACGGGCATCGACACGTCGCAGAACACGACATCCGGGTCGCTCTCCGCCATGCGCGCGAGCGCCTCGCCACCGGACGCGGTGTCGGACACCGCGTGCCCGGCGCGCTTCAGGCTGGCCGCCAGGATCTCCCGGCTCGTGGGTTCGTCGTCGACGACGAGGACGTTCAGCGATCGCATCGGCAACGGCTCGGGAATCGGAATGTCCGGCAGGTCGGGCATCGGTCGGGGCGTCGTCTGGCGGGGGGCGGGCGAGCCCTAAGCCGACGGCCGGGTATCCGGGGACGAACCGACCCTGTCGGACCCGTTCCCCAGGACCGTGCGATTCCCGGTCTTGGCAAGGGCTAACACCTCCCGTTCCAACAGCATTCCCCGTGCCTGGTGGCGGGTGCGCCTCGCGGACTGTGCACGACGCAAGGTCGCACACAACTCGGGAATGGTTTAGACTGCCCGGCGAACATGGCAGGAAAATTCGCCAAAACAATGTACTACGCGAGATACTTCCGGCGCATTTCCGGTCCGGTCGGCCGCGGGCACGTCACCGGTCCATGACCTCGGGCATCCTGTTCGCGCTGGCGATCGCAGCACTCGCGGTCGCGGTCATTGTCGGCCTGGTGCGCCGCAATCGCGTGCCGGGCAATACGATTCGCGGCGGCAGCGACGCGCCCAACACGGCCGCGCAATGGACCGAAGGCGAGACGACTCGCCTGCTGTCGTCGGCCGAACTTCCGGGCCTGTATCTGCTGCGTCCGCGTTTTCTCTCGAAAGCCGAGAGCGTGGTGTTTCTGCTGCTCAAGGCGGCGTTTCCCCGCCACGAGATCTTCGCGAAGATCCGTCTGGCCGACGTGCTGCAGGTGAAGATCGGCCCGCAGGGAATGGAACGGCTGCGCGCGTTCCGCAAGATCGCGAACCAGCATGTCGGCTTCGTCGTGTGCGACAAGGACATGACGATCGTCGCGATCGTGGACGCGAAGGAACCCGAGCAGGTCGCCAACCCGCGCGACCAGAAGCTCGAGATCATCAAGCAGCGCTGCCTGCAGGCCGCGCAGGTCAAGTACATCGCGATCTATCCGCCGCAACTGCCGCGCTACCGCGAACTGCGCGAGCAGATCCTGGGTCCGGCCGCGGACCTCGTCTAGCCGCCCCCGGTGTCCGCGGCATGCCGCCCGGCGATCGATCGGGGCATGTCCGCGGTTCGCCGGTACCCGGCCTCCGTGTCGGATCGGAACCGGGGACCGGTGGACAGGCGCCTGCGCACCGGCGCTCCCCCGCGGCGGTACGGGAACGACACCACACCTTCGCCGGCCGTGCCGCGGTGAACGTGCATGTAGGCTACGACGAAAGGCCCACGCCCGCGCACCGGGATCCCGGCGTTTGTGCGAATGCGCGGCTTCGGCGACAATCGCAAGTTGCAGGGGGGTAATCGTTCGTCGTCCAGCCGACGCGCCTTCGAGGCGCGCGCCGCCGTGTCCATTCGCACAACGAAACCGCACGCCATTCCGCGGCGCACGAGCGCGCTGCTCCTCGCGTTGCTCGCGCCGTACGCCGTCGCGCAACCGGTGGCGCCCGCCGCGCCCGTCGATCTGCGCTACACGGGCGCGGGCGTCCGCCTGGGTCTCGGGTACGACAGCGACAATCACCTGCGCGGCGACGCTTACTGGGTGTTCCGCGAGGACGACGCCAGCGCCTGGATCGCCGAGGGTTGGCTCGCCGACCGCAGCGCGGGTGGCGCGAAGCTCTCCTACCACTGGCGTCCGTCCGGCGTGTCCGACGCGTCGGTGCGCAAGGCCTTCCTCGCCGTCGATCAGAACCGCTGGCACGACCGCAAGCTGACGTTCGGCGGCGGCTTCGAGAACGACCGCTACTCGCTCGCCGCCTACGGCGCGGCCGGGCTCACCGGCCGGCGCAACGTCGGTTCGACGGCGTCCTCGTCGGTCGAGACGTTCACCGGCGCCGACGAGATCGGCCAGTACGAGCGGGACGTCACGACGACGGTCACCCGCACGAGCTACGAGCGTGCGTACGACTGGGGCGTGGGCGTGCGCGCCGGGCATTTCTACGAACGCGCGCTGGTCCGGGTCGACCTCGGCGCCGATTACGAGTGGGGCCGCAACTCGGCGTCGCAGGCGAC
Source organism: Burkholderiales bacterium (assembly GCA_020851255.1). Classification (GTDB taxonomy): domain Bacteria; phylum Pseudomonadota; class Gammaproteobacteria; order Burkholderiales; family Casimicrobiaceae; genus VBCG01. The sequence goes on along the minus strand of JADZDA010000084.1, from coordinate 4,803 downwards.
GGTGTCGGTGGGCGTCGAGAAGTACTTCGACGCCTCGCCCTGGTCGATCGCGCTCGTCGGCGAGGCGTATCGCAAGCACGGCGGCGACGAGTCGAAGCGCGACGACCAGCGCGTCACGGTGATGCTGCGCTACGAGTTCGGCGGCGCCGCCTGGCGCCCGGCGAAACAGTTCCGCGACGTGAAGGTCGAGACGCCGGCCCCGGCGGCGACGGCGACCGCGGCCGCCGCGGTCACACCCGCGCCGGTCGAACCGCCGCGCGCGCCGCGCCCCGACGTCCAGCCTACGCGCGAACCGCCGAGGGCGGCGGTGACGCCGCCCGCGCCGCGGGTCGAGAAGCGGATCGTCAAGACGACCGCGACCGCGAGCGCCGACGCGTTCTTCGACTTCGACCGCTCGGCCCTGCGTCCCGACGCGAAGGCGGCGCTCGACGCCGTGGTCGCGCGGCTCAGGGCCGCGAACGTCGAAGGCAACATCCGGGTTTCCGGACACACCTGCGACATCGGGACCGACGCCTACAACCAGAAGCTCTCCGAGCGGCGCGCCGCCGCCGTGCGCGACTATCTGGTGTCCGCCGGCTGGCCCGCCGACCGGATCGTCTCCGAAGGCATGGGCGAGCGCGAGCCGAGGTACCGGAACGACCGCGCCGGCCGTCCGAAGAACCGCCGCGTCGACATCGAATACATCACCTACGCCGAACGCGTCGAGGAGACCGTCGTCGCGCCGCCGCCGTCCGCCACGCCGCCCGCGCCGCCGCCGCCGGTGACCGCGTCGCCTGCGCCGGCGCCAGCGCCGACGCCCGAGCGCGCACGTTCCGCGGCGCCGGCGACGCCGGCCGCCCCGCCGCCGCCGATCGTCGAATGGCGGCGCGAGGAGATCGCGTCCGAGCCGGCGTGGGTGCGCCGCGCGCTGCACAATCCGGCGCGGCACAAGCAGACGGTCGACGTCTACCGGACGACCGACACGTCCACCGAGCAGACGCTCGGACCGAAGCGCTATGTCAATCGCGCGCCGCTGGCGGTGGCCGATGCGGTGACGGTGCCGCAGAACGCCGCCGCGGTTCCGATCGCGGTGCTCGCCAACGACAGCGATCCGGACGGCGACAGGCTCGCGATCGCGTCGACGGGCACGCCGGCGCACGGGACGGTGACGATCGTCGGCGACACGATCGCCTACCAGCCCGCGGCCGGCTACACCGGGGCCGACGCGTTCAGCTACACGGTGCGCGATCCCGGCGGGCTCACGTCGACCGCGCAGGTGAGTGTCACGGTGACTGCCGGGCCGTCGAACAACCGGGCTCCGGTCGCCAACGCCGACGCCTATACGGTCGCCGCGGACTCGGGGCCGACGTCGCTCGCCGTGCTCGCGAACGACACCGATCCCGATGGCGATGCGCTCGCGATCGCGTCGGTCGGCGCGCCCGCGCACGGCACGGCGACGATCCAGGGCGGTGCCATCGCCTACCGGCCGGCGAGCGGCTACGTCGGCGTCGACCCGTTCACCTACGCGATCACCGACGGCCGCGGCCTGGGTGCGACTTCCAGCGTGACGGTCACGGTGACCGGCGACCCGGTCGTCGGCAACAAGGCGCCGGTCGCGCACGACGATTACGCGATCGCCGGATTCAACCTTCCGGTGACGATCCACGTGCTCGCCAACGATTCCGATCCGGACGGCGACGCGCTGGTCGTCGAGTCGTACACGCAGCCGGAGAACGGGACGATCACGCGCGGCGCCGGCAACACGCTCGTCTACCTGTCGAAGAAGGACTACGTCGGCTACGACCGGTTCGTCTACACGGTGAGCGACGGCCGCGGCGGCAAGGCGACGGCCAACGTCGTCGTCTACGCCGATCCCTGACCGGTTCCGCGCGGCGACGCGGGCGTCAGCCGGCCATCGCCCGCGCGTAGACGTCGCGGTCGACGTGGCCGCCGGACAGGATCACCGCGCAGCGCCGCCCGGCGCGCGCGGGATCGGCGAGCAGCGCCGCGAGCGGCGCCGCGCCGGCGCCCTCGGCGACCTGGTGCGTGTCGTCGAAGTACGCGCGCATCGCGGCGCGGATCCGGTCGTCGTCGACGGCGATCACGTCCTCGGCGCCCGCCCAGATGACCTCGAGCGCCGCGCCCACAGGTACGCGCACCGCCATGCCGTCGGCCATCGTGTCGGCGCTCGCGGTCTCGACCGGGCGCCTTTCGCGGAACGAGCGCGCGTAGGCGTCCGCCGCCGTCGACACGACGCCGACGATGCGCGTGGAAAGCCCCAGCGCGTCACGCGCGGCGATGAGTCCGCAGATGCCCGAACCGCAGCCGATCGGCACGTAGACCCGGTCCAGCGCCCCCGCCGCGCGGAAGAGCTCCAGCGCGTAGGTCGCCACGCCCGCGACCAGCGGCGCGTCGAACGGACCGACGAACGCGAGGCCGCGCCCGCGCGCGATCTCCGCGGCGTGGACGCGCGCCTCGTCGAAGTCGCGGCCGTGCTCGATCAGTTCGGCGCCCCAGGCCCGCATCGCCGCGTTCTTCGAGCGCGAGTTGCCGTGCGGCACGACGATCGTGCATGCGAGGCCGTGACGCCGCGCGGCGTAGGCGAGGCTTTGCCCGTGGTTGCCCCGCGTGGCGCTGATCACGCCGGCCGGCCTCGCCTTCGATTCGGCGAGCGCACCGACGAGGTTGAGACCACCGCGGACCTTGAACGCGCCGGTCGGCGTGTGGTTCTCGTGCTTGACCCACACCTCGGCGCCGGCGCGGGCGCCGAGGAGCGGCCAGGCGATCTGCGGCGTGGGCGACATCGCAGCGTAAACGCGGCGCGCCGCGGCTTCGATGTCGTCGAGCCCGGGCTTCCCCGGGATCGGGGGCGTCACTTCGCGAAATAGTTGAGGTAGCCCCACAGGAGGAGCATCGCGCCGGCGATCGAGAGGATCCAGCCGGCCGGCTGGAACTTGCCATCGGGAGAACTCGAGAAAAGGCCGCCGACGATGCCGCCGACGATCGATCCGCCGATGCCGAGCAGCGTCGTCATCCAGAAGCCCAGATTGACCGCTCCCGGGTAGAAAAACCGCGCGAGCACACCGACGATGAACCCGACGATGATCATCCAGACGATGCTCATGACGCTCATGATCCATCCCCCTTCGCGGTGGAAATCGTGCGCCGCGACCGCGGCGACGCCGCCCGCCCGGGCGGTGCGCGACGATGCTAGCACGGCCTCGCCGGCGAGAGGCGTAAGGCCGATCGTCCCGGAGCGACTCAGCGGGATGAGCCGCGCGTTCCTCGCCGCCGCCTTCGGGATGCTCGTCCTGTGGCCTTCGCCGCGCGCGGTCCGCGCGGCCGACACCGCCGGCCTGTGTCGTGCCAGCGCCGGCCCGACTCTCCAGCCGCTCGTCGAGCTCTACACGTCGGAAGGCTGCAGCAGTGGCCCGCCGGCGGACCGGTGGCTGTCGGCCACCTGGCCGGCCGCGGCCGAGGGGGCGCCGGGCATCGCGCTCGCATTCCACGTCGACTACTGGGATCGGCTGGGATGGCCGGACCGCCACGCGAGCGCGGAGTGGTCGAGACGGCAACGCGAGCTCGCCCGGGCGCTGCGCAGCGGGGTCGTCTACACGCCCCAGGTCGTCGTCCGGGGCGAGGATTTCCCCGATTGGCGCAACGCCGGCACACGTTCGACGATCGCACGCGCCGCCACCGAGACCGCGCGCGCCGAGGTTTCCATCCAGGTCGACCGCGTCGAAGCCGGGGTCCGCGCGCGCGCCGAGGGTCGGGCGCGCGGGGGGCGTGACGCGGGACCGATGCGGATCGTGCTGGCGTACAAGGACGGCGGCCACGTCACCGAGGTCCGGCGAGGCGAGAACGCCGGCGTACGGCTGGTCCACGACCACGTCGTGCGCGCGCTCGCGTCGGGCCAGGCGGTCGATCCGGCCTCGTCGATGCGGGCCGAGCTCACCGTCGGTCCCCTCCCGCAGCCCGGCGCCGACCCGGCGTTCGTCGCCTTCGTCGAGCGGACCGACACGCGCGAGGTGCTCCAGGCGGTCGAGCTGCCGCTGGCGCGCTGCCCGCCCGCGGTTGCGCGGCCCCGGGGGTGACCGAGGCCGCAGCGATCCGGGCCGGCGGGTTCGCGACCGTCCCTCAGCGCACCACCTGCGCGAGCTCGCCGCTGCGATAGCGCGCCGCGACCCGGTCGAGCGGCACCGGCTTGATCTTCGAGCCCATGCCGGCGCAGCCGAACTGTTCGTAGCGCTCCTTGCAGATGGCCTTCGCCGCCTCGCGCGCGGGCTTGAGGAAATCGCGGGGATCGAACGCCGACGGCTTCTCGCGCAGGAACCTGCGCACCGCCGCCGTCATCGCGAGACGGATGTCGGTGTCGATGTTGATCTTGCGCACGCCGTGCTTGATCCCTTCCTGGATCTCCTCGACCGGCACGCCGTAGGTCTCCTTCATCTCGCCGCCGTTGTCGCGGATGATCTTGAGGAGGTCCTGCGGCACCGACGAGCTGCCGTGCATGACCAGGTGCGTGTTGGGGATGCGCGCGTGGATCGCCTTGATGCGGTCGATCGCGAGGATGTCGCCGGTGGGCTTGCGCGAGAACTTGTACGCGCCGTGCGACGTGCCGATCGCGATCGCGAGCGCGTCGAGCTGCGTGCGCTTGACGAAGTCGGCGGCCTGGTCCGGATCGGTGAGCAGCATTTCGCGCGTCATCTTGCCTTCCGCGCCGTGGCCGTCCTCCTTGTCGCCCATCATCGTCTCGAGCGACCCGAGGCAACCCAACTCGCCCTCGACCGTCACGCCGATCGCGTGCGCCATGTCGACGACCTT
>JADZDA010000083.1 GCA_020851255.1 Burkholderiales bacterium | reverse complement strand
GCGCGCAGACCGTGCGCGCGTCGATCCTCGGTCGCGGCATCGCCGCAGATTCGGTCAGCGCCGTCGGCCGCGGCAAGCGCGAGCTGCTCGTTCCCACGCCGGACGGCGTCGCCGAGCCGCGCAACCGGCGCGTCGAGATACTCGTCCGCTGACGCGCCGCGACCAGACCTACGCGACCCCGGTCCGACGAAGGACGAGGATCGTCGCGTCGTCGGCCGGCTCGCCGCCAGCGACGAAGGCGTCGACATCGGCGCGCAGCGCATCTAGCACCTGCTGCGCGCTCGCCGACGCGGTCGCGGCGCGGGACAGCACGCCGTCGACGCGCGCCATGCCGTAGAGTTCGCCGCCGGGCGAGCACGCCTCCGAGACCCCGTCGCTGACGATGCACAGCCAGTCGCCGGCGGCGAGCGTCGTGGCCGCGTCCCGGTAGTCGAAGTCGTCGACGGCGCACAGCGGCGGTCCTCCGCCGTCGGCGAGCCGCCGCGACGCTCCGCTGCGCGGGTCGTGCACGACCGGGTTCTCGTGCCCGGCGTTGCAGTAGACGAACTCGCCGTCGCCGAGGTCGAGCACCCCGGCGAACAACGTCACGAACATCATCTCCGGGTTGTCGCGCGAGACCTCGCTGTTGGCCCTCGACACGAGCGCGCCCAGGTCGGCGTCGCGCGAGCGCAGCGTCGTGCTCTTGACCAGCGCCTTCGACACCGCCATGAAGATCGACGCGGACAGCCCCTTGCCGGCGACGTCGCCGACCAGCACGAACAGCCGTCGCGCGTCGAGCGGGAAGAAGTCGTAGAGGTCGCCGCCGACCTCGCGCGCCGGCGTCATCGTCACCGCGAGGTCGACACGCGGATCGGCGAGCCGGTCGGCCGACGGCAGCGTCGCGGCCTGGATGCGTCGCGCGGCCTCCATCTCGCCGGCGAGCCGCGCGCGCGCCTCGCGCTCGGCGGCGACCGCGCGCTCCAGCGCATGGCGCTGGTGGTTGGCGTCGGCCAGCGTGAGCGCGAGCATCGTGCCCAGCAGCACGACGAGCGCGAGCGAGGCCGACGCGGCGTCGATCAGCACACGGCCGGCATCGAAGGCGATCCAGGCGAGCGCGCCGCTCGCCGCGATCGACAAGACCGTCGCGGCGAGCGTGTATCGCGGCCGCCAGCGCGGCGTCGCCCACACGACGAGCGCTCCGGCCAGTCCGAAGGCGGCGATCTCGGCCCACAGCACCCATGGCGGGCGCTTGAGCGAGGTGCCGTCGTAGAGGTTCTCGACCAGTTGCGCGTGGATCTCGGCGCCGGGCACGCGATCGCCCAGCGGTGTCGTGTGGCGGTCGGCGAGACCGAGGCCCGACACCGCGACGATCGCGAGCTTGCGCTCGACTCGCGCGCGATCGACCCTGCCCTCCAGCACGTCGACGGCGGAGACGAAACGGCGCGGGTCGTGACGCGAGAAATCGACGCGCAGCGTTCCGTCGGGCTCCGTGGGAACGAACAGCGATCCGAGCACCACCCCTTCGACGCTCGGCCCGTCCGCGCGCACCCGCAGCGCCGGCTCGCCGACCGCCACGCGCAGGAGATCCAGCGCGAACGCGGGCACCAGCGTGCCGCCGACGCTCGCGACCAGCGGCACGCGGCGCGTGACACCGCGCGCGGTCTCCGCCGAGATGATTCCGTGGCCGCGCGCGGCGTGGTCGATCTGCGGCAGGCTGGTCATCGCGCCGGCGAAGCGCAGCACCTCGGGGGCGACCGCTGTCGCGCGGCCGGTCGGCTGCACGAGCACCGGCGCGACCGTGAGCGTGCGTCCGGTGGGCTCGGGCATGCCGGCGAACGCGAGGACCGTCGGCGCCGCCGCGAGCGAACGCGCGAGGACCTGGTCGTTGGTCGCGAACGCCGCGAACCGGGGCCCCCCGTCCGCGTCGGTCCCGCGCCGCAGGCCACCGAGCAGGCGCTCGGCCGACACCGGATCGGGCTCCGGCATCAGGATGTCGAGTCCGATCGCCGCCGGATCGTGCGCGGCGACGCTGTCGACCAGCGCCGCGACCTGGCTGCGCGGCCACGGCCATCGGCCGACCCGCTCGAGGCTCTTCTCGTCGATGTCGATGATCACCGCCGGCAGCGAGGCCACCTCACGCGGCGACAGCGTCTGCAGCGCGTCGAACCACGCGGTGCGCATCCGGGACGCCGCGTCGGGTTCGAGCGCGAGCAGTCCGGCGAGCGCGGCGAGCACCGCGCCGCCCGCGAGGCGGACCGCCGTACCGACACGGGGGGCGCGAGCGGGACTCGGCTCGCCGCCGGTCACAACGCGATTTCCAGCCCGTCCCAGGCGGCGCTGATCGCGAGCGACCGCCCGGTCCGCGTGATTTGCTCGTAGCGCCGGGCGTCCGCGAGCATCGCCGCGATCGCCGCGTCGTCGTTCGCCGGCTCGTGGTGGAACAGGCACAGGTGCTTCGCGCCGGCCGCCTGGCACAGCTCGACGCCGGTGATATTGCTCGAGTGGCCCCAGTCCGCCTTCACCGAGATCGCATCGGCGAGCGAATACATCGCGTCGAACACGACGACGTCGGCGTCGCGGAAGAACGCCGCGAACGAGCGCGCCTCCTCGGGGTCGGCGAGCTTGTGCTCGGAGTCGGTCGAGTAGACGATCGACTTGCCGTCGCGCTCGAACCGGTAGCCGTAGGAGTCGCCGGCGTGGCGCTGCAGCTTGGTGTGTACGGTCATCCCGGCGGCCTCGAACGGCACGCCCGGCTCGAGCCGCACGAAGCGGATGTCCGCGCGCAGGTAGGAGAAGTCGACCGGGAACGACGGCACGTCCATCTGGCGACGCAGCGCCGCCTCGAGGTCCGGATGGCCGCCGTAGACGAACACGCGGTTGCCCGGAATGTAGGCCGGCGTGAAGAACGGCAGGCCCATGATGTGGTCCCAGTGCACATGCGACATGAACACGTGGTAGGTCTGCGGCACCGGACCGTGGCGCGCGAGCGCCGCCTGGCCGAACGGCCGCACGCCGCTGCCCAGGTCGCAGAGCACGTATTCGCCGGTGCCGTTGACGATCTCGACGCACGGCGAGTGTCCGCCGAAGGTGCCGGTGATATCGAACGGCAGGTCGTCGACGTAACGGTCGATGTCGGCGTCCGACTCGAGCGACCGGCCCGCGGTGCCGCGCAGCGCGGCGACGATCTTGGCGCGCACGTCGGCGGCGGTCAGCGCCACCGGCAGCGACCCGCGCGTGCCCCAGAAACGGACCGCCTTCATGGCCCGCCCCGCGCCGGATCGGCGGCCAGGGCCGCGAGCGCCGACGGACTCATCGCCGCCAGCGCTTCGCGCACGCCCGCGTAGACCTCGACGACGGCGTCGAACCGGCTGATCGTGAATATCTCGGCGACCGTCGGCGTGAGCGCCGCGACGCCGATCCGCGCCTTGCGCGCGCGCATCGACTTGGCCGCGATCATCAGCACGCGCAGGCCCACGCTGCTGATGTAGTCGACGCGGCCGAAGTCGAGGACCAGCGCCGCGGGCGACGCCGCCGGCGCGAGCAGCGGCGCGATCGCTCGCTCGAGCGGGCCGGCGGCCTCGTGGTCGATGCGACCCGACGGCGCGACCACCGTGACGTCGGCGTAGCGGCGGCTGTCGAGGGACACGTCAGGGAAGCCGCACGATGGGGGAATGGGGGACCGCCGGACGATTATACGAGCCGGCGCCGATCGGCGAGTCGGCGTCAAGTCGCCCGGCCATGCCGGGCAACGCGGAAAATTCCGCTTGACGGGTTGGCGGTGCACGGCGCACGCTAAACCCGCGCCCGGCGCGTGGTCATTGCTCCCCCGCGCGCGGCGCCGCGTCGGCCACGTCCAGTCGGAAAGTCCGCCATGTCTCCCCGTCGATACTTCCTGCCCATACTGGCGGCGTTGTGCATCGCCGCAACCGCCGCTCCGCCCGGCTCCGCCGCGCCGCCCTACCGCGCCGATGCCGGCACCGGCATGGAGAAGTCGAACCTCACGTTCGACATCAACGACATCTGGTGGCCCGACGGAGAGCCGGGATGGGGCATCCAGTTCGTCCAGAACGCCGATCTGGCCTTCGCGACGATGTACGTCTACGGCGCGAACGGACAGCCGACGTTCTACGTCGCCGTGCTCGACAACATGTCGCCCGGCAGCGGCGTCTGGAGCGGCCCGCTCAGCGCGACCACGGGACCCTGGTTCGGCGGGCCGTTCAACCCGGCGGCGGTCGTCGAGACCGAGGTGGGCGTGCTGACCTTCATCATGAGCGGCCCGGGTACCGGTTCGCTCGAGTACAACGTCGGTCCGACGATCGTGAGCAAGACGATCCACCGGCAGCCGCTGCGTCTCGAGAACAACTCCGGCGACTACTTCGTCGTGGCCACGCGCACCCTGTCGGGGACGAACTGCGGGCTCCTCTCCGACTACCAGTTGCCAAAGGCGCCCTCCGACCTGACGATCCAGCAGGTCGCCGCGACCGCGACGGTGACCATGGCCGGTTTCGCGCCGGGCGTGGTCACGACCTGCACCGCGGATCCGGCGACCTACACGCAGTTCGGCAGGCTCGGGCGATATGTCGGCATGCTGTCGTGCGACGGCGGCGCGAGGACCGCTACCATGCAACTCTACGAGATCGTCAACGGCGTGAAGTCGATTACCGGGCGCTACGACGTCCTGTTCGACGACGGGTGCATGCACCGCGGGAGGTTCAGCGGCCTGTCGAAGACGCCCTGAAGCGACAAGGTTCATCGTCCGCCCGCCACCGACCCGGGAGCACATCATGCGTGGCTGGATTCGGTTCATCGTGGTTGCGGTACCCCTGCTCGTATCTCCGCTGCCCGGCGCCGGCGCCGGTGCGCTCGACACGCCCAAGACGAACATCACGTCGGACATCACCGACATCTGGTGGCCGAACGCGGAATCCGGCTGGGGCATCCAGTTCGTCCACAACGCCGAGACCGTCTTCGCCACGATGTACGTCTACGGCGCGTCCGGACAACCGACGTTCTATGTCGCCGTCCTGACCAACACCCCGGTCGGCGGCGGAGTGTGGACCGGGCCGATGAGCTCGACGACCGGCCCCTATTTCGGCGGACCGTTCAATCCCGCCGCGGTCGTCGAGACCGTGGTGGGAACGATGACGTTCACGCTGACCGGACTGGGCACGGGAACGCTCGCCTACAACGTCGGCGCGACCAACGTCACCAAGTCGCTGAATCGCCAGCCGCTCGATCTCGAGAACAACTCCGACGAGTACGACGTGCTGACCAGCTTCACCGGGTTTTCGGGGGCGGGCTGCGGACTGGACGACTTCCCGCCGGACCCGATCGCCGCGCTGACGATCTTCCAGGTCGGCGCGGCGGCGGCGCTCACGTTGACCGGCTGGACCGACGGCAAGGCGGACACCTGCACCGTGAACCCCGCGACCTACTCCCAGATCGGACGGCTCGGCCAATACCAGGGAACGCTCGCCTGCCCCGGCGGACGCACGGCCAGCCTGCTGCTCTACGACATCGCCAACCGCGTGAAGATGCTGTCGGGCCGCTACACGATGGTCTGGGACGACGGATGCCAGATCACCGGTCGGTTCAGCGCGATCGCGATCGGCGGTTGATGGCTCGCGCGGCGAGTTTCGCGCCCCCCGCGGCCGACGATGGGCGCCGGGGAGACGCGGCGTCGCGGATACCAGGAGAAACGCCTTGAGCCCTGCACGATTCGCCGTCTCGATCGCCCTGTGGTCGCTCACCACCCTGCACGCGAACGCCGAGCCCGTGTCGATCGCGGCCGCCGTGCCGAAGACCAACATCACGACCGATCTCACCGACATCTGGTGGCCGGACGCCGAGCCCGGCTGGGGCATCCAGTTCGTCCACAACGCCGACATCGTCTTCGCGACGCTATACGTCTACGGGGGCTCGAACCAGCCGACATTCTTCGTCGCCACGCTGCAGAACACGCCGGTCGGCGGCGGCACGTGGACCGGCACGCTCTATTCGTCGACGGGCTCGCACTTCGCGACGAACTGGAATCCTGCGGCGGTGGGCGAGACCGCGGTCGGCACGATGACGTTCGACCTGTCCGGCGTCGGCGCGGGGACGCTCACCTACAACGTGGGCGGGACCAACGTCATCAAGTTCATCAAGCGCCAGCCGCTGCGGCTCGAGAACAACGACGGCAGCTACCGGATCTACCACACCTGGTCGACGGTGGGTTCGGCCTGCGGCAGCGCCGACGCGTACACGGCCCCGGCGAGCGGCGCGCTGCAGATCTTCGGCGTGGGCGACGTCTCCATCGTCACCATCAGCCTGGCCGACTCGCCGGTACAGGCCTGCCAGATGCAAGCCACCTACTCGCAGTCGGGGCGCCTCGGCCTGTACACGGGCAACATCGTGTGCACTCCCACCGGCCGCACCGGCGCGATGATGCTCTACGCGGTCCAGAACCGCCCGAAGATGCTCACCGCCGAATACACGATCAACTGGAGCGACGGCTGCATCCGGACCGGTCGACTCGCGGCGGTCAGCTTCACGCCCTAGGCGGGCGGCGGGCGGCCGGGCGTGGCGCGCTTCGGCCGCGCGATCGCCGAGCCGGAAGAAAACACACCGGGCGGCGCTTGAATCCTGGGCGTTTGCCCTCATTTACATATCAACCAATCGACCGAGACGATCCCGGTGGACACACCGCGCCGTCGCGCCATGAGTGCTCCCGCCTTTCCGGCCCCACGGTCGCCGGAAAGCGCCGGCGGCGAATGGACGACGTTGTCATCGCCTCCGTTGCACGGTGAACCGGCGCGGTCCGGCTTCGCCAACAAGAACGGCTCCTCCACAAGACGCGAATCCGCGGCGGGCCCCTCGGGCCGCGCACCGCCTGTTCGTCCATCCTGTCGGAGGTCCGCATGCCTTTCCCGTCCGCCGTCGCAGCGCTGATCGCGTTCGTGTTCGTCGGGGTGCTCGCCGCCCCGGTCGCATCCGCCCGACTTCCCCCCGGCAGCGGCGCGGTGCGCATGGCGTCGGCAACCGCGGCGACGACGAACGCCGCAGCGGATGCTCCGAAGTCCCGCGTCACCGGTGACCTCACCGACATCTGGTGGCCGAACAACGAGCCCGGCTGGGGCATCCAGTTCGTCCACAACGCGGACTACGTGTTCGCGACCCTGTACGTCTACGACGCGGCGGGCAAGGCGACGTTCTTCGTCGGCTCGCTGCAGAACACGCCCGTCGGGAGCAACCTGTGGACCGGACCGCTGTCGGCGACGACCGGACCGTACTTCGGCGCCGCGTTCAACCCGGCGGCGGTCGTCGAGACGGTCGTCGGTTCGATGACCTTCGAGGTCGATACGCGCTGCTGGTGCGAAGGCGCGCTGACCTACAACGTCGGAGCGGTCCAGGTGGCCAAGTTCATCGACCGGCAGCCGCTGAAGCTCGAGAATTTCAGCGGTTACTACCACGGCGAGTTCATCACTTACGAACCTACGGGCACCTGCGTCTTCGACGAATACCCCGACGATCGAACGTTCGTGTCGATCAACCAGACCGGCACGGCGGCAACGGTTCTATTGACGGGCCTGAGGCGCACGCAGCCCGCGCCGACCTGCGGCATCTTCGCGACCTACTCCCAGACCGGGAGGCTCGGGCGATTCGAGGGGACACTCGCCTGTCCGACCGGCCAGGTGGGGCAATTGCGGCTGGGCGAGATCGTCAGCGGACCCAACACGATGACCGGCACGTGGCGGCTCGAGTGGGGAAGCGGCTGCTCGCTTCAAGGTGAATTCGTGTTGATCTATTGACGCCGCAGCCGCGTTCGAGCCACGAACGACGAGAGACCGGAGACGAACATGAGATTCCACCACTGGCTTGTCGCAGCATTGCTCGGCCTGGGTATCGATGCCCCGGCCGTTGCGCAGACTCCGCCGGCCCTGGCGCCCGCCGCTTTGGCGGGCCACGGACCGAAGACCAATCTCACCGAGGACCTGACCGACGTCTGGTGGCCGAACGCCGAGTCCGGCTGGGGCATCCAGTTCGTGCACAACGCCGCGACCGTGTTCGCGACGATGTACGTCTACTCCGCGGCCGGTCAGCCGACCTGCTACGTGGCGGTGTTGGACAACGTCCCTCCGGGGTCGCCGACGTTCAGCGGTCCGCTCAGTTCGACCACCGGGCCGTATTTCGGCGGCCCGTTCAACCCCGCCGCGGTCGTCGAGAACGTCGTGGGCACGATGACTTTCCAGCTCGCCGGGCCGGGTGTAGGCACGCTCTTCTACAACGTCGGTCCGACCGCGGTCACCAAGACGATCAACCGCCAGCCGCTCGCGCTCGAGGACAACGGCGGCGAGTACTCGTTCTTCTGGAGCGGTACCGGTTCGTCGGGACCGTGCGAGCCCGCGGACCTCCCGGAGATGGGTGCGACGATCGCGATCGATCAGACCGGCACGGCCGCCACGATCAGCCTCACCGGATTCCGCGATTCCGTGGTTTCGCAATGCGGGTTGTTCGCGACCTACTCGCAGGTCGGCCGGCTCGGCCGCTACCAGGGGACGGTCGCGTGTGTGAGCGGGCGCACCGGCCAGCTGATCCTCAGCGGAATTCTCAACCGCGTCGACATGCTGACCGGTGCCTGGGATCTCACCTGGGACAACGGCTGCCGCCTGCTGGGGAATTTCGCCGCATTCGAAGTGCAGATGTAGCCGGCGCTGTCGGTCGCACGCGCCGCCCCCGGGCCGGTGCGTGCGACAATGCCGACGGAACCGGTGCTCACGCGCGGACGGTGTGTGCGGGCGCCGGAACGGTTCGCCGCACCGCCGCCCCTTGGACTCCCCCTCGCTCGCCACCGCGCTCCTCCTCGGCCTCGTCGAGGGCCTGACCGAGTTCCTGCCGATCTCGTCGACCGGTCACCTGATCGTCGCCGGGTCGCTGCTCGACTACACCGGCCCGCGCGCCAAGGTCTTCGAGCTCGCGATCCAGTCCGGCGCGATGCTCGCCGTCATCTGGGAGTACCGCGGGCGCTTCGGCCGCGCGATCGCCGGGCTGGGTTCCGATCCCGCGGCACGGCGCTTCGCGCTGAACCTCGCGATCGCGTTCGTGCCGGCCGGCGCGCTCGGCTTCCTTTTCGGCTCGGCGATCCAGCGGACGCTGTTCTCGCCGGTGCCGGTCGCGCTCGCCTTCGTCGCCGGCGCCCTGGTGATCCTCTGGGCCGAGCGACGGCAGCGTCTGGATCCGCGCGCGGTCCGCGTCGCCGAGGTCGACGACATGACGCCGCTCGACGCGCTCAAGGTCGGCGTCGCCCAGGCGTTCGCGCTGATCCCGGGCACGTCGCGCTCGGGCGCGACCATCATCGGCGGCATGCTGTTCGGCCTGTCGCGCAGGGCGGCGACCGAGTTCTCGTTCTTCCTCGCGGTGCCGACACTCGTGGCGGCGGGTGCCTATTCGACCTGGAAGAGCCGCGGGCTCCTGTCGGACGCCGACGCCGGGACCTTCGCGCTGGGTTTCGCGGTCGCGTTCGTCTCGGCGCTCGTTTGCATCCGCTGGCTGATCCGTTACGTGAGTCGCCACGACTTCACGCCGTTCGCCTGGTACCGGATCGCGTTCGGCGCGATCGTCCTCGTCACCGCCTGGACCGGCCTGGTCGAGTGGAAGTGAGCCGCGGCAAGCCGCCCGCGACGCACGGCGCGTGGATCGGACCGGCTTGCGCGGTGGCCGGCACGCTCGGCTTCTCGTTCAAGGCGATCCTGATCAAGCTCGCCTACGCGTGGTCGACGATCGACGCGATCTCGCTGCTCGCGCTGCGCATGCTCTGGGCGGCGCCGTTCTACCTGGCCATGGCATGGTGGTTCGGCCGGGGCCGGCCGCCTCTCGGCCGCGCGGACTGGATCGCGATCGCGTGGCTGGGCTTCGTCGGCTACTACCTGTCGAGCCTGCTCGATTTCCTCGGCCTGGTCCATATCACCGCGTCGCTCGAACGGCTGATCCTGTTCCTGTATCCGACGATCGTCGTCCTGCTGTCGGCGGTCTTCCAGCGCAAGCCGGTCACGCGGCGCATCGGCGCCGCGCTGGCGCTCTCGTACGCGGGCATCGCGCTGGTCATCCACCACGACCTGCGCCTCTCGGGCGACGCGGTGGCGACGCTGACCGGCGGCGGACTGGTCTTCGCCGCCGCGTGCACGTACGCGCTCTATTTCGTCGGCGCGGGCGATGTGATCGCGCGGCTGGGGTCGTCGCGCTTCATCGCGCTCGCGATGCTGACCTCGACGCTCTTCGTGCTCGCGCAGTTCGCGCTGACCCGCCCGCTCTCCGCGCTCGCGGTGCCGGCATCGATCCAGGCGATCACGTTCGCGATGGCGGTGTTCGTGACGGTCGTGCCGACCTGGCTGCTCGCCGAGGCGATCAAGCGGATGGGCGCGAACCGCGCCTCGCTCGTCGGCTCGCTCGGACCGGTGTTCACGATCGCGCTGGGCGCGACGATCCTGGGCGAGCCGATCCGCGCGCTGCAGCTCGCGGGCGCCGCGCTCGTGCTGGCCGGTGTGTGGATCGTCACCCGGCCGGTGCCGGCGCGGGAGCGCGAGCGGCCGCCCGCCGACCCCGAGCCCTGACTCAGGCCTCGGCGGTCGCGCCGGACATCAGCCGGTTCGCGAGCGCCACCGCCGCGACCGCGTCGGGCGCGAACCCGTCGGCCCCGATCTGGCGCGCGAACGCCTCCGACACCGGCGCGCCGCCGACGATGACCTTGCAGCCGGCGCGCAGGCCGCGCTCGTCGAGCGCGCGGATCACCTCGCGCATCTCCATCATCGTCGTCGTGAGCAGCGCCGACAGTCCGAGGAAGTCCGGCCGGTGCTCGGCCACCGCGGCGCAGAAGCTCTCGCGCGCGACGTTCACGCCCAGGTCGATCACGTCGTAGCCGACGCCCTTCATCATCGTGACGACGAGGTTCTTGCCGATGTCGTGCATGTCGCCGGTCACCGTGCCGATGACGATGCGGCCGCGCCGCGCGGCTCCGCCCGCCGCGAGACTCGGCTCGAGCACCCCGATCGCGGCGGCCATCGCCCGCGCCGCCAGCAGCACCTCGGGGATGAACGCCTGCCCGGCCGCCATCCGCTTGCCGACCGCGTCGATCGATGCGATCAGCCCCCGGTCCAGGATGTCGGCCGCCGGAACGCCGCGCGCGAGCAGGTCGGCGACCAGGTCCTTCACCGCGACGTGCCTGCCCTTCGCCACCGCGGCGCGGACATCGGCGTAGATCGCGTCATCGGCGTCGGACCCCTCGCGCGACTCGGCACCCGCCGCCGGTGTCGCGCGGGCGCCGGCGCGCGCCAGTTCGGCGCCGCCGATCGGGCGCGCGGCGCCGGCCTTGAGCGGCAGCTCGCCTTCGCGCTCGACGCGCTCGCCGATCCGCTGCAATCGCGAGAAGATCGCGTTCGGCGGCACCTGGTCGGCGATTCCGACGAGGTAACGGCCGCCCGGCGCGACCGCCTCGAACAGCCGGTCGAGATAACCCTCGAAGTCGGCGTCGCTGGTCTCGGGCAGCACGACCGTCGACGGCACGCCGCCCCACAGCGTGAGCCGCCCGCTCCAGCGCCGGTAGTACTCGGCGAGCGATACGCGCGTCATCGGCGCCGGACAGATCGACTCGGCGATGTGCATCCCGGAGCCGGGGATGAGCTCCATCAGCCCCTCGTTCTCGCCGTCGCAGTGGCTGAGCAGGAGCTTGCCGCGCTCGCCCAGCGCGCGCGAGGCCTTGCGCAGCCACGGCGAGAGCTCCCGCTCGAAATACGGCGGATAGGTCAGCATGTCGTCGTAGTTCGCGCCCCACCAGACGACGTCGGCCGGCGAGTCGCACACGATCGCGAGCGCCTTGTCGAAGAGCGGCTCCATCCGGTCGGCCAGGTCCCGGAGCTTCGCGTAGTGGTCCTTGTAGTGGAAGTAGAACTGCGTCGGATCGAGGAAGTCGCGCTGGATCTGGTGGACCGGCGAGGCGCCCATCATCCCCTGCGCGACCGCGACGCCGTCCTCGCGCAGTTCCTCCCGCACCCAGCGCTCGAACCGGGAATGGTTGGGAACCAGGTCGATGCGCTCGAACAGGTAGCACGCCGCCGCGTAGTCGTCGGGCGTCTTGATCAGGTGGTCGACGATCATCGGGCTCGTCACGCCCAGCCGCTGCGACGAGCGGTCGTAGAACATCGTCGTGTCGAGCGTGCCGACCGGCGTCCGGTACTCGACGCGGATGCGCCCGCCGTCGCGCGTGACCGCGATGTCGACATCGGGCGGCAGCACGTAGTCCCAGACCACGTCGCGCGTGGCGAAGAGCCCGATGCCGCGGTGCGCGTACATCCGTTGCGTCTCCGGGTCCAGGATGTCGTCGGCGAAGCGGAAATAGAGATTCCAGCCTTCGGCGCGCGCGATCTCGTTCTGCGCCCGGCCGGCGTAGCGGGCCGGAAGCGTTCCCGACACCGAGTTGGCGAGCCACCACAGGTCGAGCCTGGGGACGTACTGCAACCGGCCTGCCTCGTCGCCGCGCAGCGCGGCGAGCATCGTTTCCCTGCGTGTAGCCATCGACGTTCTCCAGACTCCGGGTGCTGCGCCCGCGCCGCTGCGCCGGCGCCGTTTCGCTGTTGATCGCTCGCGCCCCGCCCGCCGGAGGGCGCCCGTCAGTTCGCCCTGCCGAAGAACCGGGGGACCGCCAGCACGAAATCGGCCCAGTAGGTGACGGCGATCAGCGTCCCGACGAGCGGCAGGTAGAAGGGCAGCACCGCGCGCGCCATCGCCGCGAGACTCACCTTCGCGATGTCCATCATGATGACGAGGATCACGCCGAACGGCGGGGTCAGCGTGCCGATCAGCAGGTTGACGACCAGGATGATCCCGAAGTGCACCGGGTCGATGCCCAGCGCGACGATCAGCGGGAACAGGGTCGGCGTCGCGATCAGCAGGATCGCCGTCGTCTCCATGAAGCAGCCGATCACCAGCAGCGCGACGTTGATCATCGCCAGGATCACGACCTTGTTCTCGGAGACCGACATCGCGAACGCCGCGAGCTTCATCGGTGCCTGCGACGTCGCGACGATCCAGCCGAACGGGACCGCGCAGGCGATGATGTAGACGAGGACGCCGCAGGTCACGAGCGTCTCGCGGCAGGCTCCGAACACCTCGGCCCAGGTGAGCTCGCGCTGCGCGAAGCCCAGCGCCGCGGCGTAGACGACGGTCAGCGCGCCCAGCTCGGTCGGCGTCGCGACCCCGGCCAGCAGGCCGACGGTGAGCAGCACCGGCGCGGCCAGCGCCGGCAACGCGCGCACGAAGGTCCGCCGCAATCTGGGCAGCGACATCGGCCGGGTCGCGGGTGCGACCACCCGCCCGGTGCGCACGAGCCAGTAGATCATCCCCATCAGCGTCCCGCCCATCAGGATCCCCGGAAGGATGCCGGCGAGGAACAGGTCGGCGACCGAAGCCTGCACGAGCACCGCGTAGACGACCATGATCACCGACGGCGGGATGATCGGGCCGATGATCGCCGAGGCGGCACTGACCGACGCCGCGAACGCCGGGTCGTAGCCTTCGTCGCGCATCGCGTTGACCTCGACGACACCCAGGCCCGCGGCGTCGGCCTGCGCGACGCCGCTCATGCCGGCGAAGATCATGCTGGCGACGACATTGACGTGCGCGAGGCCCCCGCGGACGTGCCCGACCAGCGCGTCGGCGAACGCGAAGATCCGCTCGGCGATGCCGGCCCGGTTCATCAGGTGGCCCGCCAGCACGAACAGCGGGATGGCGATCAGCACGAAGCTGTCGAGACCGGTGCCCATCCGCTGGACGACGATCGACAGCGGGATCGGTTGCGTCAGCGCGATCGTCGCGATCGACGCGAGGCCCATCGCGAACGCGACCGGCACCTCGATGACCACCAGCACCGCGAACAGCGCGAACAGCAGCGAGAGCGTCAACGCGCCTCCGCCGGAGCGATGCGCGCCCGGCCCGCGAGCAGCGGCAGTTCGCGCAGGACCAGGTAGACGGCGGTCAGCGCCATCGACGCCGCCGACAAGGTCAGCGGCAGCGAGTAGAAAAGGCTGCGCGGCAGCTCCACCGGCAGCGAGATCGTGCGCGAGCGCCCCTCGACGCCCATGACCTTGACGCCCTGGACGATCAGCACGACGAGCATCGCGATCACGAGCAGCCACACCACCACGCGCAGGGCCGCGGCGGCGCGCGGCGGCAGCCGCGCGCCGAACGTCGCGATCAGGATGTGGCGGGACTCCTTGAGCCCCAGGCTCGCGCCGACGAACGTCGCCCAGATGAACGCGTAGGTCGCCGATTCCTCGACCCAGGCGATCGGCAGGCCCAGCGCGTAGCGCGTGAAGACCTGCAGCGCGATCGCGGCGACGATGAGCAGGATGAGCCCGATCCCGAGCGCCTGCTCGATCGCACCGATGCGGTCGAGCAGGCGCCGGTAGGCGTCGAGCATCGCGCGGCGGATCGCGGACGGTGGCCCGTGCGCCGCTCTACAGTTTCTGGATCTGGTCCCACAGGCCCGGCGACCAGGCGCCGTCCTTCTCCATCTTCGCCACGCCCTCCTTCGCGCGCTGCTGGATCGGCGCCTTGTCGATCGCGCTGACCTTCGCGCCCTCGGCCGCCATCTTGCGTACGACGTCCTCGGTCTCCTGCTGCGCGGTGCGCCGCGTGTTCTGCACGGCGTCGGACGCGCAATCGACCATCAGCTTCTGCATGTCCGGCGGCAGCGCCGCGTACGCCTTCTCGTTCATCGTGATGTGCGCCGACGACATCAGGTGGTCGGTGCGCACGACGTTCGTCGCCGCCTCGTGGAACTTGGCCGAGTAGGCCGACGAGATCGGACCCTCCGCCGCCTCGACGACGCCGGTCTTGAGGCCGAGGTAGATCTCGCCCCACGCGAGCCGGGACGGGCGCGTGCCCAGCGTCTCCCAGAGCGTCAGGTAGGTCTTGATCTCCGGCACGCGCATCTTGACGCCGTTGAGGTCGGCGAGCGAGGCCACCGGCTTCTTGGAGAACAGGATCCGCGGCTGCGTCGGGGCCGCCGCGAGGATCCGCAGTCCCTGCTCCTTCAGGAGCTTCTGCGACATCGCCGCGTAGGTCGGGCTGTCGAGGAACTTCTGCATGTGATCGGCGTCGCGGAACGTGAAGCCCCACGCGAGGATCGCGTAGTCCTTGACCCAGTTCGCGTACCAGTCGAGCACGTCGCCGTAGACGTGCACCGAGCCCTGCATCATCTGCTCGATGACCTGCATGTCGCTGCCGAGCTGTTCGCCCTGGATGAAATTCACCCGCAGCCTGCCGCCCGCCTTGTCGTTGACGCAGGCGGTGAAGCGCAGGTTCTGGCGGTCCAGGATCGACCCGATCGCGTCGGATCCGCCGAAGGTCAGCACCGTCTGGGCGATCACGTTCGCCGGCGCGGCGAGGGCGAGCGCCGCGGCGAGGGAAGCCGTGCGCAGGAACGTCGTCAGCATGGGGCGTCCTTTCGGTGGGGGGCTGCGGGTCAGGCGGGAACGCGGCCGGCGGGCGCCGGACGCTCGAAATAGCGGTTGGCGAGGGCGGTCTGGTTCTCGTAGATCGAACCCTGCGCGCCCGCCGGCGGCAGCGGCATGCGAACCGGGCAGTCGACGATCCGCGGAACGACCGTGGGTCGGCCGACGAGGAGCCGGTCGTTGAAGTCGTTCCAGTCGCCCACGCCCATGAGCGGGTAGGCGTCGGCGGCGGCGAACTCGTAGAGCAGCAGGTTGCGCGATCGCGTCGAGCGGTTGGTCGCCGAGCCGTGGACGATCCGCACGTGGTGGAACGAGCAGGCGCCGGCCGGCGCGAGCAGCGGAACCGCGGCGGCGTAGTCGAGCCCGTCGCGGTCGGGTTCCATCGCGCCGCAGAAGCGCCCGTCGGGTCCGTGGTGGTCGTAGGTCGGCCCCAGTTGCGTGCCCGGCAGCACGAGCAGCGGGCCGTTCTCGGGCGTCGCGTCGTCGAGCAGCACGCCGACGGCGAGGAGATCGTCGTTCGTGTGCGGGTAGAACGCCCAGTCCTGGTGCCATTCGACCGCGGAGCCGCCGTCGGGCGCCTTCAGGTTGAGCTTGGAGCCGTGCAGCCGGACCCCGCTGGGGCCGAGCAGCGCCGAGAGCACCGCGAGCAACCGGGGCGAGCGCATGAACTCGTCGAAGACCGGATGGACCTTGTGCGGGCGCTTGATCCGCCGCACGCGCGGGCGCTCGGCCGTGTGCTCGGGTTCGAGATCGTAGACGTCGTCGTGCGAGGCGACGCCGCGCGACCGCTCGACCAGGTCGGCGACGACCGCCTTCATCCGCGCGCGCGTCGCCTGGTCGAGCAGGCCCTCCACGACGATCGCGCCGTCGCGCCGGTAGCGCGCGAGCTCCGCGGCTCCGATGTCCGCCATGCGTTTCCTCCCGTGCCGGCCGCGCCGTGTTCTGCTAGGATGTTAGCGCAACCATATGCTCGCCGCGGCGGTGCCGATTGTCAAGCGCCGCCGCCGGTGCCCTGGCCATCGATCCGGACATCCGCTCCCGCCGCAGGTCCGCGCCGCGCGCGCGGATGGCGGACGTCGCCCGCGAGGCGGGCGTCTCGGCGATCACCGTGTCGCGGGCGCTCAACGCGCCGGACAAGCTCGCGCCGGCGACGCTGCGCGCGGTGCGGGAGGCGATCGGGCGCCTGGGCTACGTGCCGGACCTGACCGCGGGCAGCCTCGCGTCGAACCGGTCGCGGATCGTCGGCGTCATCGTCCCGACGATCGCGAACTCGATCTTCGCCGAGACCGTCGGCGGTCTCGCGGCGGCGCTCGCGAGCCGGCACTACCAGTTGCTGCTCGGACAGACCGGCTATCGCGTCGACGAGGAAGCCGCGCTCGTGGCCGCGTTCCTCGGCCGCCGCGTCGACGGTCTGGTGCTGACCGGCGTCACCCACGCGCGCGGCGTGCGCGGCCGGTTGCGGCAGGCCGGCGTCCCGGTCGTCGAGACCTGGGACCTGCCTGCACGGCCGATCGACATGGCGGTCGGATTCTCCAACCTCGACGCCGGCCGCGCCGCCGCCCGCTACCTCGTCGCGCGCGGACGTCGCCGCCTCGCGTTCGTCGGCGGCTCGGACGATCGGTCGGCGAAACGGCTCGCCGGCCTCGAAGACGGCGCGCGCGAGGCCTGCCTGCCGGACGTGAAGGTCCGCGCGATCCTGACCGCCTCCTCGCCCGCGGAAGGTGCCGCCGCGTTCGCCGACCTTTGCGCCGGCGACCGGCGTCCGGACGCGGTGTTCTGCAGCAACGACACGCTGGCCGCCGGCATCCTGTTCGAATGCGCGCGGCGCCGGGTCGCGGTGCCGCGTGACGTCGCGGTCATGGGTTTCGCCGACCTGCCGATCGCCTCGGCGATCGAACCGCGGCTGACGTCGATCCAGGTGCACGCGGCGGAGATGGGCGCGCGCGCCGCCGCGATGCTGCTCGGACGGCTCGACGGCACCCCTCCCGCCGACCGCGTCGCCGACCTGGGCTTCGAGATCGTGGAGCGCGCCAGCACCTAGGCTCGCCCGGCCGCGCACCGGCGCATCGACGGCGGGACACGATCCACGTCAATGCCCGCGGGGTCGGGCGCGGGTAAGCTGCGATGCGTCCGGCGGCTGTCGATGCGCCGTTTCGATGTTCGACGTTCGCCCATGCGGTACAGCCGCGCATTTCGATCGACATGACGACCCGCACCCTGGATTCCCATCGCGCCGACGCCCTCGACGATCTGCGCCGTGCGCTGCGCGCGCGCACGCCGCCCGCGTCCGGCGGCGGGTTCGTCCTGACCGACGGCGCGTGGGGGACCGAGATGCAGGCCCGCGGACTCGCCCCCGGCGAATTCCCGGACCTGTGGAACCTGACGCACACCAGCCGCGTCGCGCAGGTCGCTCGCAGCTACGTCGACGCCGGCAGCAACGTGATCCTCACCAACACCTTCGGCGCGAACCGCGTCCGCCTGGCCGAGGCGGGCCTGGGCAACGACGCGCGCGCGATCAATCGCGCCGGCGTCGAGGTCTCGAAGCGCGCGGCCGACGGGCGCGCGCTGGTCTTC
The DNA here is from genome assembly GCA_020851255.1 of Burkholderiales bacterium. Taxonomy (GTDB): domain Bacteria; phylum Pseudomonadota; class Gammaproteobacteria; order Burkholderiales; family Casimicrobiaceae; genus VBCG01. Next base: position 4,178 of record JADZDA010000083.1, on the reverse strand, counting down.
GCGTCGATGGGACCCGGAGGCAAGCTGCTCTTCACCGGCGACGTGTCGCGCGAGGAACTCGACGCGGCGTTCCGCGAGCAGGCGCGGGCGCTCGCCGACGCCGGCGCCGACGCGCTGGTCGTCGAGACGATGTCCGATCTCGACGAGGCGGTGATCGCGATCGCCGCCGCGCGCGCGACCGGCCTGCCCGTCGTCGCGAGCATGGTGTTCGACGCGGGCCCGAATCTCGACCACACGATGATGGGCGCCTCGCCCGAGGACGTCGCGCAGGCGCTGACCGAGGCGGGCGCCGACGTCGTGGGCGCGAACTGCGGCCAGGGCGTCGCCGGGTTCGTCGGGTTGTGCCGCCGGCTGCGCAGCGCGACCGACCGGCCGATCTGGATCAAGGCGAACGCCGGATTGCCGGAATTCGAGAACGGAAAGGCGGTGTACCGGACGACGCCCGAGGCGTTCGCGTCGTTCGTCCCCGCGCTGCGCGAAGCCGGCGCGAGCTACATCGGCGGCTGCTGCGGCACGACGCCCGCGTTCGTCGCGGCGCTGCGGCGCGCGCAATCGTCGTCCTGACCGCGTTACGCGCCGCGTACGCGCCGGCCGGGCCGGAGCGCCCGCTGCGCTAGAATCCGCCTTTCCCCCTGTTCCCGCGGCCTCCTCCGCGGGCGTCACCCCATGGCCCCCGATTCCCTCCCGTCTCCGATCGCACTCAAGGACCGCTCGCTGCTGCGCACGCAGTGCTACCTCGACGGCGGCTGGCACGGCGCCGACGACGGCCGCGTGCGCGAAGTCCGCGATCCGGCGACACACCGCACGCTCGGCACCGTGCCGATCCTGGGCGCGGCCGAGACGCGACGTGCCATCGAGGCGGCGCAGCGCGCGTTCCCGGCCTGGGCGGCGAAGACCGCGAAGGAGCGCAGCGCGGTGCTGCGCCGCTGGTTCGACCTCATGATGGCGAACGTCGACGACCTCGCGCTGATCCTCACCTCCGAGCAGGGCAAGCCGCTGGCCGAGTCGAAGGGCGAGGTCACCATCGGCGCCGCGTACATCGAGTGGTTCGCCGAGGAGGCGAAACGGGTCTACGGCGACGTGATCCCGACCATCGGCAACGACCGCCGGCTGGTCGTCATCAAACAGCCGGTCGGCGTGTGCGCCGCGATCACGCCCTGGAACTTCCCCTGCTCGATGATCACGCGCAAGGTGGCCCCGGCGCTCGCCGCGGGCTGCCCGGTCGTGATCAAGCCCGCCGAGGCGACGCCGTACTCGGCGCTCGCGCTCGCCGAGCTCGCCCATCGCGCCGGGTTCCCTCCGGGCGTGCTCTCCGTCCTCACCGGCAAGGCGCGCGAGATCGGCGGCGAGATGACCTCGAATCCGATCGTGCGCAAGCTCTCGTTCACCGGCTCGACCGAGATCGGGCGGCTGCTGATGGCCCAGGTGGCGCCGACGATCAAGAAGATCTCGCTCGAGCTCGGCGGCAACGCGCCGTTCATCGTCTTCGACGACGCCGATCTCGACGCCGCCGCCGAAGGGGCGATCGTGTCGAAGTACCGCAACGCCGGCCAGACCTGCGTGTGCGCGAACCGCTTTTTCGTGCAGGAAAAGGTCTACGACGCGTTCGCCGCGAAACTCGCCGAGCGCGTGCGCGCGCTCAAGGTCGGCCCGGGCACCGAGCCCGGCGTCACGCAGGGTCCGATGATCGACGCGGCGGCGGTCGCCAAGGTCGAGGAGCATGTCGCCGACGCGAAGGCGCACGGCGCGAAGGTCCCGGTCGGCGGCAGGCGCCACGCGCTGGGCGGCACCTTCTACGAGCCCACGATCCTCACCGGCGCGACGCCGGACATGAAGATCTTCCACGAGGAGACCTTCGGCCCGATCGCGCCGCTGTTCCGGTTCTCCACCGAGGCCGAGGTGATCGAGCTCGCCAACCGCACCGACTACGGCCTCGCGTCGTATTTCTACGCGCGCGACCTGGGCCGTGTCTGGCGCGTCGCCGAGGCGCTCGAGTACGGGATGGTCGGCGTCAACACCGGCCTCATCACCACCGAGGTCGCGCCGTTCGGCGGCGTCAAGCAGTCGGGGCTGGGCCGCGAGGGATCCAAGTACGGCATCGACGAGTACGTCGAGATCAAGTACATCGGCTTCGGCGGACTGGACAAGTAACCGGGCGCGACGCGCGCTACGGGGGATCTCACCCGCGCGCGCAGGGCCGCCCCAAGCGCGCGGGGCCCCTCGGGAGGAGGCGCGCGCAGCGCGCTACGGGGGGATAGTTTCCCGGCGCCCGACGGGCCGCCCCGAGGGCGCCGTGCCCCCTCGGGGGGAGGCGCGCGCAGCGCGCTACGGGGGGACCCTCCTACCAGCCGGTCGGCAGCTTCTTGAGGATCGTGATCGTGCGATCCTCGACGGCGAGATAGCCGCCGGCGACCAGGTCCTTGAAGAGCTTGCCGATCATGTCGCGTGAGGCGCCGACGCGCTCGGCGATCGCCTGCTGCGTGAGCTTCTCCGGCACGACCTGGTGCCCGCCCTCGCCGGTCACGGCGAGCGCGTTCAGGAGCCGCACCAGCCGGCCGTAGACATCCGAGAGCGCGAGGCTCTTCACGTCCTCGGTGGTCGCGCGCGCGCGCCGGATCAGCTTCTCGATCAGGTGCAGCGCGAAATCCGGATTCGCGAGCAGGAACTCGCGGAATTGCGCGCGATGGACGACCGCGCACACCGTCGGATCGACGGTGACCACCGACGCCGAACGCACGCCGCCGTCGAGCGCCATCTCGCCGACGTATTCGCCGGGACCGTGGAAGGCGATGACGAACTCGCGGCCCTGCGCGTTGCTCGCGTAGACCTTCACCTTGCCCGAAAGCACGATGTAGAGCGAGTCGCCGGTGTCGCCCTCGTGGATGAGGACGGTGTTGCGCGGAAACGTCCGCACGATGCCGCCCTCGGCGATCGAGCGCAGCGTCGTCTCCTTGAGCGGCGAATACAGGTCCTGCGGGACGGACGGGGCGTTCACGGGTCGCGATCGGCGCCGGATCTCGCGGGCGGCCCCTGGCGGCCCGCGCGGGCGTCCATGCTAGCACGCACCCGCGGCAGCGTGTCCCGCCGCGCCGCCGGGCCGGTCGGGGAATACCCGATCACTCGTACCGCCGCCGGTCCTCGATGACCTTGCCGTCGTTGGGCAGCGCCCCCGGGGGCACGAACTCGACCTCGCCGCGCAGCTTGGTGATCTCGCGAATCGACTGGACGATCGCCTCCGCGCTCGACGTGCGATTCTCCGCGACCTCGGCGTGCAGCGTCATCCGGTCCTGGCGCTCCGGATTGTCGACGACGAGCCGCGCCTTCATCACCTCCGGATGGCGTCCGACGATCGCGGCGACCTGGGACGGATGGACGAACATCCCCTTGATCTTGGTCGTCTGGTCGGCACGTCCCATCCAGCCCTTGATGCGCACGTTCGTGCGCCCGCAGGGCGAGCGTCCGGGCATCGTCGCCGAGAGGTCGCCGGTGCCGAAGCGGATCAGCGGGTAGTCGGTGTTGTGGAGCGTGGTGACGACCACTTCGCCGACCTCGCCGTCGGCGACCGGATCGCCGGTGCCGGGCCGCACGATCTCGACGAGCACGCCCTCGTCGACGACCAGGCCCTCGCGCGCCGGTGTTTCGTAGGCGATGCTGCCGACGTCGGCGGTGGCGTAGACCTGGTAGCCGGTGACGCCGCGCGCCGCGAGTTCGTCGCGCAGGCCGGGAGGGAACGCCTCGCCGGAAACGAGCGCCTTGCGCACCGACGCGACGCGCAGTCCCTGCTCGTCGGCCTTGTCGAGCAGGATCTTGAGGAACGACGGCGTGCCCACGTAGCCGTCCGGGCGCAGGTCGGCCATCGCCTGGACCTGCTGCTCGGTCTGGCCGACGCCGGCGGGGAACACCGTGCAGCCCAGCGCGTGGGCGGCGGTCTCCAGCATCGAGCCGGCCGGCGTGAAATGGTAGCTGAACGTGTTGTGGACCAGGTCGCCGGCCCGGAATCCGGCCGAGTACAGCGCGCGGGCCAGCCGCCAGTAGTCGGCGATCGCGCCCTCGGGTTCGTAGATCGGCCCGGGCGAGGCGAACACGCGCTTCACGCCCGCGCGACCCCCGCCCCAGCCGGACGCCGCGAGGCCGCCGAACGGCCGATCGCCTTTCTGCAGGTCGGCCAGTTCCGACTT
>JADZDA010000082.1 GCA_020851255.1 Burkholderiales bacterium | reverse complement strand
TGCCGTCGGCGTCCCACACATGCGCGCCCGCCCCGCGCACGAGGAACCGCGGCGTGCCGCCGACCGAACGGAAGGCCCGCACCGGCGAATTCACCCCCGCGGGGATCGTGCGTTGCGCGCGTTCGAACAGTTCGTCGTTGCGGCTCATGGTCGGTGTCGGCGAGGTCGGGGGCGCGCGTGGCGGCGCGAGTCGCGCGATGGTAGCAGGCGGGACGGTTCCGGCGCGGACCGCGCCGCGGTCAGCGCCGGGCGAGCGCGGCACCGGCCGCGTACGCCTCGGCGAGCCGGCGCGCGGCGAGGGCGACCGCGCGTTCGTCGCCGGATCCGAACACCGCCTGGATGACCGCGACCGCGTCGACGCCCGCGCGGGCGAGCTCGCCGGCGTTGTGCTCGTCGATGCCGCCGATCGCGACGATCGGAACGCCCAGCGCGCGGGCGCGCGGGACCAGGTCCAGGCTCGCGCGGCGCGCGTGCGGCTTGGTCGGCGACGGGTGGAAGCTGCCGAACGCGACGTGATCCGCGCCTTCGGCGACCGCGGCCCGCGCATTCGCCGGATCGTCGTAGCACGACGCACCGACCAGCCGCTCCGGGCCGACGATCGCCCGGGCGCGCGCGACGCCGCCGTCGTCGGCGCCGACATGCACGCCGTCCGCGTCGACGTCGACGGCGAGCGCGGGGTCGTCGTTGACGATCGCGAGCGCCCCGCGCGCGCGGCACAGCGCGGCGATCGCGCGCGCCTGCTCGCGCCGCAGCGCCGGCGTGGCCGACTTGTTGCGTACCTGGATCGCCGCGGCGCCGCCCTCGATCGCCGCCGCGCACAGCGCGACCAGCCGCGGCGTGTCGTCGAGGTCGGGGGTGATCGCGTAGAGCCCGGCGAGCCGGGAGAGCCGCCGGGCGTGCGCGGTCGCGCGGTCAGTGTCCGCCGCGGGTGTCGGCACGGTCGTTCGCGGCGGCGGCGTCCGCATCGGCGCCGCGCGCCTCGGTCTCCTCGCGCGCCCAGAACAGACGGTCGGGCAGCAACCGGCCCATGCCGGGACGGTACGCCTTGCGCAGGGCGTTCCACGTGTAGTCCTGCGCCTCGCGCACCGCGTCGGTCAGGTCGAGGCCATTGGCGAGCATCGCCGCGATCGCCGACGAGAGCGTGCAGCCGGCACCGTGGAACGGGCCGGGCAGCCGCGGCCAGGTGTCGCTGCGCACGACGCCCGCCTTGCCGTAGAGCGTGTTCACGATCTCGCGCACGCCGTCGTGCGTGCCGGTGGCGAGCACGAACTCGCAGCCGGCCTCGATCAGCTTCGCCGCGCACTGCTCGGCCGTGAGGTCGGCGTCGTCGTCCGCCTCGGCGAGCAGTCGCAACTCCCTGCCGTTGGGCGTCGCGATCGTCGTCTGCGGCAGCAGGAGGTCGCGCACCGCCTGCACCAGGGCGTCGGCCGAGTGCTCGGCGCCGCGGACGGGCTTGAGCACCGGATCGAGGATCAGCGGCACGTCCGGGTAGTCCGAGAGGATCTCGGCCACCGCGGCGATGATCTCGACGCTGCCCAGCGCGCCCAGCTTGAACGCGTCGACCGGCATGTCCTCGAGCAGCGCCCGCGCCTGGTCGGCGACCCAGTCGGCCTCCATCGGCAGCACCGCCTCGACGCCGCAGGTGTCCTGCACCGTGGTCGCGGTGACCACCGTCAGCGGATGGCAGCCGGTTGACGCGAGCGTCAGGAGGTCGGCCTGCAGGCCCGCGCCGCCGGACGGGTCCGACGCCGCGAACACGAGGACCACGGGAGGCGCGCCGATCGGGGATTCGCTGGGCATCGTCGTCGACGGCCCGCGCGCGGCGCAACCGCCGCTCCGCGACCCGACGCCCGATGTTACCCGATGCGCGCCGGAGCGCCGGCCGGCCGCTACACCGGCCGCGGATCGCACTCGAGGTAGAGGCTCACCGCTTCGTCGGGCTTGCGCAGGTCGATGCCCCGGAGCGGCGGATGGCGGCTCTCGCCGTAGCCGACTGCGCGGACGTCGAAGCCCGCGCGGGCGGCGATCCGGGCGAGCGTCTCGCGGTCGTACTGCCAGCGCCCTGCGAGTTTCATGCCGAGATTGACCACGTCGGCGGCGGTGCCGTTGGGCAGCGGCACGCCGACGTGCGCGTTCCAGATCCGCACGAGGTGCGCGGGATCGTCGAGGTAGGTGCGCATGAAACGCGCGAGGTCCGGCGTGAGCAGCCGCAGGCATCCGCCCGGCTTGACGATGCGCCGGCACTCGGCGAGGAACAACGCGAGCGCATCGGGCTCGAGCTGCGCGATGAAGTCCTCGGTGTGCAGGTAGTCCGCGCAGCCGTCGGCGAACGGCAGCGGGCGCGAGAGGTCGGCGATCACGTCGGGCCGGCCCGCCCGGTCGAGGTCGACGTTGACCCAGCCGGGCAGCGGATGGGGGCCCGACCCGAAGTTGATGCGGATCATCGGCCCCACGTCGAATCGGCGGCGCGCGCGGACACCCTATAATTCTGCCCGAGTCTTCGCCGGCGCGGTCGGCGCGGCGCGACGGGCGGGGGATCGGCTCTTGAAGAAATACATGTGCCTCATCTGCGGCTGGATCTACGACGAAGCGCTGGGCGCCCCCGACGAGGGCATCGCGCCGGGCACGAAGTGGGAGGACGTCCCGCCGAACTGGACCTGCCCGGAGTGCGGCGCCCGCAAGGACGACTTCGAGATGATCGAGTTCTGAGCGCGGCGGCGCACGTTCCCGGCCCGCGATCCCGAACCCCGGACACCGACCCCATGCGCATCCTGCACACGATGATCCGCGTCGGCGACCTCGACCGCGCGGTCCGCTTCTACACCGAGGTCCTGGGCATGCGGCTGCTGCGCGAGACCGACCGCCCCGAACAGAAGTACACGGTCGCGTTCGTCGGCTACGGCGACGAGGCGTCGCACGCGGTGCTCGAGCTCACGTACAACTACGGCGTCGACCGCTACGACCCCGGCACCGCGTTCGGACATGTCGCGATCGAGGTCGAGGACGCGAAGGCCGCCTGCGAGGCGATCCGCGCGCGCGGCGGCGCGGTGACGCGCGAGGCCGGGCCGGTGAAGGGCGGCACGACGGTGATCGCGTTCGTGCAGGACCCGGACGGCTACAAGATCGAGCTGATCGAACGCCGCAGGTCCTGACGGCACGGAGGCGGCGGCCCGCGGGCCGACCGGCGAGGCCGCCCGATCGCCGCGGCGGGTCAGCCTTCCTTCAGCAGCGCGCGGATGTCCTGCGCGAACCCCTCGGCGGTCTGGCCGTGACCTTCGTAGACACGCAGCCGCCCCTTCGGGTCGAACAGGAACGTGCCCGCCGAATGATCGACGGTGTAGGTCGTCGGCGTCGTGCCCGGCACCTTCTGGTAGATCACCTTGAATTCCCTGGTGACCGCCTCGAGCGCCGGCCCCTCGCCGCGCAGGCCGACGAAACGCGGATCGAACGCCGGAACGTACTGCCTGAGGAGCTCCGCGGTGTCGCGGTCGGGATCGACGGACGCGAAGAGGACCTGGACGCGGTCGGCGTCGGGACCCAGCGCCTTCATCGCCTCGGCGAGCGTCGAGAGCGTCGTCGGACACACGTCCGGGCATTGCGTGTAGCCGAAGAACAGCACGACGACCCTGCCCTTCCAGTCGGCCAGCGTGCGCGCGCGACCGTCGTGGTCGGTGAGCGCGAAGTCGCGGCCGAACGCGCTGCCGGTGACGTCCGACCCCTTGAACTTCGCCTTGTCCGGCCCGCAGCCGGCGAGCGCGATCGCGGCGGCGAGCGCCGCGACCCGCGCGAGGATGGTGCGACGCGATCGGTCCATCGGCGCGGCTACAGCCAGTAGTGGTCGACGAGCAGCGCCGAGAACAGCATCGCGAGGTAGGCGATCGACCACGCGAACGTGCGGCGCGCGAGCGCGTCGCTGTAACGGGCGTACAGCGCGATCGCGTAGGCCAGGAAGACGCCACCCAGCGCGAGCGCGCTGGCGAGGTAGAGGACGCCGCTCATGCGGATGGCGAACGGCAGCATCGTCACGCCGACCAGCGCGAACGTGTAGAGCACGATCATGAGCCGCGTGTAGCGCGACCCGTGGGTGACCGGCAGCATCGGCAGCCCGGCACGCGCGTAATCCTCGGTCCGGTAGAGCGCGAGCGACCAGAAGTGCGGCGGCGTCCAGACGAAGATGATCAGGAACAGGATCAGCGCCTCCGGCGCGACCTCGCCGGTCACCGCCGCCCATCCGAGCACCGGCGGCATCGCGCCCGACGCCCCGCCGATGACGATGTTCTGCGGCGTCGCCGGCTTGAGCAGCACCGTGTAGACGATCGCGTAGCCGACGAACGTCGCGAGCGTGAGCCACATCGTCAGCGCGTTGACCCACAGGCCCAGGATCGCGAGCCCGGCGCCGCCGACGACGCAGGCGAACGCGAGCGTCTGCGGCGCGTTCACCTCGCCGCGCGGCAGCGGCCGCGCGCGCGTGCGCTGCATGACCGCGTCGATCTTGCGCTCGACCAGGCAGTTGATCGCCGCGGCGGCGCCGGCGACCAGCGCGATGCCGACGGTGGCCGCGAACACGACGCGCGGGTCGGGCAGCCCCGGCACCGCGAGGAACATCCCGATGACCGCGCAGAAGACGATCAGCGAAACGACCCTCGGCTTGGCGAGCGCGAGGAACTGGCGGAAACGGTCTTCGGCGAGGGCGAGGGCGGTCATGGGGAGTACGGTCGATAACCTCTTATTCTACCGCCGCGCGCGCCCGCCGGCCGCCCGCACCGCGAGCACGGTCATCGGCGGCGGCGCTCATCCGATGCGCGACGCCTTGAGCAGGCGCGCGAGATCGCGACCCATCCCGCGGATGTCCGGCATGTCCGGCCAGGCGATCACCTGGTTGCCGAGCGGATCGACCAGATAGATCATCGATTCGCCACGCGGCAGACGATCCACCGAGGCGGCGTCGGCCCGGATCACGCGCAGATCCGGATGGTTCGGCGGCGCGTCGCTCAGGCCGTCGCGTACGAGCCAGACCCGACGCACCCGCTCCTGCTCGCGCCCCTGCAGCAGGCGCGCCTGCCGGGTCGCGTACAGTCGTCCCTCGCAGGCGCGGTCGCATGCCGGGCGCGAGGCGACGACGATGACCCAGCGGCCCTCCTCGTCGGCGAGCGACCAGGCCTTGCCGTCGGCGGTCTCGCCCTGGAGCTGCGGCGCGCGCTGCGTCGGCAGCAGTTCGCCGTAGTTCGACGCCGAGCGGCCGGGGAACAGGTAATAGGCGGAGAACGACGCGACGACCGGCGCCGTGCAGACGGCGAGGATCAGCCACCGCGTGCGCCGGCTGCGCCGCCGCGACGCGCCGGCCGCGTCGGCCCCGGCGCCGCTCGCCGGATCGGGGGCGCTCACGGGCCCCCGCCGCGCGCGCGCAGCACGTCGCGCGCCGTGAACCCGATCCACAGCACGGCGGTGAGCGCGGCGAACGCGTACCACTGCATCATGTAGATCCGGTGGGTCCTCGCGCCGCTGTCCGGCGCCACGCGCTCCCGGACGAGCCCGTCGGGCAGCGGCGCCGACGCGTTCT
>JADZDA010000081.1 GCA_020851255.1 Burkholderiales bacterium | reverse complement strand
CGGCGACTCGGCGAGCGAGAGCTTGCTGTAGCGGTTGACCGCGCCGATCGTGAGCGCGTCGAGCAGCTCGACGCGCGCGACCGGGATCCCGCTCTGGATCGCCTGGATCACCGAGTCGACCGCCGCGCGCACGGTCGGGAACGCGCAGACCGCCGCGGACATCGCCTCGGGGATCGCGGTGAGCTTGAGCGTCAGCTCGGTCATGATGCCGAGCGTGCCCTCGGCGCCGACGAACAGCCGGGTGAGATCGTAGCCGGCCGCCGACTTGCGCGCCCGGCCGCCGACGCGGATCACCCGGCCGTCGGCGAGCACGACGGTCGCGCCGAGCACGTTCTCGCGCATCGTGCCGTAGCGGACCGCGTTGGTGCCCGAAGCGCGGGTCGACGCCATGCCGCCGAGCGAAGCGTCGGCGCCCGGGTCGATCGGAAAGAACAGCCCCTGGTCGCGGATGTGCGCGTTCAACTGCTTGCGCGTCACGCCGGCCTGGACTCGCACGTCGAGATCGGCCGCGTTGACCTCGAGCACCCGGTTCATCCGCGACAGGTCGACGCACACGCCGCCCTGCACCGCGAGCACGTGGCCCTCGACCGACGTGCCGGTGCCGAACGGAATCACCGGGACGCGGTGCGCGGCGCAGGCCCGGACCGCCGCGACCACGTCGTCGGTCGACTCGGCGAAGACCACGGCGTCCGGCGGCGTCACCGGATACGACGAGATGTCGGTACCGTGATGTTCCCGGACCGGCCGCGACTGCGTGAACCGCTCGCCGTAGCGCGCGCGCAGGATCTCGACCAGCGGACCGGGCAACGCACCGGCGCCCCGGTCGAGGTGCCGCAATTCGGCGAAATGGGATACGGCGCTCATCGCTCCTCCTCCTCGGCCGGTGCGCGCGGTGCGGCCGCGGACCCGGTCAACCGGTCGCGCGGCGCACGCTGTCCGGATCGTGCAGCGCGAGCCGCGGTCCCGCCTTCATCACCTGTCCGGGCAACGTGCGGCCGATGACCGCCTCGACGGTCTTGGCGACCGCGACCAGCGCCGCGAGGTCGATCCCGGTGTCGTAGCCCGACTCCTCGAGCAGGTAGACCAGGTCCTCGGTGCACACGTTGCCGGTCGCGCCCGGCGCGAACGGGCAGCCGCCCAGTCCGCCGATCGACGACTCGAATTCGCGGACACCGAGCCCGAGCCCGACCAGGACATTGGCGAGCCCGACGCCGCGCGTATTGTGGAAGTGCAGCGCGATCGGGACCGCCGGATGGCGATCGCGGATCGCCCGCACGGCGCGCTCGACGACCGGCGGCGTCGCCATCCCGGTGGTGTCGCCCAGCGTATACCGGTCGATGCCGAGACTCGCGTAGCCGTCGATCACGCGCAACAGCGCGTCGACGGCCACGTCGCCCTCGAACGGGCAGCCGAACGCGCACGCGACCGCGCCACGGAGGGCGACCGGATGGCCGGCGGCCACCGACGCGAGCTCGGCGACGTTCGCGAGCGAGCGTTCGATCGACGCGTTCAGGTTGCGCTGGTTGTGCGTCTCGCTCGCCGAGACGAACGCGACCATCTCGTCGACGCCCGCCGCGAGCGCGCGCTCGGCGCCGCGCGCGTTGGGGACGAGCGCCGCGATCCGCAGGTCAGGCCGGCGTGCGATCCGCGCGAGCAGGTCGGCGGCGTCGGCGAGCTGCGGCACCGCCTTCGGGCTCACGAATGACGTCGCCTCGATCGCGCGCACGCCGGCGCCGACCAGCGCGTCGATCACCTGCGCCTTGATGCCGGTCGCGATGAACACCGGTTCGGCCTGGAAGCCGTCGCGCGTGCCCACCTCGGTGACCGAGACCCGGGGACGTCCGGCGGCGGGAATCGCAGGCGCGCTCATCGTTGCGTCCTTCGCGCCCGAACCTACACGGCGCGTTCGCGACGCAGCGCGGCGATCGCTTCCGGCGCGTACCCCAGTTCCGCGAGCAGCGCGTCGGCGTCCGCGCCCAGGTCCGGCGGCGGCCGGTGGATCCGGCAGGGCTCGTCGGCGAACTTGATCGGGAAGCCGAGCACGTCGATCGGCCCGTGCCTCGGATGGTCGATGGTGATCCGCATCCGCTGGTGCCGGATCTGCGGATCGTCGAAGACCTCCCGCAGGTCGAGCACGCGCCCGCAGGGCACGCCCGCCTCGTTCAGCACGGCGAGCCAGTGCGCGATCGGCCGCTCGCGCGTCTTCGCGTTGATCCGCTCGTTGATCGCCTCGCGGCGCGCGAACCGATCCCGGTTGGTCGCGAACTCCGGGTGATCGCGCAGTTCGCCCAGGTCGAGCGCGTCGAGGAGCTTGTCGTAGACCTGGTCGTTCGACGGCGCGATCGCGACCTGTCCGTCGGACGCGTCGAACAGCCCGTAGGGCGCGACCAGCGCGTGGTCGTTGCCGGTACGCGCCGGCAGCCTGCCGGTGGCGAAGAAGTTCGTGGCGAGGAACGACAGCATGCTGACCATGCCGTCGGTGAGACTCGTCGACACCTCCTCGCCCAGGCCGGTGCGCGCGCGGCGCACCAGCGCGGCGCAGACACCCATCGCCGCGTAGGCGCCGGCGACCAGATCGGTGATCGGCGGCGCCGCGCGCATCGGCGGCTCGCCGTCCTCGCCATTGACGCTCATGAACCCGCTCATCGCCTGCGCGATGAAATCGAACGCCGGGCGGTCGCGGTACGGGCCGTCGAGCCCGAATCCGGTGATGTGGCAGCTCACGATGCCCGGTTTCAGCCGCTCGAGCGCGGCGCGGTCGAGCCCCATGCCCGGCATCACGCCCGGACGGTAGTTGTCGACGACGACGTCGGCGGTCGCGATCAGCTTCCTCAGCACCGCCATCCCGTCCGCGTGGCGCAGGTTCAGCGTGAGCGACTTCTTGTTCCGGTTGTACGAGGCGAAGTAATGCCCCATGCCGCCGACGATCTCGCCCTGCGCGCGGATCGGATCGCCGCCGGCGACGTCCTCGATCTTGATCACCTCCGCGCCCATGTCCGCGAGGAACATCGAGCAGAACGGACCCGAGATGATGCGGGTCAGGTCGACGACGCGGACGCCCTGGAGCTGCATGGTCGAGGACGGCGCGCGCACCGAGGCGCGCGCCAGGGTGCGGTCGCTACTCGGCCTTGATGCCGGCGGACTCGATGATCTTGTGCCACTTCACCGTGTCGTCCTTCAGCCGCGCGGCGAGTTCCTGCGGCGACGATGCGCGCGCCTCGATCCCCTGCGCGAGCAGCGTCTTGCGCAGTTCCGCGTTCTGCATCGTCCGTCCGATCTCGGCGTTGAGCTTCGCGACCACCGCCGGCGGCGTCCCGTTGGGCACGAAGATGCCGAGCCAGCCGATCGCCTCGAAATCCTTGAAGCCGAGTTCGTGGAGCGTCGGCACGTCCGGCAACGCGGGGCTGCGCTGCAGCGAGGTCACGCCCAGGCCTCGGAGCTTGCCGCCCTGGATGCCGGGCATCCCCGACCCGATCGACAGCGCAGCCATCGGAATGTGGCCGCCCAGGAGGTCGGTGATCGCCGGCGTCGCGCCCTTGTAGGGGATCTGGACCATCTTGAACCCGCCGGTCGTCTGCAGCAGTTCCATGAGCAGGTGCGTGAACGTCCCGTTGCCGGCGGTGCCGTAGGTCACCTTGCCCGGGTTCGTCTTCGCTTCGGCGATGACGTCGTTGAGCGTCCGGTACTTCGAATTGACTTCGGCCATGAACAGGAACGGCGATGCCGCGACCTGGATCACCGGCGTCAGATCGCGCACCGGGTTGATCGGGAGGTTCTTCTGCAGCGCCGGCGCGATCACCATGTTGTCGGCCTGGCCCATCACGATGTCGTGGCCGTCCGGCGACGCGCGGGACGCCTCGACCAGCCCGATCGTGCCGCCGGCCCCGGCCTTGTTCTCGACGACCACGGTCCAGCCGGTCGTCTCGGCGAGTTTGGTGGCGACGTGGCGCGATACGAAATCCGTGCCGCCGCCCGGCGGGAACGGAACGATCAGGCGGACCGGCTTGGCGGGGAAGGTCTGCGCGACGGCGGACGCCGAGGCGACCACCGCGCAGGCGAGGACAGCGGCGATGCGAAACGCTTTCATGGGGCTCCTCCGGAATGATCCCGGCCGCACGCCGGACGCCGCGTTCTTCTGCGGCGCGCTCGGGCGACTCGTCCGGCAATCTACCATCGACGATCGTCGCGCAGGGAGGACGGACGCGAAAGCGACGATTCGGAACGCCGGCCATCGCCGCCGGCGATGGCCGCTGCGGCCCGCGGCCCGACACCGTCCGAGGCGCAGGCCCCGGGGACCCGCGGCCGGCTACGCGGATCGCGAACGCGCCCTGGCGCTCAGGAATTCCGCGAGGTCCCGGGCGCCCCGCGCCGCCGCCGTCCCTGCCCGGACGCAGACGCGCAACCGCCGGTGGACCCAGCGGTCGGTCAGCCGCAACGCCACGAGCTCGCCGTCGGCGAGATGCGGTCCGGCGCTGCCCAGCGGCAGGAGCGCGATGCCCAGTCCCGCCTTGGCCATCCGGCAGGTCGCGTCGAAGTTCGCGATCCGGATCCGCACGCGCGAGCGCACGCGGCTCGCGACCGCCGGATAGACCGAGTCGACCGATGGCGTCGGGAAGTAGCCGATGAACTCGCAGGCGGCGGCGTCCGCGAACGCGATCCGTCGCCGCTTCGCCAGCGCGTGGCCGCGCGGCACGACGAGCACGAGTTCGTCGCGCCGGTACGGCAGCGTCGCGAGACCGCGCGGAGACACCGGCGAGCAGAAGACGCCGACGTCGGCCAGGCCGTCGGCGACCGCGCGGGTCACGTCGACGCTGTAGCGCTCCGAGAGCTCGATGCGCGTCCGCGGATGGCGCGCGGCGTACGCGGCGAGGTCGCCCGGCAGGAACTGCACCAGCGCCGAGTGGTTCGCCGCGAGCGTGAGCTGCGCCGAGCCGTCGGCGCCGAAGTCCGCGATCTCGCGCTCGGTCGTCTCGACACTGCGCAGGATGTCGCGCGCCCGGGCGAGCAGCGCGACGCCCGCCGGCGTCAGTTCGACGCCCTTGGCGTGGCGGACGAGCAGGCTCGCGCCCAGGTCCGACTCGAGCTGGGCGAGCCGCTTGCTCGCCGCCGACGCGACGACGTGCTCGCGCGCGGCGGCGCGCGCGATGCTCTTCTCCTCGGAAACGGCGACGAAGAGCTTGAGCGTGAAGAAATCGAGGCGCATGGCCGGTACACCGGTCGGTTCGCGATCGGATCCCGCGGCGCGCGACGCCGCGGGACCGCGGTGCGGCGCCCGCTTGACAGCGGCGCCGCCCGGCCCGATCATACCTAACAACCGTTTGTTTTGCACAGCCGCCGGTGCCCGCGCTCGCCCGCAAGTCCGCCCCGACCGACCGCCCCCCCGCCGGTCGCGCAGCCGTGCGTGCCCTCCGCGCGGCGCCGCGCGCCGACAACCGCGTGAACGACGTCCTGGCCGCCGCCGCGAGGCTGTTCCGCGAGAAGGGCTACGCGTTCACGTCGATGCGCGACATCGCCTCCGGCGCCGGGATGCTCGCCGGGTCGCTCTACTACCACTTCGCGTCGAAGGAGGGCCTGCTGGTCGCCGTCTACGCCGAGGGCGTGGGCCGGATCACCGCCGCGGTCGACGCGGCCGCCTCGGCCCCCGCGGCCGATCCCTGGCAGCGGCTCGAACAGGTCTGCGCGGCGCACCTCGAGGCGCTGCTCGAGGCGAGCGACTACGCGCAGGTCGTCATCCGCGTGCGGCCCGACGACGTGCCGGAGGTCGCCGCGCAGCTCACCGCGCTGCGCGACGCCTACGAGAAGGTGTTCTCGCGCGCGATCGCCGCGCTCCCGCTCGACGGCCGCGCCGACCGCCGGGCGCTCAAGCTGATGCTGCTGGGTGCGCTCAACTGGTCGCAGACCTGGTACCGCCCCGGTCGCGATTCCCCGCGTACGCTCGCGCGCCGCTTCGTGCGGCTGCTGCGCGAGTCCGCCGCGGCGTAGCCTGCGTCTTCCGGAGGATCCGATGGCGTTCCGTCCCAAGGTGCTCGTCACCAAGATCGGCCTCGACGGCCACGACCGCGGCAGCCGGCTGGTCGCCGCGCACCTGCGCGACGCCGGCATGGAGGTCGTCTACACGCCGCCGTGGCAGGAGATCGCGGCGGTGGTCAAGCTCGCGCAGGAGGAGGACGTCGACGTGATCGGCGTCTCCTCGCTCGCGACCGACCACCTGATCGTGCCGCGGCTGATGGCGGCGCTGCGCGAGGCCCGGCTCGACGACGTCGTCGTGATCGTCGGCGGCATCGTGCCCGACGCCGACGAGCGCGCGCTCCTGGACGCCGGTGTCGCCCGCGTCTTCCACCCCGGATCCTCGCTCGACGACATCGCCGCGTTCGTCCGCGACGCGGCCGCGCGCGTGCGCGCCGCCCGATTCCCCGCCTGAGAGGGACCGCCATGAACAAGCCGATTCCGCACGCGGAGCCCGCCACGCTCGCCGACGCCGACCTGCGCTGGCGCGCCGAGTACGACGCGCAGCTCCCCGGCGACCGCGAGATCCGCAACCGCTCGGGCGTCACGGTCAAGCCACTGTACACGCCGCTCGACGTCGATCCGGCGCGCTACGCCGCCGACGTCGGCTTCCCCGGCGCGCCGCCGTACACGCGCGGCATCTACGCCACGATGCACCGCGGGCGCACCTGGACGCAGCGGCAGCTCATCGGGCTGGGCACGCCGCGCTCGTACAACGAGCGGCTCACCGACATCCTCGCCCAGGGCGCGACCGCGGTGTCGCTGATCCCGTGCAACTCGGTGTTCCGCGGCCACGACATGGACGAGGTGTACCCGGAGCTCCTCGGCACCTGCGGCGTGGTCGTCAACTCCGCCGACCACATGGACACCTGCCTCGCCGGCGTCGACCTCGCCAAGACGTCCTGCGCGATGAACGACCCGTCGCCGTTCACGCTGCTCGCGTTCATGCTCGCGGCCGCAAGGCGG
>JADZDA010000080.1 GCA_020851255.1 Burkholderiales bacterium | reverse complement strand
TCGAGTAGAGCGTCGTCGTCTTGCCCGAGCCGGTCGGCCCGGTCACCAGCACGATCCCGTGCGGCTCGCGCACCATCTGGTCCCAGCGCGTGCGGTCGTCGGTGGTGAAGCCCAGGTCGGTGTAATCGCGGACGAGCACCTCGGGCGTGAAGATGCGCATGACGATCTTCTCGCCGAAGGCCGTGGGCATCGTCGCGATGCGGAGCTCGACCTCCTTGCCGTCGGGCGCCACGGTCTTGATCCGGCCGTCCTGCGGGCGGCGTTTCTCGACGATCTCCATCCGGGCGAGCAGCTTGATCCGCGAAGTCATCGCGATCAGCACCGGGATCGGGATCGTGTACACGTGGTGCAGCACGCCGTCGATGCGGAAGCGCACCTGGCCCACGTCGCGGCGCGGTTCCACGTGGATGTCGGAGGCACGCTGCTCGAACGCGTACTGCCACAGCCAGTCGGTGATGTGGACGACGTGGCTGTCGTTGGCGTCGAGCGTGCCGCGCTTGCCCAGCTCGACCAGCTGCTCGAAGTTGCGCGCGAGCGCGAGCTGACCGGGCTGCGCCTCCTGCGCCTTTTTCATCGACCGGGCGAGGTTGTAGAACTCGGCCAGGAAGTGCCGGATGTCGACCGGGTTGGCGAACACGAGCTCGACGTCGAGCTTGAGGATCCCTCCGAGTTCCTTCGCCCAGGAGGTGACGAAGGGCTCGCCGGTGGCGACGGTCAGCGTCGTCGACGTCACCGCCACGGGCAGGATGCGGAAGCGTTCGGCGTACGCGTTCGACATCGTCTGCGTGACCGCCGTCAAATCGATCTTCAGCGGATCGATGTGCCGATAGGTGACGCCGAGCTTCTGGGCGAGCCATTCGACCAGCCACTCGAGCGTCAGCGGGATGTGCGGCGCGCGCGCGGTGCGCCACTGCTGGGCCGCGACGAGCTCCAGCGGGTGCTCGTACTGGCGCGTACGCGATTTCGACAGCCGCTCGGCGTCGGCGCCCGGCACGAGGCCGTCGGCGACCATCAGCTTCAGGATGTCGTCGAGGCGCAGCCGGCGGTCGCCGCCGGTCGACGGGTCGCGCGAGGTGGTCGAGCGGATGCCGGTCGCTGGCGAGGCCATCTTCGTACTCTACACGTCCGGGGCGCCGGCCGGGTCGCCGGCCACGGAGGCGCCGCGCGGGCGCCACCCTGGTGTCCCGTTCCGGGGGTTCCTTGCGCGATCGTGGCGCAGGATCCCCTGGTCGGCGCGCAAGGGCGACGGGAATGGCGCGGCGCGCGGCACCGGTCGCATCGGGTATCGGGAATACCCGCGGGACCGGCAACCATGCAGCGCAACGCCGCTCGCCCGTCCTCGTGCGAGGAATTCCTGGCGCGGGACCGGGACATTAACGAGGACGTTGATTGCCCTTGCGGCCCTGGCCGGCTCCGCGCCGCGGGGGCCCGCCGCGGCCGGGCGCCTCGGCTTCCGCGTAGATCGTTTCATCGGTGCCGGGCACGACCAGGACGGTCAAGCCGCTCGGCGGCTCGGCCGGGACGATGCTGACCCTGGCACCGGTCACGTACCGGACCTGCCCGTCGATCCGGATCGCTACGTGCAGCGAATAGGCCTTGCCCGGCTCGACCTTCGCGAGGTCCACGTCGAATTCGAACGGAATCGGAACCTGGCGTCCCTGGGTGGGAAACGACTTTTCGGCGATCCGCGCGTCGTCGCCGATCACCCCGAGCCAGACGCCGATCTGGGCATTCTCCGGCAGCGCCTTCCTGTCCCGGTGGACGACCGTTCCCGAGATCCGCGCGGTCGTCGGCGGCGCCGCGGCGGGCACCGCCCCGCCGCCCGGCGGTGCCGTCTGGCAGGCGGCGAGCACGAACACGGCCGCGAGCGGCGCGAGCGCGGCAATCCGGGGGGCGCGAAAGCGGAATCGATCGAGTGTCATGGCGGCGCCGGACAATGCCATCAAGCGATCGGGCGCGCAAGGGGCCGGTCGGCCTGCCCCTCGCCCTCCCGCACGGGCGGCGCCGGCAGGGCGTCGACCTGGAAGACCTCGCGCAGATAGGCGACGTACGACGGATCGTAGTCCATCGACTTCGACGGCTCGTCGCTGATCTTCGCCACCGGCTGACCGTTGCAGCGGGTCATCTTGATGACGATCGACAGCGGCTCGTGGCCGAGGTCGTTGGTGAGATTGGTGCCGATGCCGAACGCGGTCTGCGACCGGCCGCGGAATCGTTCGAACAGCCGGATCGCCAGCGGCACGTTGAGCTGGTCGGAGAATACCATCACCTTGCTGCGCGGGTCGATCCGCATCGCCTTGTAGTGGCCGATCAGCTTCTCGCCCCACTCGAAGGGGTCGCCGGAATCGTGGCGCGCGCCGTCGAAGAGCTTGCAGAAGTACATGTCGAAGTCACGCAGGAACGCGTCGAAGCCGTAGACGTCGGAGAGCGCGATCCCGAGGTCGCCCCGGTACTCCTTCGCCCAGACCTCGAAGCCGAAGACCTGCGAGTCGCGCAGCCGCGGGCCGAGCGCCTGGCAGGCCTGCAGGTACTCGTGCGCCATCGTGCCCAGCGGCAGCACGTCGTCGCGCATCGCGTACATCACGTTCGAGGTGCCCGCGACGTGCTCGCCGAGCTTGCGCTTGCAGGTGAGGATCACCTCCTCGTGCCACAGCCGCGAGAAGCGCCGCCGGGTGCCGTAGTCCGCGATCCGCACGCCGGCGAGCTCGGGGCGCGAAGTGATCATCGCGACCTTCTCGTCGAGGCGCCTGCGCCCCTCCGCGTAGTCGGGGATCTTCACCGTGTTGCGGAAGTAGATCTCGTTGACGATCGCCAGCACCGGGATCTCGA
>JADZDA010000079.1 GCA_020851255.1 Burkholderiales bacterium | reverse complement strand
GGTAGAGCGTGTGGCCGCCCTGCTGCCAGCTCTCCATGCCCTTGCCGTGCCGGTCCCAGAAGTCGCCCGGCAGCTCCTCCATGCCCGAATAGAGGAGCTCGGTATCCTCGATGACCTTGTCGTTGTAATAGTCCTCGGCGGCGAGCGCGAGCGCCCGCGCCTTGATCCGCATGTTGATGTCCTTCGACACCAGCACGACGTCGCGGCGCGGGTGCAGCCGCGCGAGGTGCATGACGACGGCGAGGATCTGGTTGTCGGCCTTGCCGTTGGCGAGCGACGGCGGCAGCGTCGTCGTGATCGTCTCGGTCTGCAGGTACAGGCGGCCGGTCGCCGCGCCGTTGGACTTCTGCGCGAGCGGGATGCCGCCGGAGATGCCGTCGCCGCCCTGCTCGGCGTGCGCGGTGACGAGCTCGTCCAGGAAACGCGACGCCTGGCGCGCGTTGCGCGCCACCTCGGTGACGCCCTTCTTGTGGTTGTCGAGTTCCTCGAGCGTGAGGATCGGCAGGTAGATGTCGTGCTCCTCGAAGCGGAACAGCGACGTGGGGTCGTGCATCAGCACGTTCGTGTCGAGCACGAACAGCCGGGTCGAGGCGGGGGCGATGCGGGGTCCGGACTTGGCGGCGCCGGGTGCCTTGCGCGAAGTGATCGAGATGAGCTGCGACGGGGTGGGGCGTAGCTTGCGTTCGACCATGGGTCTCCTTCGCAGCCGTTCCCCGGAACGCAGTCCGCGGCGGCCGTGGCGCCCATCCTAATCCCCGCACCGGCGAAAACACAAGAGCTTGTGTCCGCAAGCGTCCGGGGCGGCAGGGTTTGTGGCCTACCGGGTCGCGCGGGCCGGATCAGGTCCGGCGGGCCGGCAGCGCCTGCACCGCGTCCAGCACCTCGGCGACGTGTCCGGCGACCTTCACGCCACGCCACTCGCGGGCGAGCTTGCCGTCGGCGCCGACGAGGAAGGTCGAGCGTTCGATGCCGCGGACTTGCTTGCCGTACATGTTCTTCATCTTGATGACGGCGACGGCCTGGCAGAGCTTCTCGTCGGCGTCCGAGATCAGCGGGAACGGGAAGCCCATCTTCGCCGCGTAGCCCTCGTGCGACTTGAGCGAGTCGCGCGACACGCCGACGACGACCGCGCCGGCCTTCGCGAACTTCGTGTGCGCGTCGCGGAAGTTCGCGCCTTCGGTCGTGCAGCCGGGCGTGTTGTCCTTCGGGTAGAAGTAGACGACGACCGGGTGCCCGCGATGGTCGGACAGCCGGAAGGTGCCTCCGGTGGCGGCGGCGGAGAAGTCGGGGACGGTCTTGCCGGTGGTGACGGTCATGGGGTGCTCCCGGAGGGCGTACGAAGGGCGAGGCGTGGCCGGCGCGGATCGGTCTTGGTCAGGCGGCCTCGGGCATCGCCTCGCCGGGGAACGGACCCTGCTGGACGAACAGCGTACCGGAGCGGCCCGGCACGCTGCCCGTCCCGACCGCGCAGCGCGGCAGCGCGAGCGGCTCGACCGACTCGTAGACCCGGCGCAGCGACGTCGGTGTCCACCCCTGCGCCTTCCAGCCCACCAGCAGTTGCTCCATCACCGGCAGGAGCTTGAGGCCCTCGAGCTCGGCGTGCAACGTGAACACATGACCGTCGGCCGTGGGCAGCGCGGTGCGCGCGAGCAGTCGTTCGGCGACCTGGGTCTCGCCGACGCCGTCGAGCCCGATCAGTTCGTCGAGCGTGGGCAGTGTCGTGGGGAACTGCGGGCAGCGGACCGGTTCGGCGTTCCAGAACGGCAGGTGCGGATGGGTCCCGCGCCCGTCCGACGCGTAGTCGAACCCCAGCCGCTGGGTCGCCCGCAGCGCGTGGACGTTCATCTGCCAGCCCGCCGCACCGTGGACCCTGGGCGGCTCGCCGAAGACCTCGACGTAGCGCTCGCAGGCGCGGCGCATCTCGGCGAGCGTCCAGTCCGCGTCCGCGCGCGCGACGCCGTCCTGCCAGCGGACGTGGTCCCAGCAATGGATGCCGGTCTCGAAGCCGGCGTCGCGGGTCATCCGCATCGTGTCGGCCTCGCGCACGCCGATGTCCGGCCCGGGGAGCAGCGTTCCGTAGAGCAGCGTGCGCACGCCGTAGTGGCGCACGACGCTGGTGCGCCGGACCTTGGACGCGAAACCGGGCCGCAGCGCGCGGCGGATCGCCCGTCCGGTGTGGTCCGGGCCGAGGCTGTAGAGGAACGTCGCGCCCGCGTCGTGGCGCCGGAAGAGCTCGACCAGCCGGGGCACGCCCTCGCGCGTGCCGCGCAGCGTGTCGACGTCGACCTTGAGCGCGATGCGCATCGCCGGGAAGGCGGGACTAATCGACCAGCGCGCGCGCGGCGGCGACCTGGCCGCGGTACGCCTCGAAGATCCGCTCGAGCGCCTCGGCCATGCCGACCTTCGGCGACCAGCCCAGGTCGGCCCGGGTGTTGGCGATCGCCGGCACGCGGTTCTGCACATCCTGGTAGCCGCGGCCGTAGTAGGCCTCCGCCGAGGTGTCGACGAGGGTCACGCGCGCCGCGGTCGGTGCGTACTCCGGATACCGGCGCGCGACGTCGAGCATCATCGTGGCGAGTTCGCGCACCGAGTAGTTGTTCGCCGGGTTGCCGATGTTGTAGATCCGGCCGCTCGCGACGCCGTCGCGGTTGGCGATGATCCGCATCAGCGCGTCGATCCCGTCGGCGATGTAGGTGAACCCGCGTTTCTGGGCACCGCCGTCGACCAGCCGGATCGGCTCGCCGCGGACGATGTGGCCGAGGAACTGCGTGATCACCCGCGAGCTGCCTTCCTTCGGCGTGTTGATCGAGTCGAGCCCCGCGCCGATCCAGTTGAACGGCCGGAACAGCGTGTAGTCGAGACCCTGCTCCATGCCGTAGGCGTGGATGACCCGGTCCATCAACTGCTTCGCGCACGAGTAGATCCAGCGCGGCTTGGCGATCGGGCCGAGCACGAGGTCGGACGTCTCCGGATCGAACGCGTCGTCGCCGCACATTCCGTAGACCTCGGACGTCGACGGGAACACGATCCGCTTGCGATGACGAACGGCGGCGCGCACGATCGGCAGGTTCGCCTCGAAATCCAGCTCGAACACCCGCAGCGGCTCGCGGACGTAGGTCGCGGGCGTCGCGATCGCGACCAGCGGCAGCACCACGTCGCACTTCTTGACGTGGTACTCGATCCACTCGCGGTTGATCGTGATATCGCCTTCGAAGAAATGGAAGCGGCGTTCGGGCAGCAGCTCGGCGATCCGGTCGGTCTGCATGTCCATCCCGTAGACCTCCCAGTCGGTGGTCTCGAGGATCGCGTGCGACAGGTGGTGGCCGATGAAGCCGTTGACGCCGAGGACGAGGATGCGTTTCATGGGGGGCCCGTTCGGGCGATGATGGCGACATTCTACCGGGCGCGCGATCGCGCCGCCGGTCCGGCGCGCGACCCGCACGCCATGGACAGCGGGGAGTGGTCAGGCGCCGAATTCGCGGCGCAGCGCGTCGAGCGCGCGCTCGGCGTCGCCGCGCGCGTCGCGGGCGCGCAGCCTCTGGCCCTCGAGGTCGCGAACCTGTCCGCGCAGGATGTCGCGCCGGATGTCGGACGTGTTGCCGTCGGCGATGTCGCGGCGTCTCTCCGCGATGTCCCGCTCGATCCCGGTGACTTTCGCGCGCGAGTCGCGGACCCTGCGCGCCGCCGCGTGGAGGCGGCCGTAGCGCGGGTCGTTGCAGACACCGGCGTAGCCGCGGCCGGCGAGGCCGTGGTCGACGGCCTCCGGCAGGCGGCAGTACTCCGCGAGGCCGACCCGACGGCCTTCGAGCCAGGCACGCTCGTCGGGCGCGATCCGGGCGCCCGCACAGGCTTCGCGGTGCTTCACCAGGCGATCCGAGGCGTGACCCGCCCGGCCGTCCTGGACACCCTGCGCGGTCCAGTCCACCGACGGGCATCGGTCCTCGGGGATCGTCGCGCACCCGGCCAGCGCGTACGCGACAGCGACGAGCGCAGCCATGGCCGCCAGCCGCGCCCGGAGGGTCGCCAGCCGCGGCGCGGACGTCCGGCAAATCATCTCGAACTCCTCAGGAGCTGCCCGCGCGGGTCGAAGCGCACCCACGGTTGTGGCGTCTTGTAATTGGCGTAGATCACTTCGATCGCGAGGCCGCCGCAGTCGCGCGGACGGTCGACCACGAAGCGCGCATGCGCCTCGTCCTCGTCGTCCAGGCCGGCCGCGAGCACGCCGTTGCGCGGCAGCTCCGCGAGTTTCGACCAATCGACGTCGGTCTCCATCCAGCCCTGCTCGCACAGGAACGAGCCGTCGTAGCGGGGCCCGGCCTTGAGCGTGTGCGTCGCGTCGAACCGCCAGGTCGACCGGTCCGCCATCGTGAATTCGATCTCGCGCCGGTCGATGCGCACCGCGCCCAGGCGCCCGGCGGGCGCCACCTTGCGCAGCGCGGCGAGTGCGACCGCGAAATCACGGCGCAGATCGTCGGATCGCCGGGGAGCGGCCTTCGGTGCCGGCGGAGGCGGGGCGGCGGCGACGGTCACCGGCTGCCCGCCCGACGGATCGAAGGCGACGTAGGCGATGCGGCCGGTGGTCATGCTGCCGACGCGCGCCTTGCCGACGACCTTGGCCACGGCGGGGTCGTAGCCGAACTCGATCTTCATCACGAAATCGGTCGCCTGCCCCGGCACGCTGCGCCAGCCGTCGAGCCAGGTCCTGATCGCCGCGGACTTGATCGACGAGAGCCGGAAGGCGTGGGCCGCTGCTGCCGTCCAACCCGCCCAGGGCTCGAGCTTGCGGTTCTCGGTTCCCATCCAGCGCTCGCCCTGCCGGATCACGAACTCACGCGCGCCGTCGGGACGCACGACCTGCGCCGCCGCTTCGCTCTCGCCGAATTCGACCATCGCGATCATCGGGTCGCCGCCGAACCGGGCGGCGAGCGCCTGCCGGAAACGCTCGAAGGCCGCGAGGATCCGGGCGTCGGCGTTGCGGGCTTCGCGCGCCTGGATCTCGGCGACCGACGGCGACTGCGCGACCGCGAGCATAGGCGCAGCGTACAGCGCCGCACCGCCGGCGGCCACGAGCCCGATGCGCAGGGCGATGATCGCGGCTCGCCGTGCGGCTCCGGCGGGCACGCTCGTGCGGTTGGCGCTCATGGTTGCTCCGTCCGGTTTCCGGCGCGCATCAGCGTCCGACCGGCGCGCCGACGCATCGCGCGATGCGGTACGCGTCCGCGGTGACGCCGTCGATCGCCGCGGCGAGGATCGCCAGGCAGCGGCCGTCGCCGCAACGGGCGTAGGTGGTGCCGTCCGCGACGAACACGCCCGGAGTCTTCGGAGCGCCCGGCGGGCACGCGGCGATCCGTCGGGTCCGCCAGACGGCGAGACGGACGCCCCCCAGGTCGCAGTACGCGCCCGGATAGGGCGGCGCGACCGCGCGCACCAGATCGTGGACGCGTTGCGCCGGCCAGGACCAGTCGATCCGGCCGTCCTCGGGCCGGCGGCCGCCGAAGTACGAACCGGCGGCGAGATCGTTGACGCGCCTGGGCGCCGTGCCGGCGACGAGCGCGGGCAGCGAACGGTCGAGCACGATCTCGGCCGCGAGCGTCACCTTGTCGAAGACCTCCTTCGCGGTGTCGTCCGGGAGTATCGGCACCGCCTGCTGGTCGACGATGCCGCCGGCATCCGGCTTGACCGTCATGTCGTGCAGCGTGGCACCGGTCTCGCGCTCGCCCATCAGGATCGCCCAGTTGACCGGCGCGCGGCCCCGGTACTTCGGCAGCAGCGAGCCGTGGACGTTGAGCGCGCCGCGGCGCGCGGTCGCGAGCATCGGCGCGCCGAGCATCCGGCGGTAGTAGAAGCTGAACAGGAAATCGGGTGCGAGCGCGGCGACGCGCGCCACGACATCGGCGGCGTTGGCGTCGTCCGGCGCGATCCAGGGCAACGCCAGGTCGCCGGCGACGTCCGACACGCGCTCGAACCAGAGCGTCTCGGCCGGATCGTCGGCGTGCGTGACCACGAGGCGGACGTCGATGCCGTGCGCCGCGAGCACGCGCAGGCCGCGTGCGCCGACGTTGTGGTAGGCGAAGACCACGGCGCCGGGCGCGCTCATGCGATCTCCAGCGGCGGGAGCGGGCCCGGGGTCGCCTCGCGCGGACCGGCATGGGCCATGGCCGCGCAGGCGCGCTCGAACGCGCGCGTGAACGACTCGATGTCGCACAGAGGACTGCGCGCCGTCGACGCGGCCAGTCCGGTACGCAACGTGTCCGCGGCGTCATGCGGCATCGCGGCCAGCGCGCAGGCGATGCGCACGTAGTCGTCGACGCTCGACGCGATCCACTCGGGCCGGCCGGCGGCCGCGAGCAGGGCGGCGCTCTGTCGGGCGAGCGGGCGATCACCGGAGAGCGCCACCAGCGGCACGCCGTGGGCGAGGGCGTCGCAGGTCGTCACGCCCCCATTGTAGGGGAACGGGTCGAGCGCGACGTCGACCTCGCCGTAACCGGCGAGCGCTGCGGCCGGCGCTGCCCAGGGCAGGAAGCCCACGCGCTCGACCGGCACGTCCTGCCGGCGCCAGCGCTCGCGGATCCACTCGACGGTCGCGGCGTCGTTGTACGCGGCGGCGCGCAGCAGAAGCCGCGCCTCGGGCATCGCGCGCAGGATCGCCGCCCACGCGACGAGCGTCGCCGTGCTGAGCTTCGCGTGCCGGTTGAACGACCCGAACGTCGGGTGACCGCGATCGCGTTTCGGCGCCGGTGTCGCGCGGGCCGGTGCGAGGGGCCGGTAGGCGAGCCGGGTGGGCAGGCGGACGACGCGTTCGACGAACGATCCGATGTCGTCGTCGGGTACGTGGATCGCATCGGTGAGGACGTAATCGATCGCCGCCATGCCGGTCGTGTCGACGTAGTCCATCCAGGTCGCCTGGACGCGCGCGGGCCGGCGCGCGAGGACGGGCAGCCGGTGTCCGGGCGTGTGGCCGGCGCAGTCGACGAGGACGTCGATGTCGTCGTCGGCGATCACGGCGGCGGCGGCCCCGTCGTCGTCGGGCAGGTCGCGCCAGCGGTCGGCGAGCGCGCGAAAGCGCCGGGACTCCGGATCGTCGTGCCGGAACGCCGAGTACAGGACGATCTCGTGGCGCGCGCGGTCGTGCCGCTCGAGCACCGGCAGCAGGAGCGTGGCGAGCGGACCGGTCGTCCATCGCGGCGACAGGTAGCCGATGCGCAGCCTCGATCGCCCCGGCGCGCGCGCGCGCGCCGGTATCCGGGGCACGCGGTCCGCGTGTTCGGCGGCCCAGCGCCGGTGCTCGGCCGCGAGTTCGCCCCGGGTGGCGAGCGTCGTGTCGTGCTGGAGTTCCACGATGAGCGCGCTGTGGCCCTGCGCATCGCCGGGATCGAGCGCACGTGCGGCACGCAGGTGTTCGACCGCCGCCGGATGTTCGCCCAGTTGCGCGAGGTGGGTCGCGCGCGCCCAGTGCAGGGTCGCCCGCCGCGGTTCGATCGCGATCGCGCGCCCGAGCAGGTCGATCGCCGCGGGCAGCTCGGCCCGGCCGGCGAGCAGGCGGGCCTTGCGCTCGAGCGGCGTGGCGGAGGCCGGCGCGAGCGCGGCCGCGCGCGTCCAGGCGTCGAGCGCACCGGCCACGTCCGCGCGGCGCTCGAGCGCGCGCGCGAGGCCCGCGTACGCCGCCGCCGTCGGCCGCGCGCCGATCGCGCCCCGGTAGGCGCGCTCCGCGGCGACCGCATCGCCGGCGGCGAGGTGCAGCCGCCCCAGGTTGTTCCAGGCCGCCGCGAAGGCCGGGTGATGCGCGAGCTGGTCCTCGTACCCGGCGATCGCCTCGTCGCGACGACCCTCTTCGTCGTAGGTCAGCGCGATCGGGTAGCGCGCCGCGGCGTCGTTCCCGTGCCGGGCGAGGACCGCGCGCCAGGCGTCGCGGGCACCCGCGCGGTCGCCGGCGCCGAGCCGGGCGAGCGCGAGCGCATGGCCGAGCTCGGCGATGTCCGGTCGCGACGCCACGGCTTCGGCGAACAGCGCGGCCGCCGAGGCGGCGTCGCCGGAGCGGCGTGCGAGCTCGCCGGACAACGCCTTGGCTTCGCAGCCGGCGCGCGCGTCGACGGGCAGGGCGTCGAGCGCATCCGCGATCGTCGCGGTGTCCGGAGCGCGGAGCAGGCCCGCGATCCGCCCCGCGAGCGCGGGATCGTCCGGTGCGCGCGTCAAGGGCCGGGGCGGACCGGCTCGTCGTCGGTCCGCTCGAGCACCGCGCGGATCGTGTATCGGGGACGCTCGCGCACCTGCTGGTAGATGCGCCCGACGTACTCGCCGACGAGCCCCAGTCCGAACAGCACGATGCCGATCAGGAAGAACTCGAGGATGTCGCGATCCCAGAGCGCGGCGAAGCCCTCCTCGTAGCGACCGGTGGCGAGGCCCCGGACGACCACGAACACGTACAGCGCGACCGATCCCATCGCCACCAGCATGCCGATCAGCGAGAATATCTGCAGCGGCACGAGCGAGAATCCGGTGACCAGGTCGAAATTGAGCCTGATCAGCTTGTAGAGCGAGTACTTCGATTCGCCGGCCGCGCGCTCCTCGTGGGCGACCTCGATCTCGACCGGCCGGTGCGCGAACGTGTAGGCGAGCGCCGGGATGAACGTCGACACTTCGCGGCAGGCGGCCACGGCGTCGGCGATCTCGCGGCTGTAGGCGCGCAGCATGCAGCCCTGGTCGGTCATCCGGATGCGGGTGATGCGCTCGCGCAGCGAGTTCATCAGGCGCGAGGCGGTGCGACGCCACCAGGAGTCCTCGCGGACCGCGCGCACGCCACCGACGTAGTCGGCGCCCGAGTCCATCGCGGCGAGGAGCTTGCCGATCTCCTCGGGCGGGTTCTGCAGGTCGGCGTCGAGCGTGACCACGCGCCTGCCGCGCACCCGCTCGAAGCCGGCGATGATCGCCTGGTGCTGGCCGGCGTTGGCGTTGAACAGGATCACGCGCGTGACGTCGGGCCGCGCGCGGAACTGGTCGGCGAGGATGGCCGCCGAACGGTCGCGGCTGCCGTCGTTGACGAAGATCACTTCGTAGCGCGTCGCGAGCGCGTCCAGCGCCGGGTCCAGGCGGGCGAAGAGCGCCGGAAGCCCGGCCTCTTCGTTGTAGACCGGGATGACGACCGAGATCTCGGGCGCCGCGTTCGGCACGGTGGCGGTGGCGTTCATCGGCGATGGGTGGCGAGGACGCGCGCGGCGGCCTCGCAGACGCGGTCGACGTCGGAGTCGAGCATGTCGGCGTACAGCGGCAGCGTCACGGTCTCGCGCGCGATCCGCTCGGCGTTGGGGAAGAGCCCCTCGCGGCCGCCGTGGCGCCGCCCCAGCGTCGTGAGGTGCAGCGCCTCGTAGGAAATGCCCGTGCCGATGCCTTCCTGCTGCATCGCGTCGCGGAACTGCGCGCGCGTGATCGACAGGCGGTCGAGCGGCAGCAGCACGCAGTACATGTTCCACGTGCAGCCGTCGTCGCGCGCGGCCGGCCGCGGCGGCAGGACGCAGGCCGGGTCGGTCGACCAGCGCTCGAAGTAGCGGTCGACCAGCGCGCGGCGCCGCGCGAGCATCGCGTCCAGCCGCTCGAGCTGGCCGACGCCGATCCGCGCGTTGACGTCGGGCAGGTTGAACTTGCCGCCGGGGAACCCGACGTCGCGCGTGCCGTCGGCCAGCCGCTCGATCCCGTGGAACCGCAGCACGTCGACGCGCGCCGCCTCGGCCATGTCGTTGACGACGAGCGCGCCGCCCTCGATGGTCGTCAGGTTCTTGTTCGGGTGGAAGCTGAACGTGGTGATGTCGCCGAACGACCCGCCGAAACGTCCGCCGAAGCGCGTGCCGAAGGTGAGCGCGGCGTCCTCGATCACGCGCAGGCCCCGGCTCCGCGCGAGCGCGAGGAGCGCGTCCATGTCGGTCGCGGAGCCCGGCCAGTGCGTGGGCACGACCGCGCGCGTCCGCGGGCCGATCGCGCGCCCGACGGCGGCCAGGTCGATGTTGCGCGTGACGAGCTCGCAGTCGACGAAGACCGGCGTCGCGCCGACCTTCTCGATCATGTTGGACACGGTGAAGAAGCTCTGTGCCGAGGTGATCACCTCGTCGCCGGGACCGATGCCGCACAACTGCAGCGCGATCTCGACGGCGGCGGTCGCCGATGTCACCGCGCGCACCGGACGTCCGCCGCAGAGCGCCGAGACCTCCTGCTCGAAGGTCCGCACCCACGGGCCGGTCGTGATCCAGCCCGACCGCAGCACGTCGGCCACGCCGTCGATCGTCGCCTCGTCGATCGACGGGCGCGCGAACGGCAGGAACGGCGCGACGCTCATCCGGCGCTCCGCGCGACCAGCCACACGCCCAGCACGATGAAGCCGATCCCGATCCAGCGCTGCAGCGTCACCGCCTCGCCGAACAGGATCTGCGCGGCGACCGCGTTGACCACGTAGCCCAGCGACAGCAGCGGGTAGGCGACCGATACCGGCACGCGCGAGAGTCCCAGGATCCAGACGACGACCGACACCGCGTAGCAGGCGATGCCCGCGACGATCGGCGGCACGGTGGCGAGCCTGAGCAGCGGTCCCAGCCAGTCGTCGGCGGTCAGCGTGATGACGCCGGTCGCATTGGTGCCGGCCTTGAGGAAGAGCTGCGCGGCCGCGTTCAGCAGCACGCCGGTCAGCAGGAACGCGAAGGCCGCGAGACTCACCGGTGATCCTAGCGCCTGCCGACGAGCACGCGCCGGGCGTCCTGCGCGAGCGTGCGCATCGGCACGCCGCGCGCCACGAGCTTCGCGTGGTCGGACTTCGGGATCAGCGCGTAGCCCTGCGGCAGCGCCGTCCACTCGTCGACCCAGCGCGATTCCTCGGCGATCGCACGGTCCGGCTCGCGGTCGAGGCCCATCGCGAACTCGTCGCGGAACGCGACGATCGTGGTCGTGCGGTCGAGGTAGAAGGGCACGGTCTGGTCGTAGCTGTGGACCTGGTAGAACGGCAGCGTCGGGTCGAGTGGCGCGCCCAGCGCGTCCTGGGCCAGGCGCAGGATATCGTAGCCCGAGCGGGTCGCGCGGAACACGTCGTGCCCGACGAACAGGACCTGGAACCCCAGGAGCGTGCCGACGGAGAGCGCGGCGATGCCCAGGCCCCGACCCTGCTCGCCGCCACTGCGCAGCGCGGCCCATCCGAGGATCGCGGCGATGGCGAGCACGCCGGTGCCGAGCTTCGCCCAGGGCGCGTACGCCTCGAACAGCGCGAGGGGCGTGCGCGCGTCCGCGTAGCGCGGCACCAGCCGATCGTAGCCGAGCACCGCCGCGACGAACAGGGCGACGGCGGCGAAGGCGAGCGGCGCGGCCAGCGCGGCGATCGTGCGGATCGGCATCTGCACCAGCGCGGCGCCCAGCACCAGCATCAACGCCGGGAACATCGGCAGGATGTAGGACGGGAGCTTGGAGCCGGACAGCGAGAAGAACACGAACACGAATCCGGCCCAGACCAGGCAGAAGACGCGCCAGCGGAATCCGTTCGCCTCCGCCGGCGCGCGCCATCCCGCGCGCCAGGTCATCGGCGCCAGCGTGATCCACGGCATCACGCCGACCGCGAACAGCGGCAGGAAATACCACCACGCGCCGGGGCGCTTGTGCTCGGTGGTGAGGAACCGGCCGAAATGCTCGTGGACGAAGAAGAACTCGGCGAAACCCGGATTGCGCAGCGAGACCAGCACGAACCAGGGAGCGATGATCGCGAGGTAGAGCGGCACGCCGGTCGCCGGATGCAACCGGCGCCAGGGCCCGGTATCGCGGGTGAACAGCGAGTAGAGGACGAGCGAGGCCGCGGGGATCACCGCGGCGATGAGGCCCTTGGTGAGCGTGGCCAGCGCGAGCGCCGTCCACGCGGCGAGCATCCACGCGCGGACACGACCGGCGGGCAGGCGGTCGCGGTTGGCGAGGAGGAAGGCGCACAGGGCGGTCGAGAGCAGGAAACTGAGCAGCGAATCGAGAGTGAGGAAATGCGACATCCCGACGTGCCAGACGCACCCTGAGAGCGCGAGGCCGGCCAGCCAACCCGCCGGGCGGCCGGCGATGCGGCCGGCGGTGAACCCGATCGCGAGGATCGCGAGGAAGCCGGCGAGCGCGGGCGCGAGCCGCGCCGTCCATTGGTCGGTCTCGAACGCGAGGAACGACGCCGCGGTGATCCAGTACTGGAGCGGCGGTTTCTCGAAGTACAGGATGCCGTTGAGCCGCGGCGTCACGAAGTCGCCGGTGACGGCCATCTCGCGCGCGATCTCGGCGTAACGCCCCTCGTCGGGATGTTGGAGCTTGCGCAGTTCGAGCGCCGAGAACCAGGCGAACGACACCAGCGCGATGACGACGATCCAGAACGGGCGGGGAAGCGCGGCGAGCATCGACAGGCGCCCTGGCGTGCCGGCGCCGCGCGATTGTACCCTTCAGGCGGACCGGGGATTGCGGCCCGCGTGCTAGATTCGACCCCGTCGCGCCTGTCATCTGCCCGTCCGCCGCCCGCCCGCTTTCCGCCGGCCGTCCGTTCCCGCCCGAGTGTTCCGACATGCCCGAGCACGACCCGACGTCCCGCGGCCGGGGCGCCGCCATCGCCGCCGCGGAGGTCGCCGACCTGCCGGAGGTCGCGCGCCTCGCCGACCGGATATGGCGGGAGCACTACCCGGGCATCATCCCGATGCGGCAGATCGACTACATGCTCGAACGCGGCTACTCGATCGCGCGCCTGTCGCGGTTCCTGTCCGAGACGGGGGCCGGGCTCGCGATCGCGTCGGTCGGCGGGGCGCGCGTCGGCTTCGCGGCGTGGGA
This sequence comes from Burkholderiales bacterium, assembly GCA_020851255.1. Lineage (GTDB taxonomy): Bacteria > Pseudomonadota > Gammaproteobacteria > Burkholderiales > Casimicrobiaceae > VBCG01. The sequence goes on along the minus strand of JADZDA010000079.1, from coordinate 49,994 downwards.
GCGGGACGGGCCGGGGACGACCAAGCTGGACAAGCTCTACGTGCTCGCCTCGGCGCATGGCCGCGGCGTCGGCCGGACGCTGGTCGGACACGTCGAGGCCGCGGCGCTCGCGGACGGCTCGGCGACGTTGACGCTGCGCGTCAACAAGCAGAACGCGTCGTCGATCGCGTTCTACCGCGCCGTCGGCTTCGGCGTCGACGCCGAGACCGTCGAGGACATCGGCGGAGGGTTCGTGATGGACGACTACGTCATGGCGAAGCCGCTGCGCCGGGCGGGGGGCGCCCGGGCCTGAGACCCGCCGCGGCCCCGCGCGGTCAGTGCCGGTGGGTGGCGAGCGGGCCCGGATCGGCGGGGCTGGAGAGGCCGCCGCCGGCGAGCCAGGCCCGCGTCCGGTCGGCCGCCCGCGCGATCAGCACCGGCGCGTTCGAATAATCGTACGGCGAGACATCGACCGGACACAGCGCCGGCACGATCCGCAGCGCCGCACGCCCGGCGTAGCGCTCGATGTCGCGGACCAGCTGGCGCGAGACCACCAGCGAGAGCGCGTGCAGCGCCTTGCCGATCGCGTCGGTCGGGACGCGCCGCAGGCCGCAGGCGTGGCCGGTGGGCAGCACGATCACGCGCTCGGCGCCCAGCGCGATCGCCGCGGCGATCGGCGTGTTGCTGGAGACGCCGCCGTCGAAGAGTTCCCGCCCGTCGAACGTGACCGACGGGAACACGCCGGGAATCGCCGCGCTCGCGAGGACCGCGTCGACGGCCGGTCCGCGCGAGAGCACGACTTCCTCGCCGGTCGCGAGTTCGGTGGCGACCACGTGGACCGGAACCGGCGTCTCCTCGAGCCGGCGGTACCGGAGGTGACGCTCGAGCAGCGCGCGCAGGCCGGAATTGCCGACCAGGTGATCGCGGCGGCGGATGAGCGCGAGCAGGCTTCCGAAGCCGACGGGAAACAGATCCGAGCGCCTGAGATCCCGCCAGATCGCCGCGAGCCGGGCGCACCCGGCCGCCGTCGGGTCGCCGGCGAAATAGGCGCCGTTGATCGCGCCGGCCGACGCGCCCACGATCAGGTCGGGCCGGAGGCCGGACTCGGTGAGCGCCTCGAGCATGCCGACCTCGACCGCTCCCAGGCTGCCGCCGCCGGCGAAAACGAACGCGGTGCGCATCCCGGCGTGTCGGTTCAGCGCGCCGGAACCTTACGGCCCCGGGCGCCGCTCGCGGCCGGAGCGCGGCGCGGTGCCGGTCTGGCGCGAACGCGCGTCCGAAGGTATGTTGACCGCTTTCGCTCCGGCATCGGGGAGGACGGCATGAGGTTGGGAATTCGGAGGGCGGCGCTGTTCGCGCTCGCGGCGCTGGCCATTTGCACTCCGGCGGTGACGCCGGCCGCTGGCCCGGAGGCGCGGGCCGCGGGCCCGGTGGCGAAAAGCACCGAGGTCACCTACGACCACAGCGACATCTACTGGCCGGAAGGCGAGGACGGCTGGGGCATCCAGCTCGTCCAGAACAGCGGAACGATCTTCCTGACCATGTTCGTCTACGCCGCCGGCGGGCAGGCCACGTGGACGATCGGCGTGCTCCAGCACACCGGCGGCGAGGTGTTCACCGGATCGCTGTACCAGACGACCGGCGGGACGTCGTGGCTGCAGCAGGCGTTCTCGAACGCCGGCCTGGTCGAGACGCCGGTGGGCACGGCACGGCTCGAGCCGTCCGCGCCCGGCGTCCTCGACAGCGGCCTGCGCAAGTTCACCTACACGGTCGGGACCGCCACGATCGTCAAGATCCTCAAGCGCCAGCCGCTCGCGCTCGCCAACGTCTCCGGCACCTACGGCGGAACGATGAACCGCACGCGGACCGGCTGCACGAACCCGCTGCAGAACGGCACCGAGAGCGCCATCGCGATAGGAATGGACATCACCCAGACCGGAACCGAGGTCTCCGGGCAGTTCGCGATCATCGGCGGCGAGTCGTGCAACTTCACCGGCACCTACAGCCAGGCCGGCCGCTTCGGTCGGATCGAGGCGGAGATCAGCTGCAGCGGCGGCGAAACGGGGATACTCAAGCTGACCGACGTGCTGCGCTACCCGTGGTCGATCGTCGCGAAACTGGAGCAATCCTACACACCGTGCTCGCTGGTCACCGGCGTGCTGGCGGGTACCCGGCTCCCCTGAAGCGGCGCGCCCGTCGTCTTCCCGGGCCGTCCCGCGCTCACGCCACGACGCAACTGTGCCACCACAGGCGAAGCTCGCGTGCGAGTCCGGAGGCGTCGAAGCGCACGATCGCGATGCCGTCGAGCGCGAGCCGGGGCAGCGGGTCGCCTTCGCGCCGGGCGATCAGGTTGGTGCCGGTCGAGGCCGCCCAGACTCGGAAGAGCTCCTCGGAGGCCACCTGATAGGTCGTGCGCCAGTGCGCGATGCCGCCGCCGGCGTCGCGCTCGAGCACCTCGTAGACGAGCCGGATGTCCTGCTGCATCTTGGTTCGCTGCCAGTAGGCCCTGATCGCCTCGTGCCCGCGCTGTTCGGCGAACGGCGTGTTGCGGTAGACGCCGTCGGGCGCGAACAACGAGGCGAGCAGGTGCTCGTCGCTGGTCTGCCAGGCCCGCTGGTAGGCGGCCATGAACTCGTCGATGGTCATCGTGGGGCGCGCGGGAGCGCGGGGGTCGTTTGGCGGCGCGACGATGTTACCGCGTCCGGCCGGCCCGGGCAGGCAGCGGAGGGATCGTGCGACCGGATCCGTTGATCGAGGCGGTGCTGAAGAGCGGCGTGACGCTGCCTTCGCCCAGCCCCTCGATCGGGCGGCTGCAGGCGGCCGCGGCCAGCGACCGATCGGGGCCGCGCGACCTGGCGGCCATCGCGTCGACCGACCCGGTGCTCGTCGGCCTGCTGACGCGGATCGCGAACACGCCGGTGTTCCCGCATCACGGCCCGCTGCGCTCGCTCGTCGACGTCATCGCGATGCTGGGCGGCACCAAGACCATCGCGATCGCGGTCGGCGCGGCGCTGCAGGGGCGGGCGGCCGGCGTCGATCCGAAGCTCGCCGACGCGATCTGGGCGCGCAGCGTCGAGGTCGCCGGCTGGGCGCTGCGGATCGCCCATCGCCTGCGGCTGTCGCGGCTCGCCGATCTCGCGTTCATGGCGGGGCTGGTGCACGACGCCGGGCTGTGCGTGATGCTGCGCCGCTATCCGGCCGAGGCGGCGGGCTTCCGGCGGGCGATCGCGGTCGATTTCGACCAGGGGGCGTCCGCGCTGGATCTCGCCACCGGCGGCGACCACGCCGCGATCGGCTGCCTGGTCGCGCGCAACTGGAAGCTGCCCGCCCCGGTCGCCGAGGCGGTGCGCGTCCATCACGCGCCGGCGCTCGCGTCGTCGCCGCCGCCCGAGTTCGCCGACGCCGCCGTGATCGCCGCGTGCCTGGCGGGCGCGCGGCGGATCGTCGCCGGGTCCACGCCCGACTGGCAGTCCTGGGGCGAGACGGCGGCGGCGCTCGCCGGCATCGACGACGCGCTGCTGGACGGACTGGTCGCGCCCGGCTAACTGCGATCGCCGCGGTCGGCTCGACGAGCGGCCGGGCCCGACGCCGGCCGTGCGCGCCTGGCGCGATCGGTCGCGCGCGCGGCGGCGTTCGTCGCGCCGTCGAACGCCCACGTTGGATCTGGTCTCCAATGGCGATGCCGGAGTCGCCATGGGGCGGCACGCCCGGCGATCGACCACAGGAGCGCACGATGGGCATCTTCGACGGGTGGGGTCGCGAGCCGGCGGGCGCGCCGGTCGCGGGAAAGGGAGCCGCCACGAGCGACGACGAGCGCGCGATCGAGCGCTATCGCTACCTGTTGCGCACCGCGCCGCCCGAGACGATCGAGGCGGCGCACGCCGAGGCGTTCACGCGGCTCACGCCCGGGCAGCGTCGCCGCGTGCTCGACGGGATCGCGTCCGCGCTGCCGGAGCGCGAGCGCGGCGCCGCCGCGGACGCGCTCGCCGGTCCCGCTGAACTCGCCCGCTACGCGACGCGCGCGGAGGTCCGCCGGCCTGGCGTGCTCGAGCGCGCGCTGTCCGCGGCCCCCGCGGGCCCGGGTTTGGGCTCGATGTTCGCCGGAACGCTGGCGGGCAGCCTCGCCGGCACCGTACTGGGCAGCCTGTACGCCCGACAGTTCTTCGCGCACGACCCGGCTGCGATGCCCCTCTACGGCGCGGACGGCGGGACGATGCCCGATGCGCCGGCAGGGCCGGGTGAGCCCGGGGGATTCGTCACCGCCGGCGACGCCGGACCGGCCTACGACGACGGCGGTTTCGACGCGGGGGCGTTCGACGTCTGATCGCGGGGACCTGGCGAGCTCCGGTCAACGCGGCGGCCGCGCCGGGCGTTTGAGCTACCATGGACGCCGCCATCGCCCCGACCCGAATCCGGAGCCGAGCATGAGATCGCTACTCGCCATCGCCGCCGCCGCGAGCGCGTTCGCGGCGGTCCCCGCCGCCGCGCAGGTCACGCTCTACGAGTGGGACGGATGGCGCGGCCCGACGTTCAGCGCCAACTGGCCGGTCTACAACCTCGACGGCTACGGCTTCAACGATCGTGCGGCGTCCGCGATCGTCGAACGGGGCCGCTGGGAGCTGTGCGAGGACGCGAACTTCGGCGGTCGCTGCGTGGTGCTGCGCCCGGGCCAGTATCCGAACCTCGGCGCGATGGGCCTCGACCGGCGCGTGTCGTCGCTGCGGCCGGTCGGCGCGCGCCCGGTCAGCGAATACACGCCCTCGCCTCCGCCTTCCTACTCCTACTCTCCACGCTACGGCGAGCCGCTCGACCAGGCCGATGTCGTGCACGTCCGCGCGGTCGTCGATTCGCCCGAGCAGCGCTGCTGGGTCGAGCGCGAGCACACCCGCGGCTACGACGAGCGCAACGTGGGCGGCGCGATCGTCGGCGGCATCCTGGGCGGCGTGCTCGGTCACCAGATCGGCGGCGGCCGCGGCCGCGACGTCGCCACCGCGATCGGCGCGGTCCGCGGCGCGGCGATCGGATCGAACGCGGCCGGCCGTCACGGCTACTCGCAGGACGTGCGTCGCTGCGAGACCGTGCCCGGCTCGGGCCGGCCGGCGTACTGGGACGTCACCTACGCGTTCCGGGGCCGCGAGTACCGCGCGCAACTCTCGTTCCCGCCGGGCCCGACGATCACGGTGAACGGCCGCGGCGAGCCGCGGATGTGATCCCGGGCGCCGGGCGATCCGGTACGCGCGGCGCCCGATGATCCGGCGCACCGCGCGCAGGGTCGCGTTCGGCGCGATCGTCGTCGTCGCGCTGTTCGTCACCGGGCCGCTGGTCGCGCTCGCGCTGGGCAAGGCGAGCTTCACCGGCGCCTGGTGGGCGGCGACCCACCGGCCGGCGGGCCTCGCGCCCGATCCGGCGGACCATCCCGAGGCGATCGTCCAGGCGTACGCGGCGCGCACGTTCGGATGGCGCGGCGCCTTCGGCGTCCACACCTGGATCGCGGCGAAGCCCGCCGGCGCGCCGCGCTACACCCGCTACGAGGTCATCGGCTGGCTCGCGCGCGACGGCGGCTCGGTCGTGTCGGTGGACGACCGGCGCGCGCCCGACGCCGAGTGGTACGGCAACGCGCCCGAACTCCTGCGCGACCTGCGCGGATCGCAGGCCGAGGCGGTGATCGCGAAGCTCGACCGGGCCGCGGCCTCGTATCCGTACGCGCACCACTACAGTGTGTGGCCCGGACCGAACAGCAATACGTTCGTCGCGCATGTCGCGCGCAGCGTCCCCGAGCTGCGGCTCGCGCTGCCGGCGAACGCGCTGGGCAAGGACTACGTCGAATGGGAGTCCGCGTTCGGTCGTTCCCCGTCGGGCACCGGCTGGCAGGCTTCCGCCAGAGGCGTGCTCGGCCTGATCGTCGGCGGCGACGAAGGGTTCGAGCTCAATGTCCTGGGCCTGGTCGTCGGCGTCGATCCGCGCGCGCCGGCGTTGAAGCTCCCCGGCTTCGGGAACGTGCCCTGACGGCACGGGCGCCGGGGTGCCCCGGAGGGCGCTGGCGCGGAGCCCGCGGATTCCGGGCCGCTACCACGGGGCGCGGCCGGCGCCTAAGATGCACGCAGGCGGGCCGCGCCCGCACTGCGCGAAGGACAGCGACCCGATGAACGACGACCGCAACGTGCTGGGCGGAAAGCTCGAGCCCTGTTCACTCTCCCCGCGCACCGGCTTCTACCGCGACGGGCACTGCAACACCGGGCCCGAGGATCACGGGCTGCACGTCGTCTGCGTGCAGGCGACGCGCGCGTTCCTCGAGTTCGCGCGCGAGCAGGGCAACGACCTCGTCACGCCGGTGCCCGAGTACCGCTTCCCCGGACTCGAACCCGGCGATCGCTGGTGCGTGTGCGCGGCGACCTGGCGGCAGGCGTACGAGGCCGGCATCGCGCCGCCGGTGATCCTCGAGGCGACGCACGAGGAGACGCTCGCCATCGTCCCGCTCGCGGCACTCGAGGAGTGCGCACTGCGGCCTACCTGACGCGCCGCGCCGCCCGCTACCGCGCGAGGGGTCCGTAGAGGTCCGGTCGCCGGTCGCGCCACCACGGCATCTTCTTGCGCGACATCGCGGTCTCGTCCAGGTCGACCGTCTGCACGACCAGGCCTTCGGCGTCCGTGCCGGCGTCGGCGAGGATCGCGCCGGCGGGCGAGACGATCATGCTGCGGCCGAGGTGCCGGCGCACGCCTTCGTCGCCGACCTTGTTCGCCGCGACGACGACCACGCCGTTCTCGTAGGCGCGCGCGCGGAGCGGGATCTCCCAGGCTTCCGAACGGTGCGCCGGGTCGCCGTAGGTCGCGTAGCAGATCGGCATGAAGATCACCTCCGCGCCGGCGAGGGCGAGCACGCGCGAGGCTTCCGGGAACTGCCGGTCGTAGCAGATCGGCACGCCGAAACGGCATCCGGCCGCCTCGAACACCGGCAGGTTCGCGCCGGGTGTGAAATACAGCCGTTCGTAGCTGCCGGTGCCGCCGGGGCGCTCGTTGGGAAAGTAGGCCGGAATGTGCGTCTTGCGGTACACGCCCAGCGTCCTGCCGTCACCGTCGGTGACCAGCGCGGCGTTGTAGAGACCGCCGGACGCGCGTTCGCCGAAGGGCAGCACCAGCGCGAGGCCGCGCGCGGCGGCGGCATCGACGATCGCGCGGATCACCGGGTGGTCGTGCCCGACGAAGAACCGCTCGAAGTCCTCGCGCAGCCGGTTGGGGAAGAACGGCGAGAGGAAGAGTTCGGGGAACGTGAGGATGCGCGCGCCGCGATCGGCCGCCTCCGCGATCATCGCGAGCGCGGTCGGCCGCTTCTCCGCGAGGTCCTCGGTGTGCACCGGCCCGGTCTGGGCCGCGGCGACGCAGATCGTTCGTGCCATGTCAACCGCTCCCCGCGATCGCCGCGACGATCCGTCGCGCCGTGCCCGGCGCGTCGGTCACGCCCAGATGCCCGTGTCCGAACGCGAAATGCAGGCCCGCGCGTCCTCGCGCCGGACCGACCCAGGGCAGGGAGTCGGGCATGCAGGGACGGTGTCCCATCCAGGTCGTCACCTTCGCGCCGGCGAGCGCGGGGAAGGTCTCGCGGGCGATGCGTTCGAGCACCGCCGAGCGGCGCGGATCGGGCGGCGCCGACGTGCCTCCGATCTCCACGGTCCCCGCGATCCGGAATCCGGTCTCCATCGTCGTGGTGAACGCCTTGCGGTCGGCCAGGACGACGATGCGCGACGTCGGTGCGCGGGCACCCTCGAACATCGCATGGTAGCCGCGCTGGGACTCGAGCGGCGGGTGGATGCCCAGCGGCGCGAGCAGGCGCTTCGACGCGATGCCCGCCGCCACGACGACGTGGTCCGCGTGCCACTCGTCGGTCGCGCTCGCGCAGACCCACGAGCCGCCGGCCGGCGCGATCTTCAGGATGCGATCGCGCGACCAGCGCCCGCCACGTTCGCGGAACGCCGCGACGATCCGGTCGACGTAGCGTTGCGGGTTCACGACCATCGCGTGGTCGGGGAGGAACATGCCGACCTGGTAGCGGGGCGAGACCGCCGGCTCGAGCGAGACGATGCCGGCGCGGTTGAGCTTGCGGACCTCGACGCCGTAGCGCTGGCGCAGCGCCCAGGAGTCCGCATCCTTCGCGAGCGCGGCCTCGTCCGGGTACAGGTGCAGGTGCCCGTGGCGCACCCCGAGCTCCGGCGCGCCGATCTCGCGGGCAAGCGCGAGGTGCGCGTCGACCGCGCCGTGGTGGAGCGCGTGCAGCCTGGCGGCGATCCGCTCGACCCGCGCCGGCCTCGCCGAGGCCATGAACGCGAGCAGCCAGGGCAGCGCGCGCGGCAGGCGCGCCGGCCGGATGCGCAGCGGCCCTTCCGGATCGAGCAGCATGCCGAGGACGTTCCTCGAAACGCCGGGCATCGCGACCGGCGCGACCGAGCTCTCGCTGATCGCCCCGGCGTTGCCGTAGCTGCAACCGGCGCCGGGGCCGTCGGCGTCGACGAGCGTCGTCGCCACGCCGGACTTGCCGAGCGCCCACGCGACCGTCGCGCCGACGATACCGGCGCCGATGACGATCGCGCTCGGGCGCTCGCCCGTGCGCCGCGCATCCGACGACGCGTGCGCGTCGCTCACTCGGGCCTGAGGCCGATCTTCGCGGCGAGCGCGGTCCAGCGCTCGGACTCCGACGCGATGTAGCGGCCGAACTCCTGCGGCGTGTCGCCGACCGGCTCGATGCCGCGGCTCTCGAACTCCTTCTTCATCGCCTCGGAGCGCAGGATCGCCGCGAGCTCGCGGCTCAGTCGATCGACGACCGCCGCGGGCGTGCCGACCGGCGCGAGTACGCCGAACCAGGTGCCGCCGGTGAAGCCCGGCAGTCCGCTCTCGGAGAGCGTCGGCACGTCGGGCACGAGCGCGGAGCGCTGCGCGGTCGCGACCGCGATCGCCTTCAGACGGCCGCCCTTCACTTGCGGCAGCACCGCGGTGATCGTGTCGAAGGTGTACTGGACCTGTCCGCCGATGAGATCGGCGACCGACGGCGCGCTGCCCTTGTAGGGAATGTGCGCGGCCTCGACGCCGGCGGCGACCTTGAACGCCTCGCCGACCAGGTGGTTGGTCGTGTTGTTGCCGAACGACGAGTAGTTCACCTTGCCCGGATTCGCGCGTATCCAGTCGATCAGCTCGCGCAGGTTGTTCGGCGGCAGCGCGGCGTGGGTCACGAGCAGGAACGGCACCCTGCCGACCAGCGACACCGGCTGGAAATCGCGCAACGTCTCGAACGGCACCGCCTTCATGGTGACGCGCGCGATGCTCGTTTCCGCGGCCGACCCGAAATGCAGCGTGTACCCGTCCGGATCGGACTTGGCGGAGAACAGCGCGCCGATCGTGCCGCCGGCGCCCGGCTTGTTCTCGACGAAGACCGGGACGCCGAGCGCCTTCGACAGCGGCTCGGCGACCAGCCGCGCCGCCACATCGGTGCTGCCGCCGGGCGGATAGGCGACGATCAGCCTGACCGGCTTCACCGGCCATGCCGGCGCCTGCGCGGCGGTCGTGCCCGCGAACGAGAGTGCCAGGACGGCGGCGGCCAGGACGGGGAATCCTCGGATCATCGGACGGTCTCCTCCGCGGGTCGGCCCCGCGCTCACGGCTCGCGCAGAATCGTTGGAACGGCGCATCGTAGGGTTTAGACTGTCGGATCGCAATACCTGATATCGCCTGTCGATATTCGCCCGTTCGCCGCGGGCGCTGACCCTGCCCCGCGAAAGGTTCCGCATGCCGTCCGCCGTCCCGGTTCCCGGCCGACTCGTCGTCGACGGCCTCGTCTATTTCTGCGACGGCGACCCCGCGCCGCTGATCGCCGGCGGCGTCGCCGCCGCGAACGTCACCGTCACCCACATGCAGGACGGTCTCGAGCCGACGATCGACGGCCTCGCCGAATGGCTGGATCGGCTCGCCGCGCCGGATTCGCGGTGGCTGCTCGTGCGCACCGGCGCCGACATCGCCCGGGCGAAAGCCGGCGGCAAGGTCGGGCTCGTCATGGGCTGGCAGAACACGCTGCCGCTCGGAAGCAACGTTCGGCGCGTGCGGCTCTTCCACGCGCTCGGCCTGCGGGTGATGCAGTTGACGTACAACGAGGCGAACGCGGCCGGCGACGGCTGCTCGGAATCGCGCAACGGGGGACTGACGAACTTCGGGCGCGAACTGGTCGCCGAGATGAACCGTGTCGGCGTGGCGATCGACCTGTCCCACTGCGCCGAGGCGACGACGATCGAGGCGGCGCGGGCCTCGGCCAAACCGGTCCTGCTCACGCACGCGAACGCGAAGGCGGTCAACCTGCGCCCGCGCAACAAGTCGGATGCGGCGCTGAAGGCGGTCGGCGCGAGCGGCGGCGTCGTCGGCGCTTGCATCCACGGCCTCATGAACTGGGACAACGACCCCGAGCACCCGCCGACGCTCGAGAACTTCGTCCGGCACGCCCGCCACATCGCGAACCTGGTCGGCGTCGAGCACGTCGGCGTCGGCACCGACTTCGCCGCGGTGTCCGACGACGAGAAGGTCCGGCACATCCTCGACATGACGGCGAACCAGTACAGCGCGGCCACCGGCAGCTATGTCGCGGCGTTCGGCAACACGCTCGCCGGGCGGTTTCCGAAGGAGACTCCCAGCCCGCACCACTGGCCGAGGATCGCCGAGGCGCTGGAGCGCGGAGGCTTCACGCCCGCCGACGTCGACCGGATCGTCGGCGGGAATCTCGTGCGGGTCCTCGGCGAAATCTGGGGGGCGGGTTGAGCGGGCGCGGCGGTGAGCCGGTTGCTGCGGGCGACCGGGACGACGATCCGCTCCATGTCGCCGCGATCGCGCGGGCCTTTCGCGTGCTGGAGGCGCTGTCGGCGGCCGACCGGCCGATGACGCTCACGCAGCTCGTGCGGCCGTCGGGGCTGGGCAAGAGCGCGGTGCAGAGGATCACGCACACGCTGGGCGCGCTGGGCTACCTGAAGCAGGACGCCGCGACCCGGGCCTGGAGCCTCTCGTCGCGGATGCTCGCGTTCTCGCAGGCGGTGCTCGGACAGGACCGCGTCCGGGAGGCGGCGCTCCCGCATCTCGAAGCGCTCGCGCGCGAGTGCGGGGAAACGGTCAACCTGACGCGACTCGAAGGCGTCGATGTCGTGTACATCGCGCGCTATCCGAGCGTGCACGCGGTCAGCGTCGACCTGCGGGTGGGCTCCCGACTGCCCGCGTTCTGCACGTCACCGGGGCGCGCGATGCTCGCGCGGCTTCCGGCCGACGAGTCCCACGGGATCCTGGCCCGTTCGGCGCGCAAGGCCTGGACCGCGAACACCGTCACCGAGACGGCGAAGCTCGCGGCGATCGTCGACGAGACGCGCAAGCGCGGCTACGCGGTGAACGACCAGGAGACTTTCGTCGGCGACGTATCGATCGCCGCGGCGATCGTCGACGCGGCCGGGCAGGTCGCCGGAGCGATCAACATCGCCGTTCCTTCGCCCCGATGGACGCTGGCGGAGCTCCAGCGCAAGCTCGCCCGGCGGCTCGTGCGCGCCGCGGGCGAAGTCTCGAAGGGGCTGGGCGTCGCAGGCTAGCGATACAGGGTCGTACGCGTCCGGCCTGGATCGGGATGCTGGCTGGAGGAACGGGTGCTCCGGATCGGGAGGCGGGCACCGTTGCCCTCGTGACGTTGGCGCGGACCGGTGGTCGCGGACGTCGGTGGAGAATTCACCTTGACAGCCCCGGCGCCGTCGACGCAGGATGGAAAGCGCCGGTAGCGATCGCCGATCCGGTTTGGCGAGCGTCGAAATGCGGCAAGACATCCGGCCAGGAGAGCCGCGGACCTTGTATCGCGTCTCATTCGCCCGCCGGAAACACGCCCCGAGGTCACCCATGCCCCGCAAGATCGCCAGCACTTTGCTCGTTGCGGCCGCCGCCGCGGTCTTCGCCGTGAACGCCGCCGCCCAGCCCGCCGGCCAACCCGGCCTCACCTACGGCCCCGGCGTCGCGGTGCCGATCGACAAGGAAGCCGTCGAGAAGACCAACATCACCAACGACTTCACCGACGTCTGGTGGCCGGACGCCGAGCCCGGCTGGGGCATCCAGTTGATCCAGAACGCGAACGTGATCTTCGCGACGATGTTCGTCTACGGGGATACCGGCGCACAGCGCTTCTATGTCGCGACGCTCGTGATCACGTCGGGCGTGACGTTCTCCGGAACGCTCTACTCGACGACCGGCCCGTATTTCGGATCCCCCTGGAATCCGGCGGCGGTCGTCGAGACCGCCGTCGGCACGATGACGTTCACCGGAACCGGCGTGGGCACGGGAACGCTCACCTACAACGTCGGCGCGGTGAACGTCAGCAAGACGCTCAACCGCCAGCCGCTCGCGCTGGAGAACAACGCCGGCACCTACTTCCTGACCGATACGTACGCCTGCACCGGGGTCTGCGGCACCGGCGACGAGTCGGGCACGCTCACGATCGCGCAGACCGGCACGTCGTCGACCTGGACGATCGTGTGGCCGTTCGCCACGTGCACGTTCCCGATGACCTACCTGCAGGTCGGCAGGATCGGCCAGTACACGGGAACGATGTCCTGCAACAACGGCGTTACCGGAACCGCGAATTTCTTCGACGTCCACAATCGCGTCAAGATGGTCACGGGACGCTACACGATCAACAACAGCTCCGGTTGCAGTTGCCCCGGACGCTTCGCCGCGATTTCGACGACGCCTTGACGCGAAGGGCCGAACGGCCGCGGCGGCGGCCGGTGCGCGCCGCCGCGGCCGGACTCACCGCGATCGTCGCGGCGGTGGTTTTCGCGACGGCGGCGGACGCGCAGACGGCCTGGGGGGGGCTGGTCGCCACCGGCCAGCGCGCCGACCTGGGCCACGCGATCGCCGTCGAGATCGACAGCACGACCGAGCCGGGCTATCTGGATGTGGTCGTGGTCGCCTCGGACCGTCCGCTGACCGCCGCGCAGGCGCGCGATCGGGACGGACTCGAGGCGATGGCCCGGCGGGGCGATCTCGCGGCGCTGCACGTCGTGATCGATCCCGACGCCAGGGTCAAGAGCGCGGCGCCGCTGCATCGGGCGTTCACCACGTTCGTGTCCTCGGCGCTGTGGATCCGCTGGACACCGACCGCGTACGACGAGAAGCGCGTCGCCGGCCGCTTCGCGACCGACGGGACGGTACGCGAGTTCCGCCAGGCGTGGAGCTACGACGTGACCTTCGAGGCGCCGGTGGTGCTCGACCCGGCAGCGAAGAGCGTACCCCGAAAATAGCGTCGCGCGGGAGGCCGCCGCCGCGTCCGGCCGGCGTGCCCATCCTGCAGTCGCGCATCGCGCGCGTGAAGTTGGAATAGGTCTTAGAATGGGGTCCGGAAGCCGCCGTCGTTTCCCCGGTGGCGGCGGGGTCAACCGGAACCCTCCCGGCGCATGTCCGGTGCGCCGGGCGGATCAGGAGCCGTCGATGTTCGGACCGATCACCGTGCCGTTCGGCGCGAAGATGCTCTTCAACACGGTCAAGCTCAACGCCGGGGTGTCGATGGACGATGTCGACCTCGCGCTGGGCGAGATGTGCAACGTCGTCAAGGACACCTACGGCGGCGACAAGGGGGGATTCATCGCCGGACAGGTGTTCCGCTACTCCGGGTTCGTCTCGGACGAAGGTTCGCTCGGGGGCGCCGCGACGCCGGGCGGCGCGCACGACCACGACATCGTCATCGTGACCTACTGGCGGTCGTTCGCCGAGCACGAGCGCTCGCACGCCGAGGCGACGTTCAAGGCCAAGTTCGCCGCGCTCGCGCGCATGTGCACCGACACGCGCGAACTGGGCTACGACCTGCTGTGGCAGGGGGCGCCGGAAACATGAACGCGGAGCCCCCGGCGGTCGCTCGCGGCGCCGGCACCAGGAAGCTCCTGGCCGCGATGCTCGCGGGCGCGGCCCTGGTCGCGTGCGCCCCGTCGTTCGCGGCGTGCCCGGCGCATCCGGTCGTCGCGCCGGATTCGCTGCGGCTCTCCGGGGAGTCGTTGCTGATCGTCACGCATCCGACCTCGACGCACGACGCGCGCTATTCGTCCAAGCGCGGTGTCGACGACGCGGTCGAGTTCGCGAAGGCGCAGAGTATGCCGGTCGTCTATCTGCAGGACGACACCGCGGACACGCGCTACTTCCCCGACGACTGTGAACCGACCGCCTGGGTCCGCTCGCAGGACGGCGAGATCCGGTTCAAGCTGCCGGCGAGCCGCGTCTACCTCGCCGGCGGCCATCTCGAGCTCTGCCTCGCCATCACCGCGCAGGAGGTGCTGGACCAGTGGGGACGCAAGACGCCGCGCGACCGCACGCTCACCTATCTGATGGACGCGATCTATTCGAACGGCCGGCATGTCGAGCCCGGAGACGCGTACTACGGCGACTTCCAGCGCTTCCTCGGCATCGTGACCCACGGCCGGCCCGGCGGCGAGACCTGGCCCAAGTTGAACCTGCTCGAGTCGATGGGCGTGATCGTCAAGGCCGAGGACGAGATCGCGTACCTGCGCAAGGCGCTGCCGAACTGGCAGCGGTCGATGCCGCCGGTCTACCGGGTCGAGCTGCAGTTGAACGACGCCCCGAAGCGCGTGCTGCGCGCGGGCACGGGCCCGAATCCGCCGGCGCTCCTGTTCCGTTTCGTCGACTCCGCACTGCACCTGCTCGAGTCGCCATTCACCGACGGCAAGCCATGACCTCGCCGCCGGATCTGCGCGCGTTGATCCGGACCGTGCCCGACTTTCCGCGGCCGGGCGTGCAGTTCCGCGACATCACGACCTTGCTCAAGGACGCACGCGGTTACCGGGCGGTCGTCGATCGCCTGTCGGCGCCATGGCGCGGCCGGCGCATCGACAAGGTCGCCGGCATCGAGTCGCGCGGCTTCATCGTCGGCGCCGCCGTCGCCGCCGAACTCGCGACCGGATTCGTTCCGATCCGCAAGGCCGGCAAGCTGCCGGCCGAGAATTTCGGCCAGGACTACGAGCTCGAGTACGGCAGCGACCGGCTCGAAATGCACCGCGATGCGATCGTGCGGGGCGAGCACGTGCTCGTCGTCGACGACCTGATCGCCACCGGCGGGACCGCCGAGGCCGCGTTGAAGCTCCTCGCCGTGGCCGGCGGCACGGTCGTCGGATGCGCGTTCGTCGTCGACCTGCCCGCGCTGGGCGGGCGCACGAGGATCGAAGCGCTCGGCCATCGCGTCGACGCGCTGGTCGCGTATTGACCGTCCCGATGTCCGCGGCGAACGAGGCCGACGAGCCGCCGGTGCTCGGCGAGGTCCGCGGGTGCGCGGGCATCCTGACGCTCAACCGGCCCCGCGTGCTGAACGCGCTCAGCATCCCGATGTTCGCGCTGCTGCATGCGCGCCTGCGCGAATGGGCGGACGACCCGCGGGTGCGGGTCGTCGTCGTCCGCGGCGCCGGTGAACGGGCGTTCTGCGCCGGCGGCGACGTCAGGGCGGTGTACGAGGCGCGCGGCGACGACGCCTACATGGACCGCGTCTACCGCATCGAGTACGAGCTCGACGAGTACATCGCACGCTATCCCAAGCCGTACGTCGCGCTGATGTCCGGCGTCACGATGGGCGGCGGTTGCGGGATTTCGGTGCACGGCCGGCACCGGGTCGTCACCGAGACGACGAAGCTCGCGATGCCGGAGGCCGCGCTGGGACTGTTCCCGGACGTGGGATCGTCGCATTTCCTCGCACGCTGCCCCGGACACACCGGCATGCTGCTCGCGTTGACCGGGCTTCGGGTCGACGGCGCGGACGCGGTCCATCTCGGGCTCGCCGACGCGCTGGTCTCCAGCGGACGGCTGGACGACCTGGTCGAGGCGCTCGCGCGGACCGGCGACGCCGACACGGCGGTCGCGATGTGCGCGCGACCATCGCCGCCCACGCGCCTGCTCGCCGACCGGTCCGGGATCGACGCCTGCTTCGGCCGGGAATCGGTGGCCGCGATCGTCGGGGCGCTGCGCGGAGTCGACGACCCCTGGGCGCGGGAGGCCGGTCGGGCGATCGCCGCCGCGTCGCCGACGAGCCTCGAGGTCGCATTCCGCAATCTGCGCGAGGCGCCGGGGCGATCGTTGCGCGAGTGCCTGACGACCGATTTCCGGATCTCGCAGCGGCTGATGCGCATGCCGGATTATTTCGAAGGTGCGCGTGCGATCGTCGTCGACAAGGACCGCGATCCGCGCTGGCGACCGTCCCGGATCGAGGACGTCGATCCGCGGGTCGTCGACGCGTGCTTCGCGCCGCTCGGTCCGGCGATGGAGCTGTCGTTCGCCTGAAGCGACGGTCGCGGTCGCGCCGGCGCCCACGCTTGCGCGAGACGACGGATGGCGCACAATGGCGCCGGGGAGGCACGGGCCGGGTCGTCGATGACCGACAAGCTGATCGTGACGCACGGCGGGGCACTGCGGCGCAAGTACGGCGCCGCCGGTTATCGCGAGATCCGGGCGGCGATCCGCCGCCTGATCGCCGCCGACCGCCGGCGCGGACTCGCCGCGAAACTCGTGCTGCTCGACGACGCGCGGGCGATGCGCGTGCGGCGCGGCAAACCCCTCGTCGATCCGGGCGATTTCGAAGCGGCGAAGGCGGCGATCGACGCCGCGTACCGTGCCGAGTCGCCCGACTATCTGCTGATCGTCGGCGCACCCGACGTCGTGCCGCACCAGCCGCTCGCCAATCCGCTGTTCGATCCGCCCGACGAGCCGGACCGCATCGCCTGGAGCGATCTGCCCTACGCCTGCGCCGGACGCTACGACACCGACATCGCCTCGTTCACCGGACCCACGCGCGTGGTCGGGCGGTTGCCCGACCTGCGGGGCGCGACGACGGCGGCCGAGGCGTCGCACCTGATCGGCTTGCTGGACACGGCGGCCGGCCACCGCAGTCGATCGCCGGACGACTACGCCGGGCACTTCGCGCTGTCGGCGAAGACCTGGGCGACGTCCAGCGCGCGCAACCTGTTCGCGATCTTCGGGCGCAGGGACGGTCTGCGCACTTCGCCGCCGTCCGGACCGCGGTTCTCGCCCGCCGCGCTCGCGCCGCTGTCGCATTTCATCAACTGCCACGGCAACGAAGGTTCGCCCGAATTCCAGGGGCAGTCCGGCAAGCGCTACCCGATCGCGCTCACGACGCGGTCGATCGACGGCCGGATCGCGCCGGGCACGGTCGCCGCCGTCGAGTGCTGCTACGGCGCGCAGGTGTACGCGGCCGCGCTGATCGGCGTCGACCCGCCGATCTGCCAGAGCTATCTCGCGCAGGGTGCGTACGGCTATTTCGGCAGCACGACCATCGCCTACGGCGAGTCGGCGGCGATGGTCGCGGCGGACCTGATCGTCCAGTACTTCCTGCTCGAGGTACTCGACGGGGCATCGCTCGGGCGCGCCGCGCTGCGCGCGCGCCAGCGCTACGTGCGGGAGATGGTCGACCTCGACCCGACCGACCTGAAGACGCTCGCCCAGTTCGTGCTGCTGGGGGACCCGTCCATCCATCCCGTCGACGCGGACGCCGTCGTCGCGCCGGAGCGGCGCGGCCGGCGCCCGAAGGGGAAGGGCCGAGGCCCCGCGATCGCCGATGAGGGCGGCCGGCGCGAGCGCCGGCGAGAACGGCGCGCGAAGCTCGCCGCCGACGGCGTGTTCCTGCAGATGACGCGCGCCACCGCGTCGAAGGCGACCCGGAAACCGGCGATCGACTCCCGCACGCAGCGCACGTTGACCCGGATCGCCAGGGAGGCGGGCGTCGAGCCGACACGTCCGTTCCGCGAGTTCGCCCTGCGCGCGCCACAGGCGGGCCCGGCGACCGGGCCTGGCGGCGGGTCGCGCAAGGCGTCGCGCGCGGTGCTGCGCGAACGCCGGTATTTCGTCGCGATCCAGAAGGCGCGAGGCGCCGGCGGCGGACCCCGCGCGACCGCCGTCGTCGTCAAAGAGGTCGGCGGTCGGATCGTGGATATCCGGCGCTATCAGCAGCGATGACCGAGACATCCGGACCCGGCCCCGACGACGAGCCCCGCCCGGTGCGCGGCATGACCGGACGCGTGCTGCGCGCGCCGTTCGGCGGAACCAGCAAGAGCCGCCACGAGGCCGTGTGGCTGGACACCGGCGCGGGCCGCTGGGTGCTGCGGCGCAAGCACGGCCCGGCGATGGGCGACGCGACCCTCGAGCGCTACGTCGGGCGCGAAATCCGCTGCAACGGCACGCTGCTCGCGCACACGCTGCTCGCCGACGACATCGAGATCGTCGGCTGACGAAGGCGCCGTCACGCCGGGAGCGGGCGCCCGGCAGAGGAGAGATCATGGCGAACATCACCGGCAGGCGCAAAGGCAAGCGTACGGCGACGAAGCGGCGCCCGGCGGCGAAGAGCGCCGTCCGCAGGACCGGGCGCGCGGGTGCGGCGGCGCCGACGCCCTGGCAGGCGTTCGCCGCGATGTCGCGGGATGTCGTGAGCACCGCAGGCGGCCGCGCGTCGAAGTCGTTCCGGACCAGGGCGGTCGAGGGGGCGCGCAAGCGGCCCCCGGTCGCCGGCACGCGAAGCCCCGACAAGGCGACCGCGCAGGCGCGCAAGCTCGGGCAGGCGCCGGCGCAGTGGGTCATCGCCAGACGGACCGAGGCCGGAGCCAGGCGCGCGAAGGCGGTTGCGAAGGCGAAGAGGTCGCCCGGTCGCAGGCCCGCCGCCAAGGCGGTCGCCAGGGCGCAGTCGAAGTCGGCCGTCGCCGCGACGGCGAAGGCCGCGACCGCCAAACCCGGGCCGGGGACCCGGGGGGTGCTCGTCGCCGAGGGAGATTCCTGGTTCGACTACCCGTTCCACGACGTGCTCAAGGAACTCGAGGACGGGCACGGATGGGACGTCGAGCACGTCGCGCACCGCGGCGACGCGGTGGAGAGCATGGCCTACGACGGTCATCAGCTCGACGACTTCGTGCGCGCGATCGAACGGGTCGCGCGACGCGGTGAAACCCCGCACGCGATCCTGCTCTCCGGCGGCGGCAACGACGTCGCCGGCGAGGTGTTCGCGATGCTGGTGAACCACCGCTCGTCGCCGGTGTTCGGGCTAAACGCCGCGATCGTCGACGGCCTGCTCGACACGCGCATCCGCGTCGCCTACACGACGATCCTGCAGGCGGTCACGACCGCCTGCGAGACGCTTCTGGGTTCGCGCGTGCCGATCCTGCTGCACGGCTACGATCATCCGGTGCCCGACGGGCGCGGGTTCCTCGGCGGCTGGGGCTTCCTGCCCGGACCCTGGCTGGAGCCCGGATTCCGCGAGAAGGGCTACGAGGATCTCGGCGAGCGCATCGCGATCGCGCGCGATCTCATCGACCGGTTCTATGGCATGCTGAACGCGGTGGTTGCGGATCCGGCGTTCGCGCACGTGCGCGTCGTCGACCTGCGCGGCCAGCTGTCGACCGAGCTCGCGGGCAACCGGTACAAGGACTGGTGGGGCAACGAGCTGCATCCGACGCGACCGGGGTTCGAGCGGGTCGCGGGGATGTTCGACGCGATGCTGTGAGGCGCCTGGCGAACCGCTGACGAAGGAGAGACAGCCGGATGAAGCACGAGATCGTCGTCGTCGCGCGCCTTCGCGCCGCCCCGGGCAAGGGCGACGCACTGGCCGCCCTGCTGAGCGAGCAGGTCGCGGTCGTCCGCGGTGCCGAGCCCGGCTGCATCGCGTATCGGCTGCACCGCTCGGACAGCGATCCGGAGGTCTTCTACTTCTACGAGGCCTACGTCGACGACGCGGCGTTCGAGCTGCATCGAAACGCCGCGTACCTCGCGGCCTTCCGCGAACGGCGCACGCGCGAGGGGTTGGTCACCGGCCCCGCGCAAGTCGAGACCTACCGGCCGATCGCCGGCTGAACGATCCTCGCGCGCGGTCCGATCGGTGGTGCGAGCGCAGGCGCGGCAATCCGGTCGCGCCGGTCAGCCGAAGCAGAACACGTTCAGCTTGTTGCCGTCGAGATCGCGGAAATAGCCCGCGTAGAACCCGTCGCCCCGCGGGCCGACGGGACCCTCGTCCCTGGCGCCCAGCGAGAGCGCCTTGCGGTGGAGGCGATCGACCTTTTCCTTCGAGTCGACCGCGATCGCCGCCATCACGCCGTTGCCGACGCTCGCCGGCTTGCCGTCGAAGGGCTTCATGACGCCCAGCCCGCAGCCTTTGGGCGAGACACCCCAGGCGACGCCGCGTTCGGACTCCCAGACGTGTTTGGCGCCGATCTCGCCCAGCAGCGCGTCGTAGAAAGCGATCGCGCGGGGAAGATCGTTGGTACCGAGGGTGACGTATCCAAGCATCAGGTTACTCCGTCGAGGCGTGAGTCGTTGATCGTTCGGGCTTTGGCGGCATCCGGGGAGCCGCATCCGGTCAGGGAAGAGCCGGCGCGCCGACCGGCGGCACGGCGCGGTCATCATACGCGCGCGTCTTGCGCGCGAAAAGCGCGGCTCAGCGGCGCATGAGCCTGAGCGCGGTGCGGTGGGCGGTGAGGCTGACGATCACCGCTGCACAGAGCGTGACGACGGCGCCGGCGCCGTCGAATCCGTGCGCGAGCGCGGAGGGCACGGCGATGAACGCCGGGAAGGTCGCGAACAGTCCGACGCGATCCGGTCCCGTCGCCTGCGCGATCGTACCGGTCAGCGAACCTTCGGCAGCCTGCTGCGCGAACCGAGGATCGTGCTCGATGGCGAGCAGCACGACGACCGGACCGGACGTCAACGGCAGCGCGAGCAGCCATCCGGCGACGGCCTGCCCGTAGCGCCGGCCGACGAGCGTGACCGCGAGGATCGGCGCGGGCGCCGAGAAGAGCTTGAACAGCAGGAGGGTCATGGGCCGCCGGCCCGGGCACGGCGTACCCGCGTCACGGGGCGCCGTCTCCGGGAATCGCGGCGAGGATCGCCGCGCTCGCCGACGTGCCGATCCGGTTCGCGCCGGCGCGCAGCATCGCGCGGACGTCGTCGAGCGTGCGGATGCCGCCGGACGCCTTGACTCCCACCGCTTCGCCGACGACCGAACGCATCAGCGCGACGTCGGCGACGGTCGCGCCGCCGGCCGGGTGGAACCCGGTCGACGTCTTGACGAACGCAGCGCCGGCGTCGACGGCGATCCGGCACGCCAGCCGCTTGGTTTCGTCGTCGAGCGCGGCGGTTTCCAGGATCGCCTTCACCGGTACGCGTCCGGCGGCGCGCACGACGGCGGCGATGTCCTCGCGGACGGCTCCGGCGTCGCCGTCGCGCAGGAAACCCAGATTCACCACCATGTCGATCTCGCGCGCGCCGTCGGCGATCGCGAGGTCGCAGGCTCGTGCCTTGATCTCGCTGCGGTCGCATCCGTGCGGAAACCCGACGACGGCGATCACGACCGCGCCATCGCCGAGCACGGCAGCGGCGTCGCGCACCCGGCAAGGCTGGACGCAGTACTGGCCGACCCGCCACTCGCGGACGACCGCGGCGCCCGCGCGGACGTCGTCGGCGGTCGCCTCCGGTTTCAGCACCGAATGGTCGAGCAGTCTCGCGATCTCGCGTCGGTTCATGGCGGTCGGGTTCCGGTGGAGGGCGCCGCAGGACGCGCGGCCGGTCGTGCGGCGAGTCGGGCGGCGAGATGGGCGTCGAGCCTGGCGGCGTCGACGAACTCGGGGGTCGTATCCGGAACGCCGTGGAACAGCACCGAGAGCGCGGGCGTGCGCCGCGCGGCGTCCCGCGCCGGGCCGTGGAACCGGACGATCGTGTGCGGGTAGTCGGCGAACTGGGCACGCGGCGTGCGGATCTCGATCGGCCCGGTCGCGTCGGACGGCGGGCGCCGTACGATCTCGTTGCCTGTGAACGGATCGACGCCGGCGACCTCGACGACCGGATAGCGGCCGGAATCGGCGATGATGCGCAGGACGACCAGCGTGCGGGTTTCGTCCGCCCCTCGCAGCACGCCCCAGGCGATCGCCACGCCATCCGTGTGGAAAGCATCGGACTGCCCGTGCAGCGGCGGGGCGCCGCGGTCCGCGGCGAACGCGGGCGGCGCGATCGCGAGCACGAACGCGAGCACGAACGCGAGCACGACGGCGAGCCAGGATGGCGCCGCGGCGAGGAGGGGCCCGGCAGGATCGGTCCGGCCGATCACGACGCCTCCGCCGGCAGCAGCACGATGGTGTCCTCGGGAATCGCGATCGACACCGTGGCCCCCGCCGGATGCGCGTTCGCCGCGCTCTCGTAGCGGACGGCCTGCAGCCGCTCGCCGCCGCAGCGAAGCTGGTACTCGGCCTTCTCGCCCAGGAACGCGCGCGACTCGACGGTCGCGGCGATCGGCGTTTCACCGGCGCGGCGCAGCTCGATCGCCTCGGGACGCAGCACGAGCTTCACCGCGGAGCCCGCGGCCCAGGGGCCGGAGCCGGCGCCCGCTCGCAGCGTGGCGCCCAGGACCGACACGCTCGCCCCGGAGCGGTCGGCGGAGAGCACGCGTCCGGCGAGCAGGTTGACCCGCCCGATGAACGTCGCGACGAACTCGCTCGCCGGGCGGTAGTAGAGGTCTTCCGCCGACCCTTCCTGCACGATGCTCCCGCGATTCATGACGGCGATGCGGTCGGACACCGCCATCGCCTCCTCCTGGTCGTGGGTCACGTAGACGGTCGTGATCGCGAGTCGCCGTTGCAGCTCCCGGATCTCGGTGCGCATCTGGACGCGGAGCCTGGCGTCGAGGTTGGACAGCGGCTCGTCGAACAGGAGCACTCGCGGGCGGATCACGATCGCACGGGCGAGCGCGACCCGCTGCTGCTCGCCGCCGGAGAGCTGCGCCGAGAACTGGTGCTCGTAGCCGGCGAGCCCGACCAGCTCGAGCACGTCGGCGACGCGCCGGGCGATCTCCGCGGCGGAGAGTCCCCGGACTTCCAGTCCGTAGGCGACGTTCTCGCGGACCGACAGGTGCGGGAACAGCGCGTAGTTCTGGAAGACGAAGCCGATGTCGCGCCGGTTCGCCGGCAGTTCGGTCACGTCGTCGCCGCCGAAACGGATGCGTCCGCCGTCGGGCTTCTCGAAGCCGGCGATCATCCTGAGCGTGGTCGTCTTGCCGCAGCCGGAGGGTCCCAGCAGTGTGACGAACTCGCCGGGCGCGACGTCGAGCCGGACGTCGCGCGCCGCGTAGACCGCGCCCTTGACGCGGTGGACGTAGCGTTTGGACACTCCGTCGACGCGCAGGCCGATCGTCCTGCCGTCGTTCACGGTCGGTGCCATCCGGTCATCCTCCGAGCAGGCTCGTCACCTGGCCGACGCCGGGAGAGCGGAACGCGCGCAGCAGCCGGCCGATCAGCGCGATGACGATGAACACGATCGCGACGACGAGCACCGAGAACGCGGCGGCCGGCCCGAGCGCGAGCTCGGTCATGTTCTCGAGGATCTTGACCGTGATGAGCGTCCAGCTGATCGACACGAGGAAGATCGTCGCGCTGATCGCGGTCATCGACCGGATGAACACGACACCCAGCCCGGCGAAGAACGCCGGGACGATCAGCGGCAGCGTGACGCGCCGGAACGTGGTTCCGCTGCCGGCACCCAGCCCGGTCGACGCCTCCTCGAGGCTCCTGTCGATCTGCTGCAGCAGCGCGACGGTCGCGCGGATGCCGGTCGGTCCGTAGCGGAAGACGTAGCAGGCGACAATCAGCAGCGCCGTGCCCGTCAGCTCGATCGGCGGGTCGTTGAACGCGATCAGGTAGGCGATGCCGACGATCGTCCCGGGCAGCGCGTAGTTCACCATCGAGGTCAATTCCATCGTTCGCCGGCCGGCGAACGAATGGCGGGTCACGAGATAGCCGAGCAGGATGCCGTAGATCCCGCCCAGCGGCATCGCCAGTCCCGCGATGATCAGCGTGTCGCGGATGGCCTTCAGGCCCTCGGTGAAGATCACCCGGTAGTGCGCGAGCGTCAGCGTGTGGTCGGCGCCCAGCGCCTTGACCAGCGACGCGTAGGCGAGCAGCGCGTAGAAATACACGATGACGAGCGCGATCAGCGCGCAGGCCGCGAGGAGCAGCGCGCGCATGCCCGGGGAGACGCTGTCGAACGGCGCCTGGCCGGCGCCCTTGCCGGTGACCGTCACGTAGAAGCGGCGCGAGACCCAGTAGCGCTGCAGCAGGAACACCGCCAGCGCCGGGAACAGCAGGACGAACGAGAGCGCCGCGCCGCCGCGCAGGTCGAAAAGCCCGGTGATCTGCAGGTACGCCTGCGTCGGCAGCACCGGAAACTGGTTGCCGGCCAGGATCAGCGGCGTCGCGAAGTCGGCGAGCGAGGCGGCGAACAGGAGCAGGAACGCGTTGGCGAGGCCGGGCACGGTCAGCGGCAGCGTGACGGTCCGGAAGACCCGCCAGCGCGCGGCGCCGAGCGAGTGCGCCATTCCTTCCACGTTCGAGTCGATGCCGGCCAGCAGCGGCTTGAGCGTCAGGTACGCGATCGGGAAATAGGTGAGGATCTCGGAGAACGCGGTCGACGCGAGCCCGTAGACGGTCACGCCCTTGAGACCGAGCAACTCGTAGGTGATGAGTCCGCGGGGACCGAACGAGAAGATCATCGCGATCGCCGTGGTGAACGGTGGCGAGACCAGCGGCAGGAGCACCGACGCGTCGACGACGGTGAGGAGCCAGCGCGGCAGGCGCGCGCGCGTCGCGGTGAACGCGAACAGGAAGCCGATCAGCGTACCGCCGACGCCGACGATCGCCGCGAGCAGCAGGCTGTTCCAGAACGCGACGATCTGGTGGCGGTCGGTGATGACCGAAATCAGACCCGAGGCACTGAAGGCGCCCTTGTCGATGAAAACGCGGACGAGCAGCGTGGCGAGCGGATAGACGACGAACGTCGCGAGCAGCGCCCACAGCGCGACGACGGCGACCATGACCGCCGGATCGCGCCGGAACGCCCGCACGGCGCTGGTCAGGGGCATCGTCGGTCCGGTCGTGCCGAGGACGCGGCGCGCACCGGGCCGGTGTCCACCGGCCGGCACGCGCAGCGCGATCCTTCCGCGTTTCCGGTCAGCGCGGGTCCCGGGTCGGCGGCGGTGCCGGGATCACGGGTTCAGGATCTCGGCGATCCAGCGGTCGACGACGCGCTTGCGGTTCGCGCCCGCGTAGTCGGCGTCGATCGGGAAGATCCTGGCGCCCTTGAGGACCGCGGCGAGCGACGGCTCGAGCGCGACGTCCGGGTGCGCCGGGACGAAGTTGATCTTGTGCCTGGCGAACAGGTTCTGCATCGCGGGCGAGGTCGCCCAGTCGATCAGCTTCTTCGCCGCCTCCGGGTTCTTCGCGCCCCTGACCAGCGCGATGCCCTCGGCGGCGGTGCCGATGCCTTCCTTCGGAAAGCTGATCGACACGTCGTAGCCCTTGGCCTTGGTGTCGAGCGCGTCGACGATGAAAAAGATGCCGCCGCCCGCCTGGCCCAGCCCGACCGGAAGCGTGCCGCCGCCGCCGCTCTTGGTGTAGAGCTGGACGTTCGGGCGCAGCTTCTTCATGTAGGCGAAGGCCTTCGCCTCGTCGCGACCGTTCACCTCGAGTATCGAGAAGATCCGCGTGACCGCCGTCCCGGACGTGCGGGCGTCGGCCATCTGCAGCATGTTCCTGTACGCCGGCGCCGCGAGATCCTCCCAGGACGCCGGCGGCGCGAGGTTGTTCTCCTTGAGGAACTTGTTGTTGGTCATGAAGACCAGCGGATCGTCGGCGATCGCCATCCACTGCCCGTCCGCGTGGCGGAAGCGCGCGGCGAGCTTCGCGTACGTCGGCGACTTGTAAGGCTCGAAGACGCCCTCGGCGATGCCGGCAGCGAAGGTTTCGATCGGTCCGCCGAACAACACGTCGACGCGCGGGTTGTTCTTCTCGGCGATGACGCGGGCGAGCGCCTCGCCCGACGAGAAGCGCACGAAGTTGACCTTGATGCCGGTCGCCTTCTCGAACTCCTCGAACATCGGGCGCGCCCAGTTCTCCGGCCAGATCGAATAGGCGTTGAGCGTCTGCGCGGTCGCGGCCGGGGCGGCGGCGCCGAACGCGACCGCGGCTGCGAGCGCGCGCGCCACGCGGAGGAGTTGTCGGGTCGGAATCATCGTTGTGCTCCTGGAGTGCTGCGAACGCTGCGGTCGGGGGATCGCCGGGAACCGGGCGGGGGCGGGTCAGGGCGTGCAGCGGCCGACGTAGCCATCGGACACCGGGGATTCGAACTGCGGCGGCGCGACGCCCTGGCCGTCGAAGAGGATCGGGATCTGACCGGGCGTGCCGAGCCTGGGATCGGCGCGGCGTCGGTCGTTGATCAGACGGATGATATTCCACTCGTCGTGCGCGCCGCGGCTCACCGTCGACGACGCCCGGAGCGCGTAGTAGCGGCGGAACGTCGGCTTGTCCAGGCCGCCTTGCACCGCCTTCGCGAAGTCGGGGTCGTTCGCGGCGCGCCGGTCGTAGTAGGCGTCGAGTTTCGCCACGTCGTTGCTGCCGTCGAAACCGAAGTGACGGGCGAAGTCGTTCGGACCGGCGAAATAGGCCGCGTCGAAGTCCCCGATGCCGTCGGCGCCTTCGAGGACCGCGGTCCACCTCACCATGTACTCGGAACCGCCCGCGCCCCTCGGCAGGTCGGCGTCCGGCGTCGTCGGATCGAGCACGTAGACGTAGTCGGCGCCGAAGCGCTTCTCGATGGCCTTCTTGGTCGCCGCGGCGACCTCGCGGTTCACGCCGAAGTTGCCCCCGCCGGCGGACGAGAGCGGCACCGACAGGTAGACGACCGACTTGCCCGCCTTGCGCTGGTCGGCGATCGTCTGCCGGAACTTCCGGACGTTGGCGTCTATCGCCGCGCGGTGCTCGTCGTTGAGGCAGTAACAGACGCCGACCTTCGCGCAGTCGGTCACTTTCGCGGCGGTCGACGGCGCGGGCATCGAGAGCGACGCGATCGCGAGCATGGCGGCGGCGAGCGGCGCCCTGAGCATCGCCGGCGGCGGGGAAGTCCGGAACATGGCCTAGCCTCCCGGGCGGAATCGCGCGCGATATCCGCCGGCGTGGGTTCGCCCGGCGGCGGTGCCGCCGGGCTCGAAGGCGCGATGGTGATACCGGAGCGCGTCGGGGGTCAAGTCGGACCGCCGGCCGTCCCCGTGGGGCCCGAAGGAGTCGGCACGAGCGATCGGATCCTGTGCGCGAGCAATATTCGCCTCTGCGAAAGCCGGATTCCGTGGCAGCATGCCCGTCACCGTTACGATCCGGCTCGTTCGATGACGTCTCGCCCACGCCGCATTTCCCTCCGCGCCGCGTACGCCGCCGGGGCATTCGGTCTCGTACTGGCGCTCGCGCCGCTGCCGGCGCGCGCCGTCCAGGACTGCGAATTGAACGGCGAGCCGGTCAACCCCGCGAACGGCGCGACGACGCGCGGCAAGACCGGGCTCATGGCCTGTCGCGACCGCGACAGCGGCAAGGTCGTGCGCGAGGAGGAACTGCGCAACGGCGAGTCCGTCGGCCTCGTCCGCCACTACCGTGACGGCTGGGTCGAAAAGGAGTACACGCGCAACGACAAGGGCAACCAGGACGGCGTCTATCGCGAATTCCACCCGGGCGGGCGCCAACTCGCGCGCGAGGAGAGCACCGTGAACGGCCGGCTCACGGGCCTGGGGCGCGCATGGCACGCGAGCGGCGCGCTCCGCCGGGCCGCCGCCTACGGCGACGACGGACGCTCGCTCGCCTACGCCGAGTTCACCGACGCGGGGAAATTGAAGGAGCTCCGCTGCGCCGCGCGACCGCTGCTCGCGCCCGCGGTCGACGACGCCGCGCTTTGCGGCCATGGCGCGAGCGGGGCGGTCACCCAGTCGCTCCACACCGACCGCGGCGTGCTGCGCGCGCGGGTCAGCCACAGGGACGGCCGCCGCACCGCGTCGGAGACGCTGTGGGAGAACGGCAACCCGCGCGAGCAGGAGGAGATCGGCGAACGCGGTTCGGTCGATCGCGCGTACTCGCGCGAAGGGGTCAAGCTGCGCGAGACCCGCTGGGTCGCCGTCGAGCGTGGTCGCATGAAGGAGAGCGAGCGGAACTGGAGCGAGTCCGGCGCGCTGCTGCGCGATCGGCGCTGGACCGGGGAGGATCTCGCCGGCGACACGACCTACTACCTCAACGGCCGCAAGCGCGTCGAGCACCGGTTCGGTGTCGACGCCGGCCGCGCGGTCTGCGAGACGACCGAATACCACGACAACGGCGGGGTCGCCGCGCGCGGGCGTTACGGCGTGCGGCGCGGTGAACGCGACCGGCCTTTCGGCGTCCACGCGAGATTCGATGCGGAAGGGCGCCGTCGCGGCGAGCGGACCTACGACGACGCCGGGCGCCTGCAGCGCGAGACGGAGTGGGACGAGTCGGGTCGGCTCACGCGCGATGACGCCGTGTTCGAGGACGGTTCGCGCAAGGCGTACGCGGTGCCGGCGAAGTAGTCGCGTTCGCGACGCTGCGAGCCGGCGCCTACTGCGCGGAACCGAGCGCGAGTTCGGCGAGCCGGCGCCGGTCGACCTTGCCCTGCCGCGTGACCGGGAGCGCTCCGACGACCATGACCCGCCGCGGTGCGCGCAGGCCCATTGCCTGATGCGCGTACCGCCGCAATTCGTGTTCGTCGCAGGTGGCGCCGGCGACGAGTTCGACGGCGGCGCAGGGGATCTCGCCATGGCGGTCGGAGGGCAGCGCGAAGGCCGCGACCGCCCTGATCGCCGGATGCGATTCGAGCGCGCGCTCGATCTCCTGAGGGGCGATCTTGATGCTGTGCAGCGACATGACGTCGTCGGCTCGGCCGTGGATGACGAGCGCTCCGTCGGGCGTGAACGAGGCCAGGTCGCCGGCGCACAGCCAACCGTCTCGGAAATGCCGGGCGTCCGCCGACGGGTCGTCGAGATAGCCGGTCGCCATCCCCGGTGCGCGGACGCGGATCTCGCCTTCTCCGCCGGCCGGAACCGGGCGGCCGTCGGTGCCGACGATTTCGACGGCCACGCCCGGGTGGGGCCGCCCTGCCGTTTCGGTCACGTTCTCGACGCCGCGCTCGATCACGCGGGCGATCGAGCCGCACTCCTGCATCGAATACGTCGTGCCGACGCGGTCGGCGACCTGCTCGATCAACTGGCGGCGGAACGGCGCCGAGCCCCGTGAACCCGAAACGAGCAGTGCGGTGGGCGGCGGAAAGCGACCGTCGGTGCGAGCGCGGTCGATCAGCTCCTGCGCCTGGGCGTTCATGCAGGCGACCAGGTCGACGCCCAGTGCCGCGCACGATCGGGCTGTCGGGATGTCGCCGCGCAGCACGATCGACGTGCCGGCGCAGATCGCGTAGAGGAACTGGCGCTCGACCCAGTGGTGCTCGATCGACGAGAGCGACAGCACGCGCCCGACGACCGCGCGCTCCGATTGCCGCACGAGTCGCCGCTGGGTGACCGGTATGAGCTTCGCCTCGCCGGTCGTGCCGGAGGTGGAGAAGATCGTGAGCAAACCGTCCGGATCCGGCGAGGGCAGCGCGCGCGGTCCGGATCGTCCCCAGTGCGGCAGGCGTTCCGGATCCCAGTCGAGGCGTTCCGGGCCGGTCGATACACCGCTTTCGGGACTCGCGACCACCCGCTTCGTGCCCACGCGCTGCGCGAGTCGCGCACGGACGCCGGGCGGATCGTGCGTCGCCAGCGTCACGTGCGCGGCGCCCAGCGCCGCGAGCGCGAGCGCGACGACGAGGTGCGCCGGCTCGTCGTCGATGGTCACGCCGACGCGTTCACCGCGTTCGACACCGCACGAACGAAGCCAGTCGGCACACCCGACGACCCGGGCGTGCAGTTCGCGGAAGTCGATGGAGCGCTCGAGCGAGACGATCGCCGGCGCGTCAGGTCTTTCGCCGGCGTGGCGCTCCAGGCGCGAGACGACCGTGTCGGAACGCGGGTCGGTGGCGACCTGCACGCGTTCGCCGGCGGCGCTGTCCTGTTCGCCTGGCGCGGTCCTTGGCGCGAATCCGGACTTCATGCGCGGTTCAGTCCGGCTGGTAGCGGATGTCTTGCACCAGGCGCTTCCAGCGCTCGATCTCGGAAACCACGCGGCGCTCCGCTTCCGTGCGGCTTCCGCCGACGACTTCGTAGCCGATCTCAGCCATCCGGCGACGGACCTCGGGCATCGCGAGCACAGCGTTCATCTCGGCGTTCAGGCGATCGGCGATCGGCGCCGGCAGTCCCGCCGGAGCAACCAGCATGATGACCCCGCCCGCCTCGACCGGGAATCCCTGTTCGGCGAGTGTCGGCACGTCGGGCAGCAACCGCGAGCGCTTCGGGCTCGCGACGCCGAGCACGCGGATCGTACCCGTGTCCACATGGGCGCGCATCGTCGGGTAGTACTCGACCGCGGACTGCACTTCGCCGGCGAGCAGTGCCGCCAGGAGCGGCGCGCTGCCGCGGTACGGAACGTGGACGACGTCGGTTCCGGTGACCTGCTTGAAAAGCTCGTAGCCGAGGAAATTGGACGATCCCGGGCCGTAGGATCCGTAATTCGTCCGGCCCGGTCGCGCGCGCAGCCAGTCGACGAACTCGCGGGCGTTCCTGGCCGGCACCGACTGGTGCGCGACCAGGAACGCAGCGGCATCGATCATCACGACGATCGGCGTGAAATCGCGGATCGCGTCGTAGGGAAGGTCCTTCCGGGTCGCGGGGTTCGTGGCCATCACGCTCGCGCCGGCGATCAGCAGCGTGTAGCCGTCCGGGGCCGCCTTCGCCGCAATCGAAGCCCCGATCGCCCCGCCGGCGCCGCCGCGCGATTCCATCACGATCGGGACGCCCAGCGCCGTGGCCAGTCGATCGAAGATCACCGATTTCACGACCTCGTTGCTGCCGCCGGCGGCCGCGGGGCTGACGAGCGTGATCGGACGGGTCGGGTAGTCCTGCGTCGAGACGGCGCAGGCGGGGTCGGCGCAGAGGAGGGCGGAGAAGACCCGGACACACGAAGCCAGGAAGAGGACGGACGCGCGGTCGCGCGCGATGCGTGGCGGTCGCCGAACTGCGACGACCAGGCTCGCGGCGCCGGCCAGGGAGTCTGAGCAGGATCGGAACGGTGCGGGCAAGATCGGCACTCCTGCGAGCGGTAGCGGGCGGCGACCCCGGGGATTCTATCGGACCCGGATCCCGGGACGCCCGGGGATCTCCGCGCCACGCATACGGGCAAGACCTTGCCTTGCAACGCCACGGCGGAGCCCGTTACGATGCGAGGCGCGGCCGGGAGTCGCGCGAGTGCAGGGGGCGTGAGCGCGAAGGGTGCTCCGATCGAGGCCCGCGAGGAATTCCCGCCGTCGAGCGCGAACCCGCGACCGTTGCGAGGGCCGCGACCGCGTCCGTGCCTCACGTATCGGTTCGGCGCAATTCGCAGTCAGGCCAGAGCGCCGTACCGCCATTCGCATGTCTCGTTCGGGAGGGTTCGATGAAACCGTCACCGTTGCCGATTGCCATCCTGGTTGCCATCGTCGCCGCGATCCTCTGGTGGTTCTGGCCGCGCGACAAGCCGGCACAGGCCGGCAGCGAGTCCGCGAAACAACTCGCGAGCGCACCGGCTCCCGCTCCGAAGGCCGAGCCGGCTCCGCCTCCGTCACCACCCGCGCCCAAGGTCGAGGAACCCCTGACGGTCGTCGTCTACTTCGATTTCGATCGCTCGGCGCTCAAGTCCGACGAGGCACCGAAGCTCGACGCGTTCCTGGGCAAGCTCAAGGATCGCAAGTACGCGAAGTTGAACGCGGTAGGACACGCGGATCGGATCGGCGAGGCACCACACAACGACCAGCTTTCGAGAAAACGCGCCGACGTGGTCGTCGCCTATCTCGCGAGCAAGGGTGCGGACGCGGCACGCAATCATACCGACGCGAAAGGCGAGAGCCAGTCGGCGACCGGTGACGCCTGCAAGGACATGGGTGCGGAGAGCGCGTCGAACGCCAGGCTCGTCGACTGCCTGGCCAAGGACCGGCGCGTCGAGATCGCGCTCGCCGACTGACGGGACCGCGAACCGATCGTTCGCCGGAGCGCTACTTCGGGAGGGCGTCGAGGAACGCGGCGACCTCCCGGAGCACCGACTTCTCGCCTCCGGCGAGGAATCGCCCTCCGTCGGCGATCGCGAGCTGTCGCGATCCCGGCACCGCACGCAGCTTCCAGGCGCGTACGAACGCCGGTCCGCGGATGCCCCAGTAATCCGAGTCGCCGTACACGTCCAGGATCGGGAAGCGGAAGGCCGGCAGGTCGCCGAAGTCGCCGTAATAGGACAGAGCCACCCACGCGGCGACCGGCGCGTCGGTCTGGGTGCGCAGATACTCGTAGGCCATCGCCGAGCCCATCGCGTGCGAGACGATCGCGACCGGCCGGGTGTCCCGCCCGCGCAGGAACTCGATGCCGGCAGCGATCCGCCGCGCGGCGTCTGGGAAGAGCGCTCGGTAGGCCTCGCCGGACTCGGTGTCGGCGGCGAGCACCGGCATCTGCAACGACAGCGTCGTGGTGCCGCGATCGGCCAGTTGCGTCCGCAATTCACCGACGATGCCATGGTCCGGATGCAGTCCCGGGCCGTGCGTGAGCAGCACGGCGCGCTTCGCGTTCGGTACCGGCGTATGGAGCGCGAGGAACGACACGCCGGCGTCGGTGGTGAGCGTGACCGCCTCGCCGACGACGAGCGACGGTACGATCTCCGCGGCCCAGCGCCGCTCGCGCGCGAAGTCCGACGTCGTCTGCGCCGACGCGGTCGTCGTCGCCAGGCCGAACGTCGCCAGCGCCGCCATCGCGAGCGTGCGGAACGCGCTGCCGGATCGCCGGGGTGCCATGGCTATTTCCGACCGCAGCTCATGCCCGCGGCGGCATCCTGCGCCGGCAGCGTCACCGCGAAGTCGAGATCGAAGCTCGTCGACCCCTGCTTGCCGACGATCCGGCCGGCCAGCGCTCCGCCGGGCTTCGCCTCGCCGGTCATGGTCTCGACCTTGAAGTCCTTCGGCGCCTCGACCACGGTCTGGACCCCGGCCAGGGCGGATTTCGCGTGGTTGGTGTTGAGGTCGATCGAGCGGATCGCCGCGGCCGACGCCCGTTCCTGTCCTCCGCCGGGGCAGAACATCACCTGCACGAGCGTCCGCGGCTTGCCGTCCCGGGTCGCGTTGGCGTAGGACGACAGGCGGAACTCGCCCGCTTCCTCCGCGGTGATCGGGCTCTCGCTGAACCAGATCGCGACGCTGCGCTGGTCGGCGAAGAACGCAACCGCGCAATGCGTGGCGCGGAAGCGTTCGCCGCCGAGCGCGCCGGACGCCGAGCAGCGATCCGGCGCTCGCGGCGGGGCGGCAGCGGCCGCTTTCGACGATTCCACCGTCGGCGACATCGCGACCGCCGTCGGCAGCGGCTGGCCGACTTTCCAGGCCTCGGCGACCCTGGTGCCGGCCTGCACCTGCGCCGGCGCGAGCTTCGCGGCCATGGCGTCGCGCTGCGCGATGAACTCGCGAGCCCCGCTGCGCGCTGCGAGCGCGTAATGCGTGTACGCGAGCAGCGCGTCCTTCGGCACGCCCTCGCCGACCTCGTAGGCGATGCCGATCTTCGCGACCGCGGCCGCGAACCCCTTCTCACCGGACTTGCGGAACCAGCGGATCGCCTCCGCGCTGTCGTGCCGGACACCAGCCCCCTTGGCGTAGAGCAGCCCCAGGTTGAATTGCGCGGTCTCGTTGCCCTGCTCGGCCGCTTTGCGGAACCACGCGGCCGCCTGCACGTC
Organism: Burkholderiales bacterium; assembly: GCA_020851255.1. GTDB lineage: Bacteria > Pseudomonadota > Gammaproteobacteria > Burkholderiales > Casimicrobiaceae > VBCG01. The sequence continues at coordinate 16,284 of JADZDA010000079.1, read as the reverse complement.
GTCGTGCGCGACGCCGTCGCCGGTCGCGTGGAGTACGCCCAGCTCCTGTTGGGCGGCCGAGTGGCCCTGGGTCGCCGCCCTGCGCAGCCAGATCACCGCCTGCGGTTTGTCCTGCGGGTAGCCGGCGCCGTGTTCGAGCATGAGCCCGATCCGGAATTGCGCCTCGGGGTCGCCGCGCTCGGCGAGCGGGCGGAGTTCCTTCGCCGCGGCGGCGTAGTCCTTGCGCTTCAGCGCGTCGAGACCTTCGGGCAGACCGGCGGGCACCGGCGCGACAGGCAGGGCCGCGGCGAGGAGGCCGATCGTGGCGACTGCGGTCCGCGGGTTCATCGTCGGATGGAGCGCTGCGGTGGCACGATCGTCGGGTGCGATCGCCGGACGACCATCCTACGCGCTCCGCGGCCGGCGAACCATCGCGAGTTCCGGGTTCGCTGTCCGGGTCGACCGCCTCGGGCGAGGCTTCCGGGTCCCGACGCTCGGGGTGGAGCGCGGCGGCCGGGCAACCGGATCTCGGTCAGCCGCCGCTCCGCGGGATCGGCACCGGATTGCGGCGCGCGAGCGCGCGCTGCACGATCCACCCGGCCGGAATCGCGACGTCGTTCGGCGCCGGAATCGACATCAGCTCGCGCAACAGGACGATCCGCGCGTCGAACGCGATCGCGCCGGGGTCGGGGTCGTCGACCGGTTGGGTCACCCAGGCCGCCAGGAACGTGTGCGCCCGGGCTCGCGCGGCCGGCGAGCCGGTCCGGTCGGCGAGGGTCGCGCGCGCGGCGCGCAGGAACGCGTAACCCGCCCGCGTCCTGCCCTCACGCTTGTCCTGCGCCAGCCGCTCCAGGATCCGCGATCGCGTCGGCTCGTCGAACGCGCGCATCTGGGCCGCGATCGTGTCGTTGAGCGCGAGGAGCGCCGCATCCGGGTCCGCGGGCGCCGGGGACGGCGTGCGCAGGGTGAAATCCGCGAACACGCCGGCGTAATCGCCGCCGTCGACCGGCCAGGTCATGCGCTCGCTTTGCGCCAGCGCAGCGACATCCGGTGCACTGGCGACCAGGCGGTCGAACCGGTCGACTTCCGCGATCAGGCCGCCGACGACCGGCGCGAACGACGCGTTCATCCATCGCAGCGTCCTCGCGAAATGCTCGCCCCACCAGGGCAACAGCAGCAGCGGTGCGACCGTCACGAACACCGCGACGGTGCGCGGGACCCGGGACGTCAACAGCCGCATGCCCTGCCACCAGAAGAGGAGACCGACGATGGCGCCGGCGATCGCGGTCACGAGATCGGGCGCGCGCCGTGCGTCGTCGTCGACTACGCTCGCGGGCCAGGATCGCGTCGGATCCGACGGGTCAAACGCCACCGGAAAACCGATGTCGGCGACTCCCCAGCCGGCGAGCGCGCCGTCCACCGGCGCCTCGAACGCGAGGCGCAACGCGGTGAGCGCTTCCGCGGAACCCGGGCCTGCCCCGGGAGTCTGCGCCGCCCTCGGAGCGCTCGACGCCTGGATCGCCTCGCCGCTCATCCGTATCTCGGGTTCGATGAACCCGCGCGCATCCCGGCGCCAGGTGAACGGTACGCCGGACGTCAATTCGGTGAGGCGGCTCGGTTCGAGGCGGCTGTCGAGCGGCAGGCGCGTTCCGCAGAACGCGCGTCGGGAGGCCGGCGCCGACGGGGGCGTGTACTCGACGACGACACAGGGCGTCGCGAGTGCGGCCGATTGCCAGGACGCGCGTTCGTCGAGCCGGAGGCGATCAGTCTCGATCGCGAGCCAGCGGTCGACGACCTGCGCGTGCGCGCGCCCGGTGAGCGTGGCGTACCGATTCGCATCGACGATCTTCTGCGGTCCGGCGTGCCAGCCGACGACGAGCGCGATCCCGCCGACACCCGCGAGCATCGTGCCGAGCAGCGCGTTGGTCTTCGAGGCCACGAGCTGCGCGAGCCGCGACGGCCACGGGACGTCGCGGCCGACCACCGGATCGACGGGCGCATCCGGTGCGGATTCGCGGGGAGGGGCGCGCATGGCGTGCTGGCGTACCCGGACGCTACGGTCGCCGATGGCCGGACGCCGCGGGGTGACGCCTGTGGCCGCGGAGTCGTTTCGAGTCCCGCACGCGCGCCGCATCCGCCGATGCGCTCAATGCAGATCGGACGGCAGCACCGCCCGATGTCCGCTCCAGCCGGTCGTGCACATCGGGCACCCGACGCAGGGATCCTGCAGGTCGCACAGCGCGAGGTCGCAGCCGACCGTTCGGCCCTCGAGCAGCAGCCGCACGCGGTCGAGCTTCTGCCCGCGGCGTCCCTTGACCAGCACCACGTCGCCGGGTCGCAGCAGCTCGCGCAGCACCCCGGCGGCGCGCTGCGGCACGCTGCCACCGTCGTGTATCGACGCGGCGGACATGCCCGCACGCAACGCACCGCTCGAATAGTCGGCGAGGCCCTTGCCGTAGACGACCAGGTGGTCCGCGATCGCCGCGACCCGCTCTCCCAGCGCGCCGTAGACCGGCCGCCGATCCTCCGGGGGCTCGGTGACGTCGCCGAACAGCACAAGTCGCCGCGTCGCCGGGACCTGGGCGAACACGTCGAGCGCGGCGTGCATCGTCTCCAGCGTCGACTTGAACTCGTCGCGCAGCAGCGTGACGCCGCCCGGCAGCTCGACCGGTTCCAGCCGTCCCCAGGTCGGCGGCAGGGCGGCGAGGCGCTCGACGACCGGGTCGAAGTCGATGCCTTCCAGCCGGGCCACCGCGACCGCCGCGAGCACCGGGAACATCATGTGCCGCCCGATCAGTCGCACGGTGATTTCGCGCGACTCGCCGAACGCGTCGACGCGCAGGCGGGATCCCCGTGGCCAGTCGAGGCGCAGGTCGGACCCGCGCACGTCGCAGCCCACGCTGAAACCGCAGGTCACCACGCGTGCGCGGGTCGCGCCCGCCATCCACAGCACCCTCGGATCGTCGCCGTTCAGCACCGCGATCCCGGTGGTCGCGAGCGCGCGCACCATCTGCGACTTCTGGTCGCGGATGTCGTCGAGCGTGCCGAGCTTCGGTGCGCCTTCGCTGCCGATCGAAGTGACGACGACCACGTCCGGCCGGGTCATCCGCGCGTAGAGCGCCATTTCGCCCGGTCCGGCGATGCCGGCCTCGATCACCGCCCGCCGCTGTCCGGGACGGATGCGCAGGATCGCCCGGGCGAGCGATGCGTACGCGTTGTAGATCAGCTTCGGATGGTCCGCGAGGCCCAGCGCGGCCGAAACGCAACGCGCCGTGGTCGACTTGCCGAACGAACCGATGACGACGACGACTCGCGTGCGGCGGACCACCGTCCGTCGCCAGGTCGCGGCGACCCGGGACGCGAGCGGAAACAGGTGATAGGTGATGCCTTCGGCGACCTGGAGCCGGCCGCCGGGCGTGGCGAGCATGCTCGGCAGGTCGCGCAGACGGTACTTCATCGACGGGGGCCGGTTCGCGGCGCGGATCGGCGGATCATGCCGCGTCGCGGTCGATGCGAGCGGCGACGACCGGCACCGTCGGATCGATCCGCCACGAGAGCCGGTAATGTTCTCGCGCCCGGTCGGGATCGCCGAGCTGTTCGTGGATCCAGCCCAGGTGGTAGGCGGCCTTCGCGACCGGCAGGCCGCCCAGCGGGATCGCCCGGCCCCAGGCGACGAGCGCCTCGTCGTACCGGCCGGCCCGGACGAGCGCCTGCCCGCGCAGGTCCCAGCAACGCGAATCGTTCGGCGAGAGCGCGACCAGTTCATCGGTCGCGGCGATCGCTGCGCCGACATCGCCGAGCCTCAAATGCGTCCGGGCGATCGTCTCGTGGAGCGGGAACGCGTGGTCGATCCACGCGAGCCGCTGCAGGTCGGACTTCGCGTGCGCCTTCGCGGCGTCCTGATACGCGAGCGCGCGGTCCAGATGCGCGAGTGTGCCGGCGAGGTCGTGGCGCACGAACGGCAGGAAGGCCACCGCCCGGTGGACGGTCTGACGCGACAGACTGGCCGCGAAGTCGTCCGCGTCGGACTCGGCCATCGCCGCGAGCGCGAGGCGCGCCGCTTCGTGCAGTGCGGGCGTGTCGGCGCCGCGCTTGCCGTTGCGCACGACGACGTAGGTCGCCATCACGGTGCGCACGCGAGCCGGCCGCGTGCGATCCCGTGCGAGGTCGAGCGCGCGGGATTCAAGCACCGCGCGGTCGCTGCGTCCGCGCGTGAACACCGCGAATTCCGCCAGCGCGGCGTGGGCGCCGAACCCGTGCTGCGCCGCATCGGCGTTCTCGATGCCGAGCAATCCGGCGGCGCCGTCGACGTAACCCAGACGCAGCATCAGGTCGCTCGCGTGGCTGCGCTCGTCCACCGTGAGCGCGTGAGGCGAGCGCAGGCGCTCCTCGACGCGACGCCACAGGTCGGAGGCCAGGTCGGAGGGCATGTCCGCCATGCGCCTGCCCATGGCGTCGGCGCGGCCGAGGCTCGCGGCTGCGAGCACGCGCAGGATCGGCGGCGGGTTGGTGTTGAAGTGCGGCAGTTCGTCGACGGTACCCGCGGCGAAATGCCTGGCGCGCGCGAAAGTCGCCTCGGCGTGGCGGGCCGACAACGGTCCGGGCTGCGCGAGGCCGCAGTAGACACCGCAGGCCACCGGCACGTTCGCGACCAGGAGCGATCGCAGCCGCCGGGCCAGCGCATCGGGCCCGGGTTCGGGAACGTAGGGTGGGGGCGTGCCGGTCATGGACGCACCGGGCGATCGAGCACCCGCTGACGTCGTCGCGCCGCAGGCCGCGGGCGCCGGCGCGAGGCCGGGTGGAAAGGCAGGGGCAGGGGCGTCACACGAGGTGACGCCCCCGCGAGGCGACTAGATGTGCGACCACTCGCTCGAACAGTCGGACGCGTACTCCAAAGCCACCTGATCGATGAAATCCATGGATCACCTCCTTTCGCTCGAACCGGCCCTGTGCGGCCGCGGATGGCCGACCCGGCGTCGCTGGGCTTCGAGCGTGCGATCCGGGCCGACCGTGTGTGTGCCGGGAACAGGCCCGGCCATCGGGTCGCATGGTACCGGCTGGCCTTCCGGGCCACAAGCCGGATCGATCGGCGACGCTCGAGTACGGCGGGCGAATCGTCCGGCGAGCGACCCCGCGGTCCAGACCGCCGCGCCGGCGGCGAGCGCCGCGAGCAGCATCGCGCCGCGCATTGCGGGGACCCGCTGTTCGCGCATGACGGCGCGGACCACCGACCATCGTTCGGCGGCGCTCAGCGCGCGGATCGGCAGGATCGCGTTGCCGCGTACCCGGTGGCGTGCGTAGGAGTAGACCTTCCGGTAGTAGACGCCGAGGCCATCCATCTCGTGGTGGATCACCGAGGCGTCAGGCGCGAACCGGATCGCCCCGCACCCTCGCCGCCGCGCGACCTCGGCGACCCACAGCGCGTCCGATCCGCGCGGCAGGTCGACGAACCGGCCGATCTCGTCGAAGAGACGCCGTCGCGTCGCCAGATTCGCCGTGTAGCCGTACATGCACGTCGGATCATCGCCGTCGAGGACCGAGGCGTCCTTGGCGATCTCGTAGTCGACGAGCGAGCGGATCAGCCCGTCGCCACCGGCCCGGCGTGGCCCGCAAACGATTTCGATCGACGGATCGGCCAGCGCCGTGTCGATGGCGCGCAGCCAGCCGCGTGCCGGCTCGCAGTCGGGGTCGGTGAACGCGACGATCCCGCCGCGACAGGCGTCGATGCCGCGATTGCGCGCGTTGTACGCGCCGCGCCGCGGTTCGTCGTGCAGCCGGACGCGGGGATGGCGCCGCGCGATCTCGACCGAGCGGTCGGTGCTGCCGTTGTCGACGAGCAGGATCTCGTAGCGGTCCTCGGGGAGGTCCTGCGTCTCGAGCGCGTGCAGGCAGCGGTCGAGCGTGCGACCGGCGTCGCGCATCGGCACGACGACCGAGATGAATGCGGCTGCGGTCGGACCGGCGACCGGCTGCGGTGTCGGGTTCACGGCGTCGCGAGCCGGTCGGCCGCCGCACCGTCGAGCAGGTCGCAGGCGAGCGCGCTGAACAGCTGGTCCCCCCGGTGGCGGCGCAGGAACTCCGCGTCGATCCGGGCGAGCCACGGCTGGGCGCGCACCGACGCGTACCAGTGGACGACGCGGGTCGCCGGCCGCACGACTTCGGAGAGCCTCGGCAGGCGGCGTCGCAGCCGGAACCAGTGCTCGGAGATCTCCGGCGGCAGCGGGTAGAACGCATCGGGCTCCAGCACACGCACGCCGTGCTCGCGATGCGCGGCGAGCGTCCGCTGGAGCAGGTGCGTGCCCAGCGCGTAGCGCACGTTCCGCCGCGGCGCCGGAACCCGCGCGATCGCGTCGAGCAGGCGCCGTATCATCGGGTGACCCGCGCGACATCCGAACACCGCGCAGTTCTCGGCCTCGGGGTCGTACCGCTCGATGCGCCTGAACGCGCGCCAGCCGTCGGGCAGGCACCGCAGGCCGTTGCGGACCTCCCGCCGGATCGATGCGGCCGCGAGCGTGAACGGGTTGCGCGAGTTCGCGACGCGGGCCGGGTAGACGATCCGCTCCCTGCCGACGAAGGCGCCGCAGGATCCCCGCAGGTCGTCGAGATCGCGGACGGTGAGCGTGTCGGTGTCGAGGTAGACGCCGCCGCGCCGGTGGAGCAGCGCGAACCGCAGCACATTGGACCTCGCCACCGGCGCGTCGAGCTGGCGGTAGACCGGATAGAGCGGGGCGTCCGCGGTCGATGCGTCGTCGCAGATCCGTTCCGGGTCGATGATCTCGCGCGCGAGGCCGTCGATGCGATCGAGTTCCGACAGGATGTCCGAACGCGCCAGCGTCTCCTCGTGGTGGAGGATCGCGCGCTCGAAGCCGCCCCGCAGCAGTGCCGAGCGTATCGCGAGTGTCGCGGTCCAGGGCATCCGCTCGCCCAGCCAGACGAAGTGCGCGACCGCCGGAATCACGGCGACGTCGTCCGGGCGGCCGGGTCGGGCGGCCCGCGGGTGGGCGACTTCGCCGCCGCGCACCGGGCGAGGATGTCGGCGATCGCCCGCGCGTTCGCCGACCAGTCGAGCGCCGAGGCGCGGGCACGCGCCTCGATGCCCAGCCGGCGGCGCAGCGGCTCGTTGGCCAGCAGGTCGGACAGCGCCGCCTGCAGGGCGGTCTCGTCGCCCTGTGTCACCAGGATGCCGCTGCGCCGGTCCTTGATCGCGTCGGCGACCCCGCCCGACCGGTAGGCCAGCGAGGGGACGCCCAGCGCGCCCGCTTCGAGGTAGACGATGCCGAAGCCTTCGAGGTCGGTCGGCGTCGAGACCGCCGGCATGACCAGCACGTCCAGCGCCGCGTAGTGATCGGCGAGTTCCCCGGCGGCGACCGGACCGGCGAAATGGCAGATGTCGTCGAGGCGCAGTTCGCCGCACAGCGCGCGCAGCCGGTCGCCGTCCGGGCCTTCGCCGCCGACCAGCACGCGCAGTCCGGGATGGCGCTCGCGCAGCGCCGCCGCCGCGCGCAGCAGCGCCGCGACGTTCTTGCGCGGCACCAGGCGCGCGATCAGTCCGACCACCTGGCATCCGCTCCAGCCCAGTCTCGACTTGACCGCGTCGTGGTTCCCGCGCGAGAAACGCCTCGCGTCGACGCCCGGATGCACGATCGACGTTTCGCCCGAGGGACGCAGGGGCTTCAGGAGATCGCGCACCGCCCGGCTGTTGGGGATCGCGACGTCCATCCGGCGCAGCACGCGCGCGGCGAACGGGCGCGTCAGACCCCGGAACACCGAGAGGAAGAGTTCGCGGCCGTGGACGAGCGTTGCCTGCGCGACGGCACGAGAGGCACGTTCGCCCGGCAACAGGTTCCACACGCCGCTCTGCCACTGCGCGTAGAGGATCGCGTCGGGCCGGAACTCGCCGACGACGCGGTCCAGATGCCGGAGCACCCAGGCCCACAGCAGCGAGTTCTTGATCCGCACCCGGGTCACCGGGAACGGCAGCGCGGCGTCGATCTCGGCCGCCCCGGGCGGGTCGGGGCAGACGACCCGCACCGCGTGTCCCTGCGCGTGCAGGTGCCGCGCGAGCTCGTGGCAATAGGTCTGGATGCCGCCGCGTTCGGGCGGGAAGTCCTGGGTGACGAGGAGTACGCGCATCGAAGCTGCCGGGGCGGCGGAGCCGGCGCCCCCAACGGTTCCGCGTATCGGAGCCGGGCAGGGGGCGGAAACGCCATTGTCCTCGCCCGATGGCCGGGACGCCACGGCGAGGGTTCGGGTCGGCGCGCCGCTACCGACCTACGCGCCCCGCCGGGGGCGCGGCGGGGCCCCGGCCCGTAGCGAGATCCGCGATCCGTCGACCGACAGCTCGCCCGCGCGTTTCAATCGGGCGATCGTCCGGTAGAGCGCCTCGTGGGTGAGCCCCAGGTCGGCCGACCAGCTCTTCATCGACCGGTCGAGCACGACCGCGCCGCCGACGCCCTCGGTTTCGAGATAGTGCGTGATCCGATCCGCCGCGCGGTGCAGCGAGAGTCGCTCGCAGCGCGCGCGCAGCGACCGGACCTCGCCGGCGAGATGGCGCGACCAGGCGGCACGGAAGCGTGTATCGGTGTCCAGCGCGCTGCGCAACGCCGCGACCGGAAACGCGAGGACGATCGTGGGCGCGGTCGCGACGCCGTCGCAGTGGTAGAGCGGTGACTCGATGCTCGCTTCGGCGATGAAGCCTTCCTGCACGCGCTGAAGAACGATCGGCTGCCCGTCGCGCGAGTGGCGAACGAGCACCATCTCTCCCCGGCGGACGAAATGGAGTGACTGCGGGCGCTCGCCGGTGCGGAAGATCACCTGGCCGGAATCCAGAGCGATTTCGCGCGATCGCGCTCGGAGTTCCGCCGGGAAGAATTCCGGGCTGTCGGGTCGTGCGGACGCGCTGGCGGGGGCGAGTCGAGGCATGGTCGTGGCTGAGGGGGGGACGGCGGAATCGTGACCGGCGGAGCGCCCGGGATGAGCACCCGCCCGTGCCCCGCCGTCCGTTCATATGATCGAGATCATATCACCGGCTCGCCGCCGACTCGCATCATCCCGGTCGCCCGATCCGTCCGGCGCCGCGATCGAACCCGATGCGGCGATTCGTGCCGGACCGATCCGCCACCCGGAGGTCCCGATGCACCTGGCCAGCACATTCGCCGCCGTCGCACTCGTCGTCCTGTCGGCGACGTTGGTCTCGTCCTCGTTGTCGTGCGCCCAGCACTCGCACGGCGCGGCCGGACACGGCGGTGACGCCGCCGTTGGGGCCAACCCGGGACCGGCGCGTGGTCCGGCGGACGATCCGCGCACCGCGGTCGCGTTCCCGGCCGAGATGCGCGAGCACACGCTCGCCAACATGCGCGACCACCTGCTCGCGCTGCAGGAGATCCAGTCGGCGCTCGCCGGCGGCCGTTTCGACGCCGCCGCGGACGTCGCGGAGAGGCGTCTCGGGATGACCTCGCTCGCGCTGCACGGCGCGCACGAGGTCGCCCGGTTCATGCCGCCGGGCATGCAGGACGCGGGCACCGCGATGCATCGCAGCGCGAGCCGGTTCTCCGTGGTGGCACGCGATGGCGCAGCGACCGGCGAGCTCGGGCCCCCGCTGTCGGCGCTCGCCGAATTGACCGCGACCTGCGTCGCCTGCCATGCCGGCTTTCGACTGAGCCGCGCGTCGGTGCCCCCCGCGGCGTGAGCCGGGCGTAGCGCGCGGCGCTCGCCGTCGTCGCTCCCGGCCGGATACACTGTCGGTCGTGGTCTGGGCCTGCGCGTGCGCAGCCCGTCCAGCGCGCCAACCCGTCCGAGCGACATCGATCACCGTGCCCGCGAACCCGACGCCGACCCGTCTCGCCGCCTCGCATTTCGGCGGCGTGTTCGCGTACGCGCTGGCCGCCGTGTTCGCCGTGCTCGCCGGTGTGTCCGCGGCCAGTGCGCAGCCGGTCGCGACGCCACCGCCGGAATCCAGGCCGGTCACGGTCACGCTCGTCCACCTGAACGACGTCTACGAGATCCTGCCGGTCGAAGGCGGGAAGTCCGGCGGCCTCGCGCGCGTGGCCACGGTCATCCGGCAGCTGAAATCCGCGCAGCCGGCGCTGATCACCACGCTCGGCGGCGACTATCTGTCCCCGTCGGCGCTGGGGACCGCCCGAGTGGACGGGCAATCGCTCGCCGGCCGGCAGATGGTCGACGTGCTGAACGCCGTCGGCATCGACTGGGCGACGTTCGGCAACCACGAGTTCGACGTGTCGGAAGCGGCGTTCCGCGCGCATTTGTCGCAGGTGAAATTCCGACTCGTGTCGTCGAACGTCACCGACGCCGCGGGGCGGCCGTTCCCGGGGGTGCCGACCTCGGCGATCGCGACCCTCGATGCCGGCGGGCGCTCGATCCGGATCGGGCTGGTCGCCGTGACCATCGATGCGAACCCGAAGGACTGGGTGCGCTACCACGACGCGATCGCCACCGCCAACGCCGAAGTGGGCAAATTGCGCGGCCGCGTCGACGCGATCGTGGCGCTGACCCACCTCGCGCTCCAGCAGGACGACGAATTCGTGAACGCGGTGCCCGGCATCGACCTCGTGCTCGGCGGCCACGAGCACGAGAACTGGCTCGCGTACCGCGGGCCGCGGTTCACGCCGATCGTCAAAGCCGACGCCAACGTCCGCTCGCTCGCGATCGTCACGCTGACCTTCGGCGCGCCCGGCACGCGGCCCGAGATCGCGGTGCGGTTGAAGCCGATCGACGAATCGGTCGCCTCGGCGCCGGATGTCGATGCGCTCGCCCGGGGCTGGGTCGAGCGCGGGTTCGAGGCGTTCCGCCGCGAGGGTTTCGCGCCCGAGACGGTGGTGGCGGTGAGCACCGAACCGCTCGATGGCCGCGAGTCGACCGTGCGCAACCGGGCCGGGCGTCTGACCGATCTGATCGCCGCCGCACTCGCGCGCGAGGCCGGCGCCGCCGATGTCGCGTTGTTCAACGGCGGTTCGGTGCGCATCGACGATGTCGTGCCGCCCGGGCCGGTCACCGAATACGACATCATCCGCGTCCTGCCATTCGGGGGTAAGTCGGTGCGGGCGACGCTCGACGGGGCGCTGCTCGCGCGAGTGCTCGATGTCGGCGAGAACAACCAGGGGCTGGGCGGCTACCTGCACGCCTGGGGCGCGCGCAAGGAGGGCGGCGCGTGGCGGGTCCGGGGCGCGGCGATCGACCCGGCGGCGCGCTACGTCGTCGCGATGCCGGGCTTCCTGCTCTCCGGTGCCGAGACCAACCTCGGGTTCCTCACGCGCGCGCATCCGGGCGTACGGGACGTGCAGGAAATGCGCGACATCCGCCGGTCGGTCATCGAGGAGCTCGCGCGCGCGTTTCCGGTCAGGTAGCGGCGGGATATCCGGTCGCGCCGGAACCCGGTGGGATCGGAGGAGCCGGTAGAATCGGCACCGAATTGCCGCTGATGTCTCGCCGACCGGCCGCCCCCCGCGGACTCCCCGCATGCTGCCTCCCGGATTGCCGCAACCCGCGTTCGCGAACGCGTGGACGCCGGACGAACTCGCGCAGGCGCGCCGCCTGCTCGACCGGACCCTGCGCGTCGCGGAAGGCGCCGGCGTGTCGCCGATGATCGAGGGCGGCACGCTGCTCGGCCACGTCCGCCACGACGGTCGCGTGATTCCCTGGGACGACGACCTCGACCTGCTGGTGCAACTCGGCGAGTTCGAACGTGTGGTCGCGGCGCTCGCGGCGGCGCCGGACCTCGAAGTTCGCACGGCCGGCCATCGACGGTTCGGTCTCTTCGCGACGGTGTGGGCGCGTGAACCGCTGCGCCCGGCGCCGCCGTCTTCGCGAAGCCCGAACGGCTGGCCGTTCATCGACCTCTTCCGCCATGCATGCGAGAACGATCGCGTGGTGCTCTACCCGGACGGGTCGGCGCGCACCGTGCTCGATGCCGTCGATCTGCTGCCGTCGCGGCCGGCGCGGTTCGAGGGCGTGCCGGTGCACGTCCCGGCCCGGCCCGACCGGGTGCTCGACGCGCTCTATCCGAACTGGCGCATCGAGTTCGATTCGGGCGGCTGGAACCACCGCGACCGGCGTCGCCGGTGGCGGCGCTGCACCGTGCGCTGGAATCCGGCCGCGCGGCCGCAGACGCGGGACGTGCACAGGATCGTTCCCGACACGCTGGGGGAGCTGTGGCGCCGTCTTGGATCCCGGGACGGGTCGGCGCGGCGAGCCGGGGCGGGCCGGCGCGCGCACGGCGCAGCGCGCGCGACACGCGTCGTCTACACGGACATGTGCGCCGATTTGTTCCACGCGGGCCATGTCAATTTCCTGAGGCAGGCGAGGGCGCTGGGCGGACGGCTGGTCGTCGGCATCCACAGCGACACGACGATCGCGGGCTACAAGGATCCGCCGGTGCAGACGATGGCCGAGCGCATCGCGGTCGTGGCCGCGTGCCGGTATGTCGACCAGGTCGTCCCCGACGCGCCGCTCGCGGTGTCGCCGCGCTACCTCGATGCGCTCGGCGTCGACGTGGTCTGCCATGCCGACGATCTCGACGCGGCCGCACGCGAGCGCATGTACGGCGAGATCCTGGCGACGCACGGCCTCGAACTGGTTCCCTATACGCCGGGGATTTCGTCGACGGCGCTGCGCGAACGCGTCCTGGGAGCCGGGCGCGGCAGTGCCGGCGAATCGCGGTAGTCCGGGAACCCGGGCTGAGACGAGGCTCCTGTCGACCTAGGGTTCCGGTTGGGTCCTGGGCGTGGTGTCCGGTGGGACGTCGCGCTCGGCATCCGGTTTCGGCTTCCGTCGCCGGACGCGCGCCCAGGCCGATCGGACGCGCCGCCCGCGCTCTTCGATCAGGAACGAGGTCGCCAGGACGAGCAGGCCGGAGACGACGCCGGTCAGGATCGCCTCGCCGTACTCGAAATCGAACGGACCCAGGTCATGGCGTCCGGGATGCGACCACAGGTCGGCGAGCGTCGTCAGGACACCCATCAGCACCGCGTTGCTGTAGCGGCGCTCGAACAGTCTGCCCAGCGGCGTCAGGGTCAGCAGCAGCGCGAGGATTCCGGTGCCCACGCCGGTCTGCAGCGCGATCTTCCAGTGCGAGAGGCTCACCAGGTTCGCGAAGGTCGGCGCCGACATGAAGAGCATGCAGGCGCAGGTGGGCTGGGTCAGCCGCTGGATGAACACACGCAATCGCAACTTCCAGTCCAGCATGCCCGGTGATTCCCTCTTGGCGGCTGTGGCGATGTCGGCACCGACCACGGTGGATCGCTGGCCCGCGGTGGCCCTCTCATGGTCGCCGGTCGACGACGGTACCTTACGTGCAGGATACCCGCAACGCTCCCGGGGTCGCCTGCTGCGACCCGGCCGTGGCTCCGGCAGCTGAGCGTGCGGGTGCGGGCGCACGGCGAGACGCAGATCGCGTTTGGATCCCGTGCGCCGTCGCGCGAGCGGCGGCCACGATGCAGTTGCCGACGTTTCCATCGCATCGCTAGAATGCGGTCTGCCTTCCGGGTGAGCGTTGCACGTTGCGGAGTCGGCTTGTGCCGGCGGGTGCGGGAAACGGGCCCGGGTAGGCGGCGATGTCCGGTATTTCCTGACACGAACGCCGCCCTTTCGGAGATTCCCGCATGTACTCGAACCAGCGCATGGCGTCCCGCGCGATCGTCACCGGCATCGCGCTTTGTTTCACGACCGCGGTCTACGCGGACTACACGTTGCGCTGCGGCAGAGTCGGCGGCCACCACAACACCTGCCGGCTCTCCCAGCCGGGCTACGTGACCCTCGAACGCAGGATCTCCGGTGCGAGCTGCGATCAGGGCCGTTCCTGGGATTACGACCGCCGCGAGATCTGGGTGGACCGCGGATGCGAAGCCGACTTCCGCGTCGAGACGCACGGCGAGTCGTCGTCGGGGAATCGGGATGCCGCCAAGGTGGCAGGGGCGGTCGCCGCGGTCGCGATCCTGGGCGCGCTGGTCGCGAACAAGGACCACGTGGACGATGGCCGCTACCGCGACCAGAACTACTACGGGTCGCGGCATACGTCGTACGTACCGGGCTGGATGGTGGGCACGTTCCGCGGCTACAACTCCCAGTTCGGAGCCGACGTCGAGATGCGGATCGACTCGGACGGCCGCATGACCGCTCAAACGCGTGGAGAGACGCTCCGCGGCTGGATCAACGGCGGCGAACTTCATGTCGGCGGCGCGGTGTTCAGCATCGACCAGACGCGCGAGGGCTTCGTCACCGCGCAGCGCGGCGATCGGTTCAACGAAGTCCGCTATCGCCGCGTGTACTGACGCCAGAGCGCGGTCAGCGCCCGGGTGTCTTCGTCTTGTCCGGGCCGGGGGCAGGGCTTGGCGTCGCGAGGCTTGCCGTCGGGCCCGGGCAGCATGCGGCTCTATCCGGTGCCTACCAGGTCGATGAAGACCAGGTCGATGAAGACCAGGTCGATGAAGACCTGGTCGATGAAGACGAGGTCGGTGTAGCGGATCCAGCTGTCGGGGTTGTCCTGCAGGCGCGCGGGCACCGGCGGGCGATGCTCGCGCGGCGACAACGGCGCCCGCCGATTCAAGCCCCGGGCCACGAAAATATTCCTGTCGACATCGCCCTCGAAAGGGGTTACAATTCTCGGGCTTTCGTGAGAGCTTCGTTTTCCCTCCGGTTTTCCTCGGCCCGCTGCAGTCGACCGTAGCGGCGCACCTCAGGTTTCCCAGGTTCACGTCTCTTGATCGCTAGCTCGCCGTGGGACGATCCCACGCGCGAAAAATCCGCATTCATCATTCAAGGAACGAGAAAATGGCTACCGGTACCGTGAAGTGGTTCAACGACGCGAAGGGCTTCGGATTCATCACGCCGCAGGACGGCGGCAAGGACCTCTTCGCGCATTTCTCCGAGATCCAGGGCCAGGGGCACAAGTCCCTCGCCGAGGGTCAGAGCGTCGAATTCACCGTCAAGCAGGGGGCGAAGGGCCCGCAGGCCTCCGGCATCAAGGTCCTCTGATCGATGTCCGGGCGTCGCGGCCGTGAGGCTGCGATGCCCGCTCTTCGCAACGTCTCGTTGCGTCCCGTGCCGCGCCGAGCGCGCGCCACGGCGACCGTAGGTCCCGTACCGTGCTTCGGGCGCGCCGCCAGCGGCGTGCCCCGTTGCGCCCGCTCGTCCGTTCATCTCGCAGGCGCGGCGGCCGCCGGCGGGAATCGCCGCCCCCGCCAGACCTGGAGACCTCGCATGGCCAAGGAAGCATTGCTCGAGATGAACGGCGTCGTCAGCGAGGCGCTGCCCGATTCGCGTTTCCGCGTCACGCTCGACAACGGGCACCAGCTGGTCGCGTACTCGGCGGGCAAGATGCGCAAGCACCACATCCGCATCCTCGCCGGCGACAAGGTGTCGCTCGAACTCTCGCCCTACGATCTCTCCAAGGGGCGGATCACCTTCCGTCACCTGGAGACACGCAGCCCGGGGGCGCCGGCACAACGTTCGCGCCGATGAGCATCGATGGGGTCAGGGCCTCGATGGGGTCAGAGCCTCGATGGGGTCAGAGTATCGATGGGGTCGGACTCGATTGAAACGTGCCATGGCGCGACGACGGGGAATTTTCGGATGGTGATCGCCGGTCGTTGCGTTTCGAGCGCCGGGTGACGGGAGACGGGTGTCGATTCGGTGTCGGGATTAGCGCACTGACCCCGCCGGTGCTTCGCAGCGCTTCTGCATCCCGAGGTCGGCGAGGCGCGCGAAGCGCGGATTCGAGAGCATCGCCTCCTCGAACTCGGCGGTCGTCGCCACGATAGCCTGATCGCGCTGCGGACGCAGCGCGTTGTGCTCCGCGACCATCCCGGTGCCGAGCGCCGCCGCGCTCGCAGCCCATGCGGCGGCGATCGCGGTCGCGACGAATCCCGGCATGACGAGCGAGGCGGCGCCCATCGCGGCGCCGAGCGCGAACGTTCCAGCCATGAAACCGGCCATCTCGCCCTGCTGCCGGCTTCGCAGCCTGGCCGAATCGGCAAGCGCCGCCTCTGACATCGCCGGCCCGGAGCCCGCGGTTTCGGTGGGACCCAGCGCGCTCATCTCCTTGAAGATCGCGTCGCAGGACATCGCTTCGTCACCCGGGCGTCGTGCCGACGGATCGTTGGACGCGGATTCCATGCGCTGCATCGTCGAGGACATCCCGAGCATCGACTTGCAGGCCTGCACCGACATGGGCGGATTCGGGAGCTTCGCGAGACCGTCGCACGCGGCTTGCGCCTCGGCGAGCTCCGCGGGCGACATCTGCGGCATGTCGGGCATGCCCTGGGCGCGGCACGTCAGCGCCAGGAGCGACGT